>JBAXXD010000071.1:0-21448 GCA_037128135.1 Verrucomicrobiia bacterium
CATAGGTCCTCCCCGCGCCCCACTCGCTCCCCGCTTCCCCGAGCAGATCCATGCTGCCACCGGTCCCGGAGACCCAACGATAGGCCAGCAGGTCACCGCCGCCCCGGATGTCAATCACCGATCCGGCCTCGGCCACCACATTGTTGCCGGCGATCGCGATGCTCTTCTGCGGCAGCCCGCTCACCGTGACATTCACCCCCCGGGGATCAATCCACGAAAGCCCGTCGGCACTTAATCCGAAGGGGATGTTTAACCCGACGCCTGTGGTGGAATCCACTGCCGAAACCGATGTGACGCTGGCGGCCCCGAGGGTGACCGTTTGCGCCGTCGGAACGGGAAGCCCGGTTCCGACAACGGGATTCACCGGACTGTCGAATGCGGCGGTGGAAAGATCGAAGTCCGTGCCGTCCCATCCGAGCGTGATCGTGCCGAACGGCGCGCGTAGAGTTCCTCCCTGCGTGATCGTCGAGGCATAAATATTCAGGCTGCCACCCGCCGAATACGGTATCGGGCGGGAGCCGGAACCTTTGATCGTCACAGATCCTTTTCCGCCTGCGTGGTCATAGGCAAAAATATTAAACGCGGCCAGAGTATTAGGATAAATCTGTCCGGCCGTCAGAGTCAGGTCGCCAGCAATACTCAGCGTTCCCGCCCCGCGGATATCTCCGCCGACTGCGGTGAATGCGACCGCGCCCGTGTTTTGGAAGACCGTCGTCCCGATATCTATGAGCTTCGCATTCATGCTTACCGTGCCCGTCCCGTAGGTGGGCTGCGGGTAATACGTTGAGCCACCGACAGCGGGCGGAGGATCCTGTTGGAACGCGACAAAAGCCGGATCGGAAGGATTGAGCGGGGCGGGGTAATCCAGCCCGACTGCGTTGGCGCGCGCAATTTCCTGCCCGACCGCGATGTAGCTGGCGGAAAGATTCACAGAGGAATTCGCGAGGATGATTCCCCCGCCGGCCACCCGGAGGCTGCCGCTCGCCGAGATCGTGACCGGCCCGACAAACTCGACGTTTCCGCCGTAGGGAACCGGGCTCGCGTCCGGGAGGAACTTGAAGCCGAGATCCAGCGAAGCGAACCCTCCCTGCTGAAAACGGTCGGCCGCAAAATATCCCATGCCTGGAACCACGGCACCGAGTGAGTCCCGGACAGCGATGCCGACGCCTCTCGATCTGGGAGCTCCCGTGAGTGCCAGCCCGGATTGCGAAACGCTCAGATTAATATCGGCGCTCGTCCTTGACGCGCCCGGAACGTAGTAGCGCCCGGAGAAAACGGACAACGTGCCTCCCACGGCGGTGGGACCGCCTGCTTGTCCCAGCAATGTCGCATCGCTCAGGAGCATCTCGCCACCATGGAGTTTTAGTATTCCCCCATTGCTGTCCACGCGGGTTGCAACCGTTTGGAGTTTGTAGGGAAGAGTATTCAACCCGGAGTTGGCCGGAACCAACGTTTGACCCGCAGCGGTCAACTGGGAGGGGTGGATGTCGAAGATCGCGGAGGCTCCGGAAACGTCCAGTACCGATCCGGCTTCCGCGACGATGTTTCCATATAGGCTGATGGTTCCACCCGAATAGAGAGTGCCGATCCGGCGGCCGAAGGGATCCGGCTTGTATACGACGGTTCCCGCAGCAGAAATCCGGGCATCCGGCCCAATGTAAATTGTCGGCAATGCCGATAGGCCGACCGCTTCCACATCCGGCGCGAGGCGGAACTTGCTCCGGGTGAAAATGCCAATAGTTCCTCCGGGCGCATCAATCGTCCCATCAATCGAAACCGTGTCGGCGAGGGATTTTTTCAGATCCGCATCCGTCCCGATCAGCACACTCGCCCCCGGATCCGTGCGAATGACGGCACCTTTCCCAATCACAATATCCCCTCTTGCCTCGAGAATGTCTGTCGTAAAGGGATCGTCCGCCCCGGTCGCCGCCATCGTGATGCTCACAGAAGAACGCTCTCCAACCGGCTTCAAAATGGGGGTGAGGGAAAGCCCGGCGGCCGAGATCCGATCGGGCGACAGAACGAGGCTTTCGGCCACCGGCTCGATGATCGTATTTTCAACAACACGGATGGCTGGAATGTAGCCCGTTCCGCTGGCTTTGCCGATGCCGGTGAGCGAGTAGCTGGTGAACCCGCCGCTGCGGAAAAATTTCGGCGCGAGGACGAGCATCGTCGGGTCGCCCGCGCTGCCTCCGATCTGGATGAGATTGGCACGGAGCGTCAGGGATCCTCCCTGCTTCACCGAATAGGCGGCGAGGGTTCCCTCCAAATTCAATTGGCCGCCGATGAGCATCGAGGTCGGGGTGTTGGTCAACTGATTGGGATCTCTTCCCGCCAGGATGCTGATCGCGCCGCCGCCGCCATACTCAAATCCGCTGACCGGCTTGGCCCGGACACCTCCCGAAGCAGCCACCAGACTGCCTTTGAAAAGGTTGACCGTGTAGCCTTCCAGGGAAACCGTTCCCCCGCTCAAGATGCGGCGGCCCGTTTCGGTTTGCGTGGATGTCGGGCGATCGTCCACCAGCATGCCGGAAACATCCAACTTTCCGCCGCCGCCAAGCGTGATGCTTCCGCGCCCGGCTACCACCCCGAGTGCGGGCTTCGTGCTGAGGAGAGGATCAGTCGCAACCAGCTTCTGGTAATCGTAGGGCGAGTAGTTGTAAGCCGTCAGGGAGATCGCCCCGCCGGGGGCTGTGATCGCGCCGTCCACCGTGATATTCGATGCCTTGGCTGTCAGCGATCCGCCGGCCGGAATCCTGACATCCACCCCGGAAGGAATGACGAGCGATCCGTCCGGGTTATCCACCGAGACAGAACCGAACCCACCCTCATCCCACCACGTCGTGCTGACTGCAAATTGGGAGGTGAGGCTGGCTGGCAGGGATCCGCCCGCAGCGAGGACGAAAGCGGAAGCTCCCGGCTTGTCCGCCGTGACACGGATCTCCGGTGGAGTGGGAGACATTTCATAATAGTTGATCGTGCTGGCATCCTGCACGTATCTGGCGTCGGATTTGAATGTGAAGGAAAGGGAGGCCTGCGTCGCCGGATTGGCAGTCGAACCCGCCGAGGCGGCGAGTTGCTTCGGCCCGGTGATCGTCTGTCCGACAAGGGCTCCGCCGACAATGATCGAAGGCGCGGTAAAGTTGATCGCTCCTCCCGCAGCACCTTCGATGTATTCCTTCTCAGTGTATCCGCCCAAGGGGGCCAGCGCGTGGCCGAATGTTTTGCTGACGCCCCACTTCGATGATGTCTTGGTGGCCTTGCCATCATAAACCCCATCGTAAGTCACGTCGGGCGTGGCCTTGGAAATGTCCACCAGATAGCCATTGCGCAGCAGGCGGGAAGTCTGGATCACTCCCCCCTCGTTCCTGAAATATCCTCCCGACACATCCACCGTGGCCCCCGGCTGCACGACAATCGAGCCGCCGCTTTGGATGTTCACCTTGCCGCCGTCCGCAGTCAGTTGGGCGACATTGCGCTCGATAATTCCCGCCACCCCGGTGAGGTCGCCCAGCGGGCTCCCGAGCCATTGGCGTCCGCCGTATTGACCGGATCGCCGGATGTCGACCACCAGCTTCTGCCCGCGCAATATCGAGTTGCGCTGAAGCGGGGAGTCCGCGAGTTCCGATCCGCGGAACTGGACTGTCAGAACGTGCTGCGCGAGCGGGACGAAAACATCCGTGCTTCCGCTCACATCCAACAG
Organism: Verrucomicrobiia bacterium; assembly: GCA_037128135.1. Classification (GTDB taxonomy): domain Bacteria; phylum Verrucomicrobiota; class Verrucomicrobiia; order Chthoniobacterales; family Terrimicrobiaceae; genus QYQL01. The sequence goes on from JBAXXD010000071.1 coordinate 3,704, forward strand.
GCTTCCGGAATCGAGAACGACCTGGCCGCCGGAGTAGAAAAATCGCTGGGCTCCGCCGGAGAAATTGCTGACCAGCGCGTCCTCGGGTGTGCCGTCGGCTTTGAAAATCGTGCGGTTGGCGTCCACATCCACATAGGTCCATGTCCCGGCGCGGAAGGAAACATCGGCATGGGGAGCCAGGAGGATCGAGGAGCCCTGCATCTGGATCGAAAGTCCCTGCACGTTGATCCGCGAGTTTTCCGGGAGGGACGTGCCGGGGATTTTTGCTGTGCTGGCATAGTCCGGCAGGATCCTCGTCACGCTCGCGGGACCGAACGCAACGGTTCCCGTGAACTGGTTGAGAAAGATCGGCCCGCCGCCGCCCGTGGCCGTTGAGCTGCTGTAGTTCGGATTCGCCGTCGCGCCGTAGCTGGCCATGAGGTCAATGCGTCCGTTGAGATTCACCGAGGTCGAGCTATCAATGATTCCCATTTGGTTCACCACCCGACCGGCCATCGTCACGCTTCCCGTATAGGACTCGATCAGCCCGTTGTTGTTGGCACTTCCATAGGCCCCCACGTCGCCAACCCAAACGTCCAACCCCCGCAGGCTGGGATCCGAGCTGTTATGCGCCTGGACGCCGACCTGGAGTCCGGCGGCAAGGATTGTCTGCCCGCTGGGAGTCGAGATCGTGCCTTCGTTCCGCACGTTTGCCCCCACGAGCATGACCCGGCCGCCGTTGCCGTCGCTGCTCACCGGACCCGAGATCGTCGCCCCCTTTTGGACGAGCACCCCGATGGCTTCCGTCGCAGCTGAAGGACGGGCGGGCGCGATGAACGCCTTGGTTCCGCTGGCCCCGCCGGGAACATCCAGCGCGGAAAATAAAAATTGGGCATCCTTGTTGTTCAGCAGCCCCTGCTCGACCAGCCTGTCATTGATCGGCAGCGACGAGGCGACGAGCGTGCGGGTGTTGACCTGGCTTCCGGCACCGAAAATGATGCCGTTCTGGTTGATGATATAGACTTGGCCGTCGGCCTTGATTTGACCGCGGATTTCGGAAGGTTTTCCAGACGGATCAAAAACCTTGTTGAAAGCGATCCATTTTCCGGAGTCGTTGCCGCCCGCGCTCTGGTCGAAAGCGACAGTGGTACCGCTGCCGACATTGAAGGTTTTCCAGTCGAGGAGCGCCTGCGAGGCGGTCTGTTTGATGTTGACGTTGTTGCCGGATTGGACCGGGGTATTTGCACCGGTCCATGTCCCGCCCGTGAGGCGCTCAAGCCCCCCGGGGACGAGCCCGTCGGGGACGCTGCCGCTCGCGGCCGAGCGCGCGGAGGCTTGCATCTGGCGCATCGCATTGATGGCCTGAGTCGTCCGCGCAAGCCGGTCGGAAGCCTTGATCCTCGCAAGCTCAGCGGCCTGCGCACCCGCGTTGGCCCTGGCGTCAGCGGCTTTGCGCCCGGCACCCGCACTCGCCCCGCCGCGCAGGATGTCCCCGGCCAGAATCGAAGGAGCGAAGCCGAAAAGAAGCAGACAGACGAAGAGAAATCTGAAACCGGAAACTGGAAACCGGAAAGCGGAAGGGCCACCCGCCCGCGATGCCGGGCCTTTCTGAACGCTGAAAACGGAATCACTGAAAACTCCCGTTCGCCTTTCCCGCTCGCCTGCAGCGCGCAGCCTGCCAGGGAAGGCTTGGCTTGGGGCGGCTTGGAGAACGGGCGGGCGCAATGGCGAAATCACCCAGAATTGTTCGCGAGATCACCCGCTCGGAAAAGCGGCCGAATGTCACAAATCCGTCACATGCCTTGTGCATCCAAAAGTAGAGGCTCCGCTTGCTCCCCTGAGGATTTTCCGTGCCGTCGAATGCTATCGGTTGCACTTGATTCCCGCACAATGAAACCCAGCACAGGCATCCCCGGCCAAATCATACCTCGCGATCAGATAGGCCACCGGCTGGGACCAGGACACCGAACCAACTCCCCTTCAAAAGAAAATCCTCGACCTCCTCGACTCCCTCACCAATCAGCAGCCAGTAGCGGGAAGTTCAAAATACCCGCAAACCCTGTATTGATGAGCCTCTCCGTTTTTTATCCCTCGAAGTTCAGTTTAAGCGACTTCATGAACGCGCCTCTCAACCGCACGAAGCCCATGAAAGGCGAACCCAACCTGTGCAGCACCATCTTCGCCGCCGCAGCTTGAACCAATCTCGAGTCACGGGCCGGACGCCCGTGCCCCCTGTTTTACGCGGGCCGCATATCGTATGTTTATTTCCAAGAGATGGAATAATCCCCTCCGGCGACAACCGGCTTTCCATCGGAAATTCTTCGCTCGCCCAACCGGCTTCCTGCTGCCATAGTTCGCGCCAATCAATGCAAAAGCCAAATTATCAGTTCGAGAAGCGCCGCAGGGAAATGGAAAAAAAGGCGAAGAAGGAAGAGAAGCTTCGCCAGAAGGCCGAGGCCGCGCGCACCCCTGACTCCGGGAACCCGGAGGCGACTCCTGCGGTGGCCGATCCGGCCTGACGCCGAACGCGTTCAGGATCGGCGGGCATCTTGCCCCTTTGCGGAGAAAACCTCCCCGGCAGGTTGCTGAGGAGCCTTTTTCGTCATCGTTTTTTCCGGTTCGGATCATTCTTCGCCGCTGATTTCGGACGCCGAGGCGGCCCACTTGGCGGTGGCATTTTCGAGGGCATGGGCGACGCCGGCGAGCTGGCGGTTGGTTTCCATGGCGAGGGACGGGTTCTCGTAGGTTGCGGGCGCTTCGAGGAGTGCGGCCAGCTCGCGCTGGCGTGCTTCGAGGGCGGCGATCTCGGCCTCGAGTGACGCGGCGAGTTTTTCGCGTTCGCGGCGTTCGCGGTTCACGGCGGCGCGGGCATCGGCCTCCGCCCGGCGCTGGGCGCGGATCTCTTTCATTCCCGGGCCGGATTCCTTGCGGGCGACCGGCTCGGCCTCCGGCTGGTGGTTGCCGAGCGAGGCGACGGTTCCCGCGCGGGCGCCCGAGGCGCGCGACTTGTCGAGGTAATACGCGAAGTCGCCCGCGTAGGGAGTCAGCCGGCCGGCCTGCACATGGATCACCGACGTCGCCACCGCCCGGATAAAATGGACGTCGTGGCTCACAAAAATGATCGTGCCTTCGTAGGGGCCGAGCGCCCGGATCAGGGCGTCGATGCTCGGCATGTCGAGGTGGGTCGTCGGCTCGTCGAGAAGCAGGAGGTTGGGCGGATCAAGGAGCAGCTTCACGAGGGCGAGGCGGCTTTTTTCACCGCCGCTCAAAATGCTGACGCGCTTGAACACATCGTCGCCCCGGAAGAGGAACGCCCCAAGAATATTGCGCGCGGCCTGCTCGGACACCGGGCGCGGGATGCTCTGCACCTCCTCCAGCACGGTCTTGCTCAGATCGAGCGTGTCCGCGCGGTGCTGCGCGAAGTAGCCGACCGTGACGTTGTGGCCGGGCGTCCGCTCGCCGGCTTCGATCGGCACCATCTCGGCAAGGATTTTCAGCAGCGTGGATTTCCCGGCACCGTTCGGGCCGACGAGGACAATCCTCTGCCCCCTCTCGACGCGGAGGTGGAGGTGGTCGTAAACGACGTGGTCGCCGTAGGCCTGGCGCACGCCCTCGAGGCTCATCACCCGCTGCCCGCTGCGCGGCGGCTGCGGAAACTTGAAATGCACGGTCGGCTCGTCGGACTCCGGCATTTCGATCCGCTCCAGCCGGGCGAGCTGTTTGACGCGATCCTGCGCCTGCGCGGCCTTACTGGCCTTCGCGCGGAACCGCGTGATGAACTGCTCGAGATGCTCGATTTCTTTTTGCTGGTTCCGGTAGGCGGCGAGGTGCTGATCCTCGCGGGCGCGCTTCTGCACGAGGCACGCGTCGAAATTCCCATGGTAGCGGACGAGCTTCCGGTGGCGGATCTCGACGATCCCGCGGCAGAGCGTGTTCAGGAACTCGCGGTCGTGCGAGATCGCGAGGATCGCGCCCGGATACCCGAGCAGGTGGTTTTGAAACCATCCGAGCGTCTCGAGGTCGAGGTGGTTGGTCGGCTCGTCGAGGAGAAGGAGATCCGGCTCCTCGACCAGCAGGCGGGCGAGGTGCGCGCGCATCACCCAGCCCCCGCTGAGCGCCCCCATCGGACGGTGGAAATCCTCCTCCCGGAACGCGAGCCCCGAGAGAATCCGCTTTGCGGAAGCCTCCGCGCGTCCGTCAGCCTCTTCTCCGCAGGCCAGTTCAAGCACCGTGGCGTCTGCCGCCGCAGAGGCCTCCTGCGGGAGGTATCCGCACCGCACGCCGCGCTGGAGGCTAATCGTCCCCTCGTCCGGCTCTTCCGATTTCAGGAGGAGAGAAAAAAGCGTGGTCTTCCCCGCGCCATTCGGGCCGATGAGCCCGATGCGGTCGCCCGTATTGATCTGCAGCGACGCCTCCTCGAAGAGGACGCGGCCGCCAAAAGATTTTGTAACACGGGATACGGTGAGCATGGCAAAGTGCGGGAGCCTCGTTCAGGAAGACCTTCCCGGCAAGCACGATCACACAGGATTATGTGGCGATGAGCTGGGGAGAGGGCTCCTCGCGAAGCGGGATGTTTTCCCCGGCCACGAGAAGCTTCCACCAGATGCGGACATTGGCGCCGACCACCAGCGTCACGAGCACAAGAAACGCGCCCGTCACCAGGACGTTGATGTTATTGTTGAGGATCTGGTGCTGCCATGCGGCGAGCTGCGAGGAGGTGCCTCCGCCGGCAACGCGCGTTTTCAGATCCGCCACCGCGCTGAGAAATCCCAACCGCGGATCCGCGCTGAAGATTTTCATCAGGCCGGCGGTCATGGTGACGCAGAGGAGCCAGGCCAGCGGCAGGAGAGGAACCCATGCGTATCGCGCCTTCCCCATCTTGATGAGCACGGTCGTGCCGAGCGAAAGCGCGATGACGGCGAGGAGCTGGTTTGCGACGCCGAAGATCGGCCAGAGCGAGTTGATCCCCCCGAGCGGATCGATGACCCCGGCATACAGGAAATACCCCCAGGCCCCGACAAACAGGATACTCGCCAGCCAGCTCCCCGGCAGAAAATCGGTGCGCCCGAGCGGCTTCCAGAGGTAGCCCAGAAGATCCTGGAAAAGGAACCGGCCGACCCGCGTGCCCGCGTCGATCGTGGTGAGGATGAACAGCGCCTCGAACATGATCGCGAAATGATACCAGAGCGAGAGGCTGGTTTTGCTGTTGAACACCTTGCCGAACATCACGGCCATGCCGACCGCAAATGTCGGCGCCCCGCCGGCGCGCCCGATCATGTTCTTCTCTCCCACGCGGTCCGCCAGATCGGCCATCTGTTGCTCGGTCACCGGGAACCCCTCGGCAGAAATTTTTTGGACGACGGTGGCCGGGTCGCCTTTCATATTGATGGCGAAGTATTCCCCGGGCGGCATCGAGGAGGCGGCGATCAGCGCCATGATGCCGACCAGCATTTCTGTGATCATCGCGCCGTAGCCGACAATCCGGATATCCTTTTCGCTCGCCAGAATCTTCGAGGTCGTTCCCGACGCGATCGTGGCATGGAAGCCCGAAACCGCCGCGCACGCGATCGTGATGAAGCAGAACGGAAAAACCGGGCCGGCGAAAACCGGGCCGTTCCCGGCGATGAACTTCGTGATCCCCGGCATCTGGAGGGCGGGCGAGATGCAGATGATCGCGACCGCCAGCCCGCCGACGACCCCGATTTTCATGAACGTGCTGAGATAGTCCCGGGGCGCCAGCAGCAGCCAGATCGGCAGCACCGAGGCGAGCAGGCCATAGATCATGATCGCCCAGGCGAGCGTGGTGGCGTTGAGCGTCAGCGCATGCTCGAGCAACGGGGACGCCTTGATCCATGGCCCTGCGGCGACCGAGAGCAGGAGCCCGACGACGCCCATCGCGCTGATGATGCCGATGGGAAGTTTTGTGAACCGCATGGCCAGCCCCATGACCATGGCGATCGGCACGGACGACGCGATGGTGAACAGCCCCCACGGGCTCTCGGCCAGCGCGTTCACCACGACAAGCGCCAGCACCGCCAGGATGATCACCATGATCAGGGTCACGCTGATCTGCGCGACCAGGCCGGCGAATGGCCCGACCTCCTCGCGCACCATCTGGCCAAGCGATTTCCCCCTCCTCCGGATCGAGCAAAAAAGGATGATGCTGTCATGCACCGCCCCGCCCAGCGTGGCGCCGACCAGAATCCACAGCATGCCGGGAAGGTATCCGAATTGCGCCGCCAGCACGGGCCCGACCAGCGGGCCCGGCCCCGCAATGGCCGCAAAGTGATGTCCGAACACGACCCAGCGGTTGGTCGGCACATAATCCCGTCCGTCGTCCTGAACGATGGCGGGCGTCGCGCGCGCCGGATCGAGGGTCAGCACCTTCGCCATCAGCCAGGAAGAATGGAAGCGATACGCGATGGCAAACGTGCAAAGCGAGGCCACCACCATCCACAACGCGCTGACGTGCTCGCCTCTCCCAACGGCCAGCACGGCCACTGCCACGCCGCCTGCCAGCGCGACAGATACCCAGCCCGCCATCCGAAACCCGCGTCGAAATTTCATCAGGGTCTCTGATCCACGCCATGAATTCCCGCGAAACTTTCGCTGATTCCGAGAGTGCGGCTCAGGCGCCGTAGCTCTTGGTGAACTTCTTGCGGCTCTCCAGATCACTGCCGGTCGGCTCGTCCGCGTGTGCCGCGTCTGCCACGGCTGCCGCGTCTGCCGGAGCTGCCGGGGCGGGCGTCGCCTCGGGTGCTACGGCCGCCTCGACGGCGGCGGGAGGATTTCCGGCTGCTTGGACGAACGTGAGCCGGAGGTCGCCGAGCACGCGGGTGAGGATTTCGGATTCCTCGGCGGTGAGGTTCCCGCGGGTTTTTTCGTGGATCATTTCGAGCTGGTCAATGAACATGCGGGCGATCTCGAGGTTGACCTCCGGCTTTCCGGTCTGCGGGTTCGGGATGCGTCCGAGGAACATCGCGGCCTGCTGGGCCTGCATCATCACGAATTCGATGAATTTCTGTGTCATTTCCCCAAGGGCTGTGGTGCGTTGGACTTCTGGCATAATAGTGATCAGGGTTGCTTGTCGGACGGGAGGACGGTGACCTCGACGCCGGCGGGTTGTTGGAAATACTTTGAGGCCACCCGGCGGGTGTCGTCGAGCGAGATTTTTTCGAGCACTTGTTTCCGGCGCGTGAACGCGTCGAACCCGTCGCCCAGGAGCTCGTCGACCGCGCAGGTCGCGGCGAGCGCGGCGTTGCTCTGGTTGCGGATCGCCTCGGCACCGAGCAGCTTTTTCTTCGCGCGCACAAGCTCCTCATCCGTGAGGCCGTCTTTCGCGAGCTGGGCGATCTCGTCGCGGAGCTCGATCGTGACCGGCCCGGCTTTTTTGGGATCGGTGCCGAGATAAAACAGGAAGGCACCCGGCGCGAGGCCGTAGAACTGGGAGGCTCCCACAAAATAGGCGAGCCCCATTTTTTCTCGGATGCGGTTGAAGAACCTCGAGCCGAGGTCGTTCGATGCCTCGGAGATCAGCTCCATGACCGGCCGGTCGGGGTCGTCCACCCTCATGCCTTGGAAGCCGACCATCACGATCGCCTGCTGCTTGTCGAGGTGAGCGGTCGCAGGAGGAAGCGATGAGACCGGAACGGGAGCGGGCGGGTTTTCAAACGCCAGCGCCCCGGACGGCATCGCGCCGAAATCTTTTTCGACAAGCTTGCGGACGGTCTCCGGATCCACATCCCCGAAGACGCTGAGGACGCCGTTGCGGGCGGTGGCGAGCTCCTTGTGAAACGCGCGGAGCTGATCCGGGGCCAGCGAGGCGACGGATCCGGCGGATCCGGAATTCCGCAGCGCGTAAGGATGCGAGCCGAAGAGCCGCTCGCGAAGCAGGTTGCGGGCGACGGATCGCGGCTCCTCGTCCTCGGCCTTGATCCCGGCAAGCTGGGACTGCTTTTCCAGCGCGACCTCGCGCTCGGGAAACGACGGATGGATGAGCACGTCGGCCAGGAGCCCGAGCCCGAGTGCCAGATCCGGTTGCATCACATTCACCGAGACGCCGAAGCTGTTGTTCCCGCTGTCCGAAGAAATGCTGCCGCCGACATTTTCGATCTGCGATGCGATCTCCTCGGCCGAGCGGGACTTTGTGCCCTTGAGCAGTGAGCGCGCGCAGAGCTTCGTGATCCCGTTATTCTCCTTCGTCTCGGCGAGAAGACCGCCCCGGAAGACCGCGTTGATCGCGATCAGCGGGAGGCGCGGATCCCTGCGGACGACCAGGCGCAGGCCATTCGGAAGCGTGAATTTTTTAATCTCTCCGGCGCGCGGCTCCGCGTCCGTCCCGGCCGCTTTCGCGAGCGTCCCGGACGGGTTGAGCGACGTCGCGTTCAGGCGGTCCGGGCGCAGATATTCCTGCGCGACCCGCCGGATATCGGCGGCCGTGACCTTGCCGATCTCGTCGAGGTAATACCTGCTGAAATTCAGGTTCCGCGTGAGAAGCCAGTTCGATCCGAGGTTGGATGCGATTCCGCGCGCGGTGGTCAGGGAGTTGAGCTGTTCTGAGAGGAGGGATTTCCTGGCGCGCTCGAGTTCCTCCGGGCTGACGCCGCGGGATTTGACGCCTTCGACGAGAGCGAGGGATTCCTTTTCGACCGCTTCGCGATTGCCCGGATCGGCGACCGCATGGATGACGAAGACGCCCTCGTTTTGCATCGTGAGCATTCCCGCGCCGACCGAGTGGGCGAGCTGTTTGCGCTCGCGGATCTCGCGGTTGAGGATCGAGCTGCGCCCGGAGCCGAGGATCTCGCCGAGGACTTCGAGGGCCGGCGTGTCGGGATCCGTGAGACCGGGAACCCTCCACGCCAGCGCGAGACGGGTCAGCTCAGTCGGGAATTCCTCGTGGGCATCCCGGCGCCCGAGCTGCACCGGTTCCTGCGCGACATACACCGGGTCAAGCGCGCGGCGCGGCTGCGCTGCGAACAGCTTCCCGAGCTCGTCACGAATTTTCTGCGCATCCACATCGCCGGTGACAACAAACGTCAGGTTGTTCGGGACGTAGCGCGATTTGTAGTATTGAAGAACGTCGGCGCGGGTCAGCTTGTTATAGACATCGAGGTAGCCGAGGACCGGGTGCCGGAGCGGGCTCTCGGAAAAAACCGTGCGGAGCAGGAGCTGCGTGCTCTGGCGGTCGGGATCGTCGAAGCCCATGGCAAATTCGCGGCGGATCACTTCCTGTTCCTTTATATATTCCTCCTCGGGCAGGGTCGCGTTCGTCATCGCGTCCGCAAGGATCCCGACCGCCGCCGAGGCTCCGCCGGACGGGACATCGATCCAGTAAACCGTGCGGTCGAACGACGTGTAGGCGTTGATATAGCCGCCGAGGTTCTGGACCTCGCTGGCGATCGCCCCGGGCGGGCGCGATTCCGTGCCCTTGAAAAGCATGTGCTCGAGGATGTGCGAGAGCCCGGCGCCCATCCGATCTGCCTCGTGGATGCTGCCGGTTCCGCACCAGGCCTGGACGCTGGCCACCGGAGCGCTCCGGTCTTCCTGCACGATCAGCGAGAGGCCGTTTTCATATGTGAAAACCTGCGCATTGGATGCGGGAAGAGAGGGAGGTTTCGTCGGCGCAGCGTGGAGCGAAGCGGCGGCGAGAGTTGCGAGCATCAGATTCATTCCGCAGCTCAGACGCTGCCCGCCGCCGGAACGTTCAAAGAAAATTTCCCGGACCGGAACGGCGCGACGAACGCGCTGTGGAAATCGAATCCCCCGGCGAAGCTCTCCGGCGTATCCTCATCGGTTTTTCCGAAGACCCCGGCGTTCACGAGATTGAAAACCATCTGCCCGATATCCTCGCACGAGCGCACCCCCCAATATTCGAGCACGGTCATCGTCATCGGGCCGAACTCATGGATCGCGTGCAGACGGAAACCCTCGATCAGTTCGGGCGCCGCCACGTGCCCGCCAGCCTCCCCCTTCGCTTTTTTCCGCCGCTTGAGCGTGGCGTCGAGCGAGTCCCTCAAAAAAAGATACGCCTCCGGATGATATCTCCGGTCGTCGCGCGAGACGGCTTCAACGGCTTCTTGGAATGTCGTGGTCTGCATGGATATTCAGGGCGCCTGCTCAGGAACAGCACGGAGCGGCGCGGATTCCCTCCATTGCTTGACCCCGAAGCCAAGCAAAAAAATGAAAACGAATCCGGCAACGAGCGCCTGTTCGCTGCGCGTCAGCTCAAACATGACCGGAACCATAACGAAAATTCCGGGACGCGCAAGAGGTGGATTTTTCCAAAGTGGCATCCCAATCATGACGATCCCCGGACGACGCGGCTGGTCGGGTGAATTTGTAGAAGCGGCATCTTGCCGCTTGCCGGAAAGCCCAAGCGGCAAGATGCAGCTTCTACGGTTTGAGATGCGCCTGTGCCACTATTTTCCTTGTCTGCCGGGCTTGGGCGGTTCAAAAATGGCGTTTCGCAACATTTCAAACCCAAACCACAGTTTGGAAAGGATGTGACACGCTATGAAGACCCCTCGCATCTATCTCGATACGTCCGTGATCGGCGGCTGTGAGGATGAGGAGTTCGCCGAAGCGAGCTGCGAGTTGCTGGAACAGGCGCGGAGCGGGCGCATCAAGCTTCTCGTCTCCGAGCTGTTGCTCATGGAGCTGGCTCGCGCACCGGAAGCCGTGCAGGCACGGATCGCGACGCTGCCGCCCGCCAGCGTGGAATATCTGGCCAACACTGCTGAGGCGCGGACTTTGCAGGGCTGTTACGCTGCTGCCGGGATCGTTGGCCCGGCCCAATTGAACGACGCGCTGCACGTCGCGTTGGCGACCATGGCGGGAGCCGATGTGATCGCGAGCTGGAATTTCAAACACATCGTCCACTACGACAAAATCCGTCTTTTTAATGCGGTGAACCTGCGCGAAGGCTACAGCCTGCTGGACATCCGCTCGCCCTTGGAAATCGTCTGAACCATGAAAACAAAACCGTTCGATTGTGTGGAAATGAAGCTCCGCATCCAAAAGGAAATGGCGGAAGAAGAAGCGAGGCTTGGCCGAGAAGAAACGCAACGCCGCGCCGAAGCGTGGAAGGAATCCAACGCCTCACCGCTGGCGAACTGGTGGCGCAAACTGGTCGGGACGGAAGACAAATTTTCAACGGCCTCCACCGTGCGCGAAGACCCCCCGAAACCATGAGGGAAGCCAACATGAAGCCGATTGATCCGGAGGCCGGAATCGCGGACGTGGGGCGGCCGTCCCGGTTGCCCTTTTGTGCAACGCACAGCAGGCGGGACGCCTGCTCTACAATTTTGATCGGGAGGGCGAACCTCCGTGTGAGCCGAAATATATGGGTTCGGACGGAGCCTCACCCTCCCGGTTGGAGAGCCTGTGACACGCTATGAAGCCGCGCGTCTATCTCGAAACCACGATCCCGAGCTACCTCGCGGCGCGTCCGAGCAGGGATACCGTCATTGCCGGGCACCAGCAGACGACGCACGAATGGTGGGCGACCTGCCACGAGCGTTTCGATCTCCACATTTCGCAGTTTGTGCTGGATGAAGTGGGGGCCGGTGATCCAGAGGCGGCACGCCTGCGATTGGAGGTGTTGCGTGGCCTGCCGGAATTGCCGGCAACGGAACCTGCGTTCGTGCTGACCGGTGCCCTGCTGTCCGAGGGAGCGGTGCCCGAAAAGGCGCGAACCGATGCCGCGCATATTGCCGTTGCCGCAGTGCATGGGATGGATTTTCTTGTGACGTGGAATTGTCGGCACATCGCCAATGCCGAGATGGAGCCCCGCATCCGGGAGATCTGCCTTCGCCACGGATGGCGCTGTCCGGAAATTTGCACGCCCGAGCAATTGCTGCCAAAAGAGGAAACACCATGAAAGATCCCATCGTCGAAGAAGTCCGCCGCGCCCGCGCGGAAATCGCCGCTCGCAACGGCAACAACCTGCGCCGCATCTTTGAAGACGCCCGCAGCCGCCAGGGCTCGGACGGACGCCGCGTCGTCTCCTACGACCCAACGGATGCCAAGGCAACGGTCTCCATCGTGCGCGAGGAACCGCCGAAGCCATGAGGGAAGCGCCCCAATGTGACACAGGCTTTCCAGCCTGTAAACCGGCTCAAAGCATCGTAAAAGCGGCGTCCCGCCGCTTGCTTGAAGACCCCAAGCGGCAAGATGCCGCTTCTACGGTTTGTCATTCGCCCGCAGTGGCGGCCGCCCTGCCAAGCAATTTGCCGAGATCGACCTCCAGCGCGCCCGTGATCCGAAGCAACGTGTCGATGGTCGGCAGCCGCTCCCGCTTCTCCACCCGCGAAACCATCGTGTGGCTCAGCCCGGACCGGGTCGCGACTTCGTTCAGCGAAAACTTCCGCCGCAGTCGCTCTTCCCGCAGCAATTCCACCAACCGCCCAATCACCGCCTCGCGTTCCGATGCTTTTGACACTCCCGCTTCTTACGCGACGGAGAGTTTGACACGGGATGAGCAGAATTCCAATTTGTCATTCATGGCAAGAATGACCAGATTTCAAAACTGACGGAATGAAAATGATTGATTCAATGATGATGGGGGGAGTCTCAACAATTCGAAATTTGCTGTTTCATCTCACTTTTCTTGGAGTTTGCGGAGCAATTCAGGCATTAGGGGCTCAGACTTTTCGGTGGCCGGTTGGTGACCCTGCCGTATCGCCCGTTGAATTTACCCAGCAATACGCAGCGAGAGAAGACGCGCCACCCCCGACAGATCGCTACAAGTGTGGAAGAAACTCTCACACGGGAGTGGATTTGAAAGGAGACGTGAATGATCCAGTTTTTGCGGCTGGCGATGGCATCGTTGACGGAGTTTATGGAAGTGACGGCAAGAGTCTTGACCTGGGATATTCCATCGTTATCAAACATCAACCCGGAGTTTATACGGTTTACGGCCATTTAAATGAACCGGCAGGAACAGACGGCAATATTCCCCTCAAAAAAGGAGACACGGTTTATAAAGAACAACAAATTGGAAAAATTGGAACGTCTGGAAAATCAGGCAACAGGGTCGCATTAGGGGTGTTTCCCAAACACCTGCACTTTGAAGTAAAACAAAACGCGCCCATTTATGCTGATGGAGATGGATCGTATGCCGGATACACTCCAGGTCATCCCGATTTGTATGGTTATTATGATCCACGTGATTTTGTAAGGGATGATGTTGCACCATCAACTACAATCCCGTTCATAATTTCCCCAGCTAATCAGGGGCTGCCCGTAGATGTAAGAAACATCGCGGGGGACTATTACGATGGGGGCAACATTACAGCAAGTCTTGCTGATTCTAAATTTTCATATTGGACAGTTTGGAAGATCTATCCCGAACAGTCCTACTGTGTGACCAAACAAGTTGCCGTGGGCTCGACTCTATGGTATTTTATAAATCTCCCAAATCGAAGTTTCAAATTTCTGCCGGGGGTAGATAACACGATATACGGAAGAACAGGAGGCTGGGTCAGGGCATCAGATGTGCACAAGCTAAGCGGAAGTATCGCAAGAATATCAGTTGCAAATCAATATGGTCTCGTAGTCGAAGATGCCACTAACGGAAAAAATCCGCCTGCCAACTCTCGAGTTAATCCCCCGTCAACAAGTGAACCCGGCATTGCCCAGGTTTTTGACGGCCAGTATGTCTGCATCGATTCAACTCCTGTGGTAGTTGAAGGGACGACTTGGCTGAAGATATACATTCGGGGACCTCTAAAAACTACATTTCTTATTAGGACCACACACAGATATGCGCATGGTTTCAACGCATGATTGTGGCGCGATTCCTGCTAATACAAACTCATGGGTAAACATATTAAGGCTAAGGTTCAGGGAACATTGTTCGACAAGGTGGCGAGACTCGACGAGTTGCACGAGATGGGAGATCCGCTCGCCCGTCTGGACACGGTTATCGATTGGACAGTGTTCTCGCCAATCCTTTCCCGCTTGCCTAAGGCCGACCCGAAAGGGCCGGGAGGCAGACCTTCCTTTGAACCGGGACTGATGTTCAAGGTGCTGGTGATCCAGAGCCTCTACGGGCTGAGCGACCATCAGGCCGAGTTCCAGATCACCGACCGCATGAGCTTCAAGCATTTTTTGGGATTGAGTGACGCCGACAAAGCCCCCGACGAGAAAACGATCTGGGCGTTCCGCGAGGCACTCAACCGCGCGGGCCTCTTCGAATCTCTCTTCACCGCATTCGGCCGGGCACTGGAGTCTATGGGCATGATCGCCCGCAAAGGACAGATGATAGACGCCAGTTTCGTAGAGGTGCCCCGTCAGCGCAACAGCCGCGAGGAAAACGGGCTTATCCAGCGGGGCGAGAACCCGGCAGGTTGGGAACAAATGCCCGCGAAAGCCCGCCAGAAGGACACGGACGCGCGGTGGACCCGCAAGCACGGGCGGCGCTACTTCGGTTACAAGAACCACGTGAAAGTTGACAGCAAGAGCAAACTCATCACCTCTTACGCGGTCACCGATGCCGCTGTCCACGACAGCCAGGCTCTGGAGTCTCTTGTCGAGCCAGGCGACCCGATCACATTTGCCGACAGCGCCTACGACGGAGAGCCAAGCCGGGCCATGATGGAGGAACGGAGAGTCGAATTCAAACCAATCGAGCGGGCGTGGCGGAACAGGCCGCTGAACGGAAAACAGAGACGCTCCAACCGGTCTAGGTCTCGGACTCGCGTGAGGGTGGAGCACGTCTTCGCGACGATGGTCATGAGTATGAGGGCCGCGTGGAACCGGTGCGTGGGGCGTGCACGCAACACTGCGGCCATAGCCCTCACGAATTTGGTTTACAACATGGTGAGGTTCGAGCAGATCGAGCGTCTGGGCCTCAAACGCTGGAGGACGGCATGAGCGAACGCCAAAAAGAGACCGATAGCCCTGCCTTTGGTGTGCGCGAGGACTCCTGCCCGCCGCCTGACGCAGACTTGGCAGTCCTCTTGCTTTCCTATAATTGACCATTTGAGTTTTTCCCAAACACGATGCTGTTAAAAAATGCCGTTTTTAGAGGTCCCCATTCCAGAACTTGTGATGAAAAATGCGGACAAGAATGCTCGTGATGCAACCACAGGGTGGGTTGATCGCCAATACATAGAATACATGTCCCCCGATAGCGCGACGCTGATGTGCAAGGTGGATTCCACAGGTCTTCCTGTGGGGAATGCCACCGTGACCATTAACGGGGAAGAAGTTGGGAGCACTGATTCCAAAGGGTGGATCAGCATTCTTGCGGACAAACTCGGGTTATCGAAACTCATCGAAATTACCCGTGGCCCGATTGCCTACGCAGCAACGCTGGACATTCCGGCTGATCTTGCTGGATCGTCGAAGGAATTTTACCTGCCAGCCACCACGAGTGTTGCGCCCTCTGCCCGCTTCCAAATCGGAAATCTTGTTTCGGTGGCAAATACCGATGGCGTTGGTCTCCGAGGAAGATATCCCGACTCAACAAGTTCGACTTATGAAGTATTGCCGGAGGGAGTTGAAGGAACAATCCTTGACGGTCCATCTACCGCCGGCGGATACAACCGCTGGAAAATCTCTTTTCCCGGATACTCACAACCGATGTGGTGTGCTGAGGGTGAACCGGATGGAAGTGCCTTTTACCTTGTTTCCGCAACGCCCGCCACCGACCCATATGAACCCAACAACACCTCGCCGACCGCCACGCCTCTTTCGGCAGGACAAACTGTTCAAGGATATATTTCAAACACCACCGACGAGGATTGGTTCAAAATCGTTGTCACTGGGACGTCCCAGTTGAACATTAACCTGAGCGTCCCCGCTGGTTGTGATTACGACTTGGAACTCTACGGCCCGAATGCCACATGGGTCGCCGGATCTTATGAAAATCGGGGACTCTCTGAATCCATCAGTTACTCAGCAACAACTCCTGGAACTTACTGGATCCGTGTTTATGGCTATCCCGAGGGAAATGGGTCGTTCAGCACAAGCCAAGCTTATGCATTGTCCTATGCGTCGAATGGGCCAGTATTCTCGTATAGTGATAATGGCTCTACGATCACCATTACCGGCTATACTACGTGGCCCGTTGGAGCAGTTGACATCCCCGCGACCATCAACGGGAAACCCGTCACCAGCATCGGGGATTCAGCGTTTTACGCCTGCAGTGATCTGACCAGCGTGACGATCCCTTCCAGCGTGACGAGCATTGGGAACTATGCGTTTTGGAATTGCTGGCAACTGGCGAGCGCCACGATCCCCATTGGCGTCACCAGTATGGGAGATGGAGCTTTCGGACATTGTGGCAGCTTGACAAACGTGGCAATTCCAGCCAGCGTAAATCGTATTGGACGCTATGCGTTTATCCACTGCTGGGGACTACTCAACGTGACAATCCCCTACGGTGTAACCAGCATAGGATACGCTGCGTTCCAAGATTGCCATGGACTGACGAACGTGACGATTCCCGCCAGCGTCACCAACATCGGGGATGCGCCTTTCGCATCTTGTTACAGTTTACCAGCCATAACCGTATCCAGCGACAACACGGCGTATAAGGACTTGGATGGCGTGCTCTTTAACAAAAACCTGAATTCTCTCATCCAGTATCCATGCGCAAGGAGTGCGAGCAGTTACAATATCCCATCCAGCGTAACCAGCATCAGGAGTTATGCGTTTTCCGGCTGCAGTGGGTTGACGGCTGTGACAATTCCTGCCGGTGTTGCCGACATAGGAAACTTCGCATTCTCGAACTGCAGCGGACTGACAGGGGTGACGATCCCATCCAGCGTAACCAGCATTGGTGCTGTTCCGTTCCAGTATTGCACCAACTTAACCGCAATAACCGTGGCAAGCGCCAACTCGGCCTACAGCGACTTGGACGGTGTGCTTTTTGATAAAAACCAACACTTTCTTATTGAATTTCCATGCGGTGGTCCGGCGAACTACTCTATCCCCTCCACTGTCACCACCATCGGAGACTCCTCATTCTCTGGTTCCGCCAAGCTGACGAGTGTCACCATTCCGTCTAGTGTCACCAATATTGGCAGCTTAGCTTTCGGGTCTTGCCGCTCTTTAACAACTGTAACAATTCCCTCCAGTGTCACCAACATTGGCTGGGCTCCATTTCGTTACTGCCCCAATCTGCCAGTAATCGCGGTGTCAAGTAGCAGTCTGAATTATGCGGAAATGGACGGTGTGCTGTTTGACAAAAACCTTAATACTCTGATCCAGTATCCAAGTGGAAAGGCTGAGACAACATATACGATTCCATCCAGCGTAACGAATATCAGATCATCTGCTTTTGAAGGGTGCTATCGCATCGAAAGTCTGGTGATCCCCTCAAGCGTCACAAACATTGAGTATGGCGCTGTTTGGGGATGCACAGGTCTCAGAAATGCGAATTTTATGGGAAATGCACCTACCATGGGCAGTGATGTTTTTAATTATGCCGCAAGTTGTTTTGCTGTCTTTTACCACAGTGGAAAATCCGGCTTCACGTCGCCGAAATGGAATGGTTACCCGGCTGTTAATATCGACGTCAATCCTCCCGCTATTATTCTTGATCCTTCAACGAAGAGCATCGGAGCAGGCGGGGCGACTTACAGTTTTAGCGTGAACGCGAACACGAGTTGGAGTTGGGCCGTCGATGCACCTTGGTGGATAATACCATCTCTTAGAAACAACTGGACATCAAAGGAGGCGACCTGCAAAGGTGGTGCGTGCGCAAACAAACCTTAAAGCTCGGGAGGCCGGACCTGGGCGCTCAGATAGAGAGAAGAT
>JBAXXD010000072.1:0-21002 GCA_037128135.1 Verrucomicrobiia bacterium
AACACCGACCCGCAGCGCGACAGCACGTTCGTCAAAAACCCGTCCGACTCGCTCGACCACGCCCCCACAACCGCCACCATCGGCTCGCACATGGGATTTGACGCCACCCGGAAACTCCCCGCCGAGGGCTACACTCGGGGATGGCCGTCGCTCGTCAAAATGTCGCCGGAAATTCAAGCCTGGGCGGACAAGTTTTCCCGCGCCCGAACGGGCGCATAAGCTGCCCCCTTTTTTTTCGGCACCTCTGCCAACCCGCGCGATTTCGGCCTTTGACACGGACGCTTCCTTTTTGGATATTATAGAAGGCCATGAGCAAGCCTCATACGACGAGCAGGGAATCCGCAACTCCCGCAACTCCCGCAACTCATGCGGCGTTGCGCGAGCGCGCCGAAAAGGTTTTCCGGGAAGATCCCTCCCGTTTTCCGGAGCGGGCCATGTCGCCGGAAATCACCCGGATGACGCTGCACGAGCTCCGCGTGCACCAGATCGAGCTCGAGATGCAGAACGAGCAAATGCGCCATGCGCAGTCCGAGCTGGACGCCGCACGAGCGCGCTACTTCGACCTCTACGACGTGGCGCCTGTCGGCTATTGCACGCTCAGCGAGCAGGGGGTGATCCTCGAGGCTAACCTCACCGCCGCCACCCTGCTCGGCGTCGAGCGGAGCGCGCTCGTCAAAATGCCGCTCTCCCGCCTCCTCCTCAAGAAAGATCAGGATACCTACTACCGGCACCGGAGGCTCCTCTTTGAAACTGGCAATCCCCAGTCGTGCGACCTGCGTGTCGCGAAGCCGGACGGCGAGATCTTCTGGGCGCATTTTGTTGGCAATGCCGCACGCGGCGAAGGCGGCGCGCCGACCTGCCGACTCGTTCTGACTGACATCACCGCGCTCAAGCAGAACGAGGAGAAAATCCTCCATCTGTCCCAGGCAGTCGAACAAAGCCCCGCCCTGATCGTGATCACCAATCGCGACGGCGAAATCGAATACGTGAATCCCAAGTTCTGCGCCGTCACCGGATTCTCCCGGGAGGAAGTCCTCGGCCGGAATCCCCGCTTCTTGAAATCCGGCGACATGGGGCCGGAGGATTACAAAAAAATGTGGGCGTCCCTCACGTCCGGAAACGAATGGCAGGGGGAATTTCACAACAAAAAAAAGAGCGGCGAGCTCTATTGGGAAAGCACTTCGATTTCTCCCATCCGGGACGCCGCCGGCCGCATCTCCCATTTTCTCGCCGTCAAGGAGGACATCACCGAGCGCAAGCGGACGGAGAAGGCTCTGCAGGAAAAGATCGTCGAGATGGAGAGGTTCACACTCACCGTCTCGCACGATCTGAAAAGCCCGCTGGTGACGATCAAGACCTTCCTCGGCTACCTGAAGGAGGATATGAAATCCCCGGAGCCGGAGCGGGTGGAGAAAGATCTGGCCTACATTCAAAGCGCGGCGGACAAAATGGAGCGCCTGCTGGACGAGGTGCTCGAGCTCGCCCGCATCGGCCACAAGATGTCCCCCCACGTGTCCGCCCCCCTGCAGATCATCGTGCAGGAGGCATTGGAATTGGTGGCCGGCCAAATCACCGCGCGCGGGGTCCAAGTCGATGTCACCCAGGAGCCGGTCTGGATCACCGGCGACCGACCGCGCCTGGTCGCCATCTTCGAAAACCTTCTGGATAACGCCGTGAAATTCCTGGGCGACCAACCGGCCCCCCGGATCGAGATCGGCGTGGAGAGCCGCGGGAGCGAGCTGGAGATCTTCGTCCGCGACAACGGCAAGGGGATCGATGCCCGCCACCGCGCCAAACTCTTCGGCCTCTTCGAAAAACTCGACCCTCACACGCCGGGCTCCGGGATGGGCCTCGCCACAGTCCGGCGCATCGTCGAAATCCACGGCGGAAAAATCCGGGTGCAATCGGATGGTATTGGCAAAGGCACCACTTTCCGGTTCACTCTCGCAAATACACAGCTCAAGCCCAACCAACCCACACCCGCATGAACAACGAAAATTTTTCCCTCAAAGGAGTTCCCATCAACATCCTGCTCGTGGAAGACGAGCCGGCGCACGCCGAGATCGTGCGTCGGAACCTCGCGGTCTTCCCGGTCTCCCACCGGCTCGTCCATGTTGATGACGGCCAGATGGCGCTGGACTACTTGCTCCGGCAGGATGCCTATGAGGATCCCCTGTCCAGCCCGCGGCCGGATCTCATCCTGCTGGATTTGCGGCTGCCCAAGGTGGATGGCCTGGAAGTGCTGCGCCAGATCCAGGAGAACCAGGACTTGAAAGGGATCCCCATCGTCGTGCTGACCACGTCCTCCACCGACTCGGATCTGACCGCCGCCTACCGCCTCGGCGCACGGAGCTACCAGCTCAAGCCGGTCAATTTCGAGGGCTTCACCGAGTTGCTCGACATGAGTGATCACAGCAGCCAGCCACGCGTCCGGCAAAGGCTTTCCCACGAATAATGCTTTCCCTGCTCCTCCTTGAAGACGAGCCGGCACACGCCGAAGCCATCCAGCGCGCCTTCGAGCACGCCGATCCGCCGGTGGAGATCCGCAGAGCTTCCAATCTGGAAGAATACTTCGCGCAGATATCCGCCCGGGCACCCGACATCCTCCTCATGGATCTCAACCTGCCGGACGGAAACGACAACGAGGCACTGACGCTGCTTGCGGAGACCAACG
Organism: Verrucomicrobiia bacterium; assembly: GCA_037128135.1. GTDB lineage: Bacteria > Verrucomicrobiota > Verrucomicrobiia > Chthoniobacterales > Terrimicrobiaceae > QYQL01. The sequence goes on from JBAXXD010000072.1 coordinate 2,675, forward strand.
GGTTTCCCGTGCTGGTCATGACCAGCCACGGCAACGAAGCCGTGGCCGTGGCGGCGATGAAGGCCGGAGCGATCGACTACCTGGTGAAGTCGCCCGAGACCTTCGCCAACATGCCGCACGCCGTGCGCCGCGCCCTGCGCGAATGGAATCTGCTCCAGGCTCACAAGCGGGCGGAAGAGGAGCTTCACAAAGCCTTCGAGCGCGCCGAGTCGGCCAACCGCGCCAAGAGCGAGTTCCTCGCAAACATGAGCCACGAGATCCGCACCCCGATGAACGGCGTGATCGGGATGACCGACCTCCTCCTCGACACCGAGCAGACCCCCGAGCAGCGCGAGTATGCCGAGGCGATCCACTCGTGCGGCATCTCGCTGCTCACGCTCATCAACGACATCCTGGATTTCTCAAAGGTCGAGGCCGGGCAGATCGCGCTCGAAAGCCTCGACTTCCATATCCGCACGACGGTCGAGGACGCCGTCGAGATCATGGCCGTGAAGGCGCAGGAAAAGGATCTCGAGGTCGTCTGCCTGATTGACGAGAAGGTTCCGGAATTCCTGCGCGGCGACCCGGGCCGGCTCCGCCAGATCCTGTTCAACCTCGTCGGAAATGCCATCAAGTTCACCCAGCGCGGAAGCGTCACCGTGCAGGCGAATCTCCTCGAGGAGACGGAAACCTCCGCGACCCTGCGGTTTCGGATCACGGACACCGGGATCGGCATCCCGACAGACAAGCAGGAGACAATTTTTTCCAAGTTCATGCAGGCCGACACATCCACGACGCGCGAGTTCGGTGGCACGGGCCTCGGCCTCGCGATCAGCCGGCAGCTCGTCCATTTGTTCCAGGGCGAGATCTCCCTCGCCAGCGCGGAGGGCAAGGGCTCGGAGTTTTCGTTCACCGCGGTCTTTCAAAAGCCGCCTGCGGGCGCTCTCAGGCCGCCACCTATCGAGGCCGACCTTTCTCAGGTGAAGGTGCTGGTGGCCGACGATTTCAAAACCAACAGGGTTCTCATGACGCGGCTGCTCGAGAGCTGGGGGTGCCGGTTCGACGCGGCCCCTGACGCGGCCACGGCACTCGCCCTGCTCAAGCGGGCCGCGCACGAGGGAGACCCTTTTGCCGCCGTGCTCCTGGACATGAACATGCCCGTCACGGACGGGGCGGAGCTCGGACGGCTCATCAAGGGCGATGCCGAGATCCAAGCGACGCGCCTCGTGATGCTAACGTCCCTGGGAAAACGTGGCGATGCGGAGCGGCTGTCTGGAGTTGGTTTCTCCGGCTACCTGCCGAAGCCGATCCGCCCGGCGCTGCTGCGGAAATGCCTGGCCCTTGTGCTCGGCCGCCAGGAGGCCGCCGGCTCCGACCAGGATCTCATCACGCGGCACACGGTGGCCGAGGCTGCGCGCAGGCGGCTGCGCATCCTCGTCGCCGAGGATAACACGACGAACAGAATCATCGCGGTCAAAACGCTCGAGAAGCTCGGGCACATAGCCGAGGCTGTCGGCAACGGTCGGGAGGCGGTCGATTCTCTGTGCCGGCTGCCCTACGACCTGGTCTTCATGGATTGCCAGATGCCGGTGATGGACGGCTTCGCGGCCACAAAAAAAATCCGCGATCCGGCCACGGGTGTCCGCAATCCCCGCATCCCGATCATCGCGCTGACCGCGCATGCGATGAAGGAGGACCGGGCCCGGTGCCTGGAAGCGGGGATGACCGATTACGTCTCGAAGCCGACCAGCGCGCGGGATCTTGCCGCCGCCATCGAGCGCTGCCTCGCGGGCTCGCGCCGGGATGACGATGTGAGGGCCGCAGAACCAGCCGCCAAGCCACCGTGCGAATTCGACCGGGATGGTTTTCTGGAGCGCACGTTGGGCGACCGGAGCTTCGCCGCCGAGGTCGCGGCCGATTTTCTTGCCTCCTCGCCAGAGATTCTCAATCAGCTTTCCGGCGCGATCTCCGCCGGCAATGCCACGGACGCCGGGAAATTTGCGCACACGCTCAAAGGGGCGAGCGCCGGCATGGGTGGCGAAGCGCTGAGCCGGATCGCCGGGGAAATGCAGGCGGCCGGAAAGGAAGGCAACCTCATCCGGTTGTCCAGCCTCCTCCCCGACGCCCGCGCCGCACTGGAAAAACTGTCGTCTCTGCTCGCTCAGGAATTTCAGGCTGCTTGAGACCGGCCGGGCGAGGGCAGGACGTCCGGGCTTCAAATGGAAACCGCTTCCTTCGAAAGCGGGTATGCGAAGTTTTCGACGGGCGGGCGGGAGCTCAGATGTTCGCAGCGTTTTGCCATCACCGACGCCGGAGATTTTTTGCGCGGGAACGGATCCGCATGGGCGGCAAGCAGGAAGGCATCGCGCGCCACGGCCCATGAGCCGTTCCGATAATGTCGGTGGGCCTCATCGTAAAGACGGGCATACTCGGCGTGGAGTCGGCGGACATCGTCCCCCGCGCCCAGCAATTCCCAGAGCTCGACCGGCCGGCTGCGCCCGGGAACGGTGACGCGGTCGATCGCGAGGAAAACCAACCCGGCATCGTCCCGGGATGCCGCCGACCGGGTCTCCTCGGTAACGAGGATGCCGGTGCCGTAGTGCGAGGCGGCCGCCTCGACCCGCTGCGCGAGGTTCACGGTGTCCCCCATCATCGTATAATTGAACCGCAGCTCGGATCCGATGTTTCCCACGATGGCCATGCCGGTGTGCAGGCCGACGCGCGTCCGCATGGTCCAGGCCGCCTCGGGCCACCTCGCCTCGGCGGCCCAGCGCTCGCGGAGGTGCGCCTGCTCCGCCTGCAGGGCGATAGCCGCGCGGCAGGAGGCGGCCGCATGGTCGCGGCAGGCAAGCGGCGCACCGAACATCGCGATGATCGCGTCGCCGACATACTTGTCCAGCGTCCCTTGCGCCCCGATGATGGCCTCCGTGCATTCGCCGAGGTATTGGCACATCAGCTCGACGAGTTCCTTCGGCGGAAGGTTTTCAGCGAGCGTCGAAAACGAAACGATGTCGCTGAAAAACGCGGTGATCTCGACCTCGGCACCCCCGGTCTGCGGCGGGGTGTTTTTTTCCACCATCTCGTTCACCACCGCTGAGGAGACGTAGCTTCCAAAAAGATCTTTGATCCGCCGCCGCCGCTGCTCCTCGATCATCAGCTGCCGGAGTACCGCAAAAAACGTGCACGAAACCGCCGCGGCGACCGGCGCAACGACAGGCACCAGGATCCTCGCCTGCGCGAAAAGCAGGAACGCCGCCGCGACATAGCCGACGGTCAGCACAACTGCGAAAAATTTCCCTGGTCCGGAATACTGGTTGCGCATCACGCTCAGCGACGCGGCACCCAACCCGAGCGCGCAGATCAGCAGGGCGTTCGCCCAGACGGGCGGGCGGATGATATACTGTCCGGACACGATCGTCTTGAAGAGATTTCCATGCACGGAAACCCGCGGCACCTGCCGCGATCCGTTCATGGGGGCCAGCGATGTGTCCCAGAGCAACGGGTCGGTCGGGCCGATCAGGACAAGCGCATCTTGGAAATGCTCAAAAAACCGTGCCGCCTCCTCTTTTTCCGCATCCGTCCCCTCGCGTGCCTTCCTGTCGTAATCGAGCACTGAGGCGATACCGGCGCTCGGGTTTTCCTTCGACGCCCACGGCGAGAACCAGTTCGGCTCGATGAGCTGCCCGAGCTTCAGCGGGATCATGTAAAGGATGCGGGAGGCGTCGTCACGAATGAGAATCCGATCCGCTTGGATCTCGACGGCGGATTCCCCGAGCCCGTTATACACGAGCGCGAGCTGGATCGCCATCGCCAAGTAGGTCTTGTATTCCGTGTGGGCAAAAGCCGGGATCCAGCGCAACTGCTCGCCGACCGTGTCGATCAGCCCGACATGCCCCCAAGTGGGTCCGACCACCGGAAAATCCGGGAGCTCGGGCAGGTCGGCATCTTCCGGCTTCGTATGCTGGTCGAAAAGGAAAGGAAGCGAGCGGTCAGCCTTTTCCAGCTTCCCCATCTGCGCCCGGTAGGTCGCGGGCAAAACCACATTCTGGTATCGGTTGATGCACTTGCCCAGCTCGAGGCTCCCCGCCTCCGCCTCTTCCCGTCCGAGCTGGGGAAGCCCGGCTTTTCCGAAAACAAAATCCATCCCTGCGACGCGAATTTTTCCGCGCTCGAACAGGACGCCCAGCGCCCGGGCAAAGATCGCCCGGTTCCAAGGGAAGTTTCCGATCTCCGCGATGGAATCCGTGTCCACATTGACATAGCACACCTTGACCGGCGAAGGAATGTTCCCCCGGAACATCAAACGCGCATCAATCGTCTTTTCCTCAAGAAATGCGAGCGCCCCATCGAGGCCGAAATACGTCTGGCGTCCGTGCCACGGCACGACAGCAACCTGCGATAGCGCGATCCAAAACCCACACAGCACCCCGATCGATGCCCATAGAAACAGCCCGATGTGCGGATCCGTTCCCTTGACCGGGGACTTCATTCGCGAAGCAGAAGGCGCCTACCTTGACGGAGGAGGATTGGGAGTGGGCGTGGGAGTTGCAATGCTACCGGATCGTTGCAGGAGAAGTGGGCGTGGGAGTTGGCACAACGCCACCACCGCCTCCACCGCCGCCGCCACCTAAAGGCGCAGTCCCCTGATTTCCCGTGCCCTGGTCGCCGCCGAATCCGCCGGCTGCGTCAGTGGGGGGAGTGCCTGTCCCGAGTTGTTCGGGGGCCTCATCGGGAACCCCTTCGAAAGCTTGGGTGGCAGGAATGGCCGCCGCCACCTGTTCGGCGAGCGCTTGAATCTGCTGGATCGTCTGGGCACTCAAAGGACTGACCCCGCCGATCGTCATGGTACCGGTGACGGGATTACTGCTTACGGTAACCGTTTGCCCGTTGCTGAGCGTGATCTGCTGCCCGTTGGTTGCGGCAAAATCCGACAATCCCCGGGGCAGGTTGATTGTCACGCTGACAACTCCTCCGGCCGTGGTCCTAACAGTCACTTGAATGAGCGTGCCGCGGATTCCCGCGACACCCACGGGCGTGCTGATGTCGAACGTGGATCCATCGCCCAGCTTGCGGACATCCGCCACGATGCTTCCCTCCTCCACATGCACTCTTGTTTGGGACGTGGAGGGCTCGGCCTTCAGCCCTTGAAATTTGATCACCGAGGAATCGAACGGCGTCTGCAGGAACTTGTCCACATGGAACGATGTGTTCTGCTCCACAGTGAGTGTGGTGCCGTTCGAGAGCAGAAGGAGCGCATACGATCCCTTGCCGGTCTTGATGACCTGATCCTGCTGGACATAGACCCCCTCCTTGAGCGCTTCGACCGCCTTGGTCTTGCCGATGATCCGCGTCACGTCGCCCTTGACCTTCAACACCCGGATGTTGCCGGGGATCCCCGCACCGGAAGTCTGGGGCATGGCACCCGCCGCAAAAACCGGTCCGGTTCCGCAAACAAAAAGCGCCAAAACCGACAGCACAGAAACAAGGATTGTTTTCATGGCGGAAATATGATCCGCCGCCGAAAAAAGTAAAGCGAAAATTCTGCCGGAAATTCCATCGGTTGTGCCCTGCGCACCATCGCCCGCATCATGGGGATCGCCACCGCGGGACGCGGCATCTTACCGCGAGGGGGTTTCTGCCGGGCTACTTTCCTCCGGTGTCCACGCACACGAGATCGCCCTTGTTATTTTTGCAATAAATCCGTCCGTTGGCGAGGACGGGGACGACCCAGCAGTTTTTGGCACCGGGCACGACCGACGCGCGGGCGAGTTCCTTGTAGCCTGCGGGCGATGCCTCGGCGAGAACGAGTTCCCCTTTGCTCGAATTGATGATCAGCTTGCCGTCGGCGAGCATGAGCGAGCCGAGGCCGAGCCCCTCCTCGCGCCATTTCTCCTCGCCCGTGGCGAAATCCAAGCACGCCAGCGATTTGTCATCGAATCCATACAGGTAGTCCTTGTAGAGCACGGAACTGCTGAACTGGTTGCGCATCTTCTTGTTTTCCCAGATTTTTGTGAGGGTGCCGGATTGGAATTCCAGCAGCGCGCAGCCGTGGTTGTAGCCCGACGAGATGAAGATCTTGTTTCCGGAAATGATCGGGGTGGCCGCGTTGATTTCATACTGGGTTTTCCAGGGAAACCTTGCCACTTCCCTGCCATCTTTGGCGTCGAGGAGGCAAAGCCCGAACCCGTTGAACGAGGTGACCAGCGTCCGGCCCGAATCCGCGAATGGCATGGCCGTCCCGTAGCTGGCCGGCTCGCTGCCGCCCTTCCAGACCACGTTGCCCGTCACTTTATCAAATGCCACGGTCTGCGCATCGGGCGAACCGACGTCGATGATGGCAAGGTTGTTCAAAATCAGAACCGAGGCGTTATACCCCCATTTTATCGTTTTCGGGCTGAAATCCTTTTTGAAATTCTTCTTCCAAAGAAGCTTTCCGGAAGCCGCCTCCAGGCAAAAAAGATCCCCTTCGCGGCTCAGCGCGTAAACCCGGCCCGCATCGACCACGGGGGTCGATCCGGGGCCGCCTTCAAAGAGGTTCGGTGCGAGCGGGCAGGCATAAGAGTGCTTCCAAATCTCCCTGCCGGTCATGGCGTCGAGACAGAAGACCGTGTCGGTTTCGTTGGCGTTGCCCATCGTGAAGAGCCTGCCCTCGCTCACAGAAACCGACGAGCAGCCGGTCCCGACATTGGCTTTCCAGAGTTGTCTGGGCCCGTCGGCCGGCCACTGCGCCGTCCAACCGGTCTCCTCAGAGATCCCATTCCGGCTGGGCCCGCGCCAGCACGGCCAGTCCGCCGGAAAACCGGTGCCGGAAAAAACCAAGGTCAAAAGACAAAATGTCAAAAGGGATCGTTCGGCAGTTTTCATTTCAGGATAGTGAAGTGGGATGGAAAGAATCAAACTTCGCAGGCGGCTACGCGCAGAGGATCGTCAGTTTTTTCGGGCCGTGGGCGCCGAGGACGAGGATGCGTTCGATGTCGCCGGTGCGGCTGGGGCCGGTGATGAAGGAGATGAGGCTCGGGTAGGCTGGGGCGTATTTTGTTTTGAGGAGTGCGAAGGCGGAGGGCAGATCCGGCAGGAGTTGGTCGCGGCTGGCGAGGACGACGTGGTGTGGGGGAAGCACTGAGAGGGCGCGGCCACCGGCGCTTTGGCTTGTCACGAGGACGCTGCCGGTTTGGGCGATGAGCGCGTCGCAGGCGCTGATCCCTGCGTCGCACGATTCCATGTCGTGCGGTGAGAAGCCGCTGTCGGTGAGCAGCACCGGCAATCCCAGAGCCGCGCAGGCGGGATCGGTCAGCCCGCTCGCGTGGGACGCCACTTTTTTCCATCCTTCGGCGGCTGCGATCTCGCGCAATTTCGCGTATAGAAGTTCCGGCGAATCGAGCAGCACGAAGGCGGCCTTGAGGTCTGCGGCGTTGGTTCGGAACAGGGCCAGGCGATCCTCGAAGGATTCGCCCACGCGCGGCAGCCATTCGGGAATATGGGCGGCGGCATCACGCTCCGAAATGGGGTGATCCCCCGGGATGGGTGCCAGCGTGCGGATCGCTTCGCGGATTCTGCCCAGGATGATTTCGCGTTCGTTCATTTTCTTTGTTGCCACCATTCGCGGAACGTTTGCGGGGCGACCTTGGGAAGCTCGCGAGACCTGGTCCACGCGGCGGCCGGGTCGAGCCGCGAGTTCTTGATGAGGGGATGGAACACCTGCCCGGCGCGGCCGAGTTTCATGGCCAGAGAAAAAAGCGCGGCGCGGTTGAAGAGGAACGAGAGGAAGGCGAACGCGGGCTTCTCCCACCAGACCGGCTTTTCCGCAATCGCGTTGCGGCGGCTTTGGAGGAGGTGATGGTGCAGGTGGATTTTGACCGGGCAGGTCCCGGTGCAGGCGCCGCAGAGCGACGAGGCGAACGCGAGGTGCTTCCATTGCTGGAGGCCCCGCAGGTGCGGGGTGATCACCGAGCCGATCGGCCCCTGGTAAGTCGTGCCGTAGCTGTGGCCTCCGATATTTTTGTAAATTGGGCAGACGTTGAGGCAGGCGCCGCATCGGATGCAGTGGAGGGCGTCGCGCTGTTCGGGATCGGCCAGCAGCGCGGTGCGCTTGTTGTCGAGCAGGACGACGTGAAATTCCTCCGGCCCGTCGGGCTCGCCCGGCTGCCGCGGTCCGCCATACATCGTGTTGTAAGCGGTGAGCATTTGACCGGCCCCGGCGGTCGCCAACATCGGCAGGAACAGCGCGAGATCGTCGAGCTTCGGCAGAATCTTTTCGATCCCCATCAGGGCGATATGGACCTTGGGCAGCGCGCAGGTGAGGCGGGCGTTGCCCTCGTTTTCCGTGATCGAGATCATCCCGGTCTCGGCGATGCCGAAATTCGCACCGCTGATCCCGATGTCCGCCGCGATGTATTTTCCGCGGAGCACCCGGCGGGCGATCATCGTCAATTCCTCGGGGCTGTCGGTCGGGGCCGAGCCGAGCTCCCGGGAAAAAAGCTCGCTGATCTCGCCGCGCGTGAGGTGCATGGCCGGGAAGACAAAATGGTAGGGCGGCTCGTGGCGGAGCTGGACGATGTATTCGCCGAGATCGGATTCGACGACGTCGAAGCCCGCCTCCTCGAGCGCCTTGTTGATGTGGATCTCCTCGCCGGTCATCACCTTCGACTTGATGATCGACCGCGCCTTTTTTTCGCGGACGATTTGCAAAATCATTTCGCGCGCCTGGTCGGCCGTGCTCGCCCAGTGGACGTGGGTGCCGCGGGCCTCGAGGTTTTTTGCGAACTCGGCGAGGTGTGAGTCGAGGTGGTTGACGGCGTCCCACTTGATCTCCGCCGCGGTTTGCCTTGCGGACTGCCAGTCTTGAAAAAGCGAGCTCTTGGCGTCGCGTGCGACCTCGTATTTTTTGAGGGCATTCCGGATGAGTGCGCGGTGCCGCAAATCCTTCGTCAGCCTGGTGGCCGCCTTTTTGAACTCGGATGCTTCCGGGGTGGTGCTCATTGGTCTGGCTCAGCGGGCGTTGAGCACCTCGGCGATGTGGATCGTTTTCAGCGGCTTCCCCTGCCGGTCGATCAGGCCCTGGATGTGCATGAGGCAGCTCGAGTCGTTGGAGACGATGTATTCCGCGCCGGTTTCGAGCGCCGAACCGAATTTGTTTTCGCCCATCGCCGAGGAGATCATCGGGAATTTCACGGAAAACGTTCCGCCGAACCCGCAGCAGCTTTCGGCCTCCTCCATCTCGACGAGCTCCAGCCCGTGGACGTGCGCGAGCAGCTTGCGCGGCTGCTGCTTGATGCCGAGCTCGCGCAGGCCGTGGCACCCGTCGTGGAATGTCACCCGGTGCGGAAACCGCGCGCCCAGATCGCCGACCCCAAGCTTCGTGACCAGAAAATCGGTGAACTCATAGCACTTCCCCGCGACCGCCCGCGCCAGCGGCGCGGATCCGGTCCCGGCAAAAAGCTCCGGATAAAAATTTTTGATCATGGCGCCGCAGGATCCTGAGACGACGACGACGGTTTCGGAGTTTTTGAGCCGTTCCAGGACTTTGACCGCGACCTCGCGCGCCTCCGGCCAATACCCCGAGTTGAACGCCGGCTGTCCGCAGCAGGTGAGTTCCTGCGGGTAATCTACCGTGTGCCCGAGCCGCTCGAGGATTTCCACCGCGCCCGCGCCGGCCTTCGGAAAGCAGGCGTCAATAAAACACGGGATGAAAAGCGTGATGTTCATTCGGGCGCGGAAAAAACTTTCTCACATCGAGGGGAAGGCATCCAGCAATTCCTTGATCACCGCGTCCGACATCGGCCGGACCTCGCCGAGGCTGCGGCTGCGGAGGATCGCGCTCGCCGTGGCTTCGAGCACCTCCAGCCGGTCGAACGCATCGAGAACCGTGAGGCCCGCCACCAGGACGCCGTTGTTTTCCAGAAGAGCGACCGGATTTTTCGGACCTATGAGCGAGGCGATTCCGTCGGTGTCGCCATACTGATCCTCGAAGCGGATCATGCCGACATCTTTCAGGAACAGGTAGCTTTCGGGAATGGTGCGCGAATCCAGGCGCGCGCCGCTCGCGCTGAACGCCGACGCGTGGACCGGCAGCGCGTTGACGACGGCGTGGATCTCCGGGTGCGCGTGGTAAATCGCGCTGTGGATGCCGCACGCGCGGCTCGGGGTCTGCCCGGCGGCGCGCGCGCCGCTCCGGACCACCACGAGATCGGCGAGGCCCAGCGCGCAACGGTCCACGTTATACGGGGTGAACAGAAAACTGTCCGCATCGATGCGCGCGGAAAAACTTCCCTTCGTGCTGGTCATCAGCTTGTGCGCGTAGGCGCGGTGCACGAAATCGCAGATCTCCTTCCGCAGCTCTTTCTCCCGGCTTGTCGGCGCCTCCGGCGCGTGTTCGGGCAGGATCTTCCTCGGCTTGCGGGAAAGCGCCATCTGCGCGTCGCTCAGGCAGCGGACTTCGCCGAGGGCGCGCGCGTTCAGGATCGTCTCCGCCGTGAACTCCAGCGTCTCAAACCGCTGGAACGCGACCTCCAGGTTTTCCGCGCCGACGACCACCCCGTGATTCTGGAGGACGACGCAGGACGGGTGGACTTCGGAGGCAAACTCGGCCGCGATGTTTTCCCCGAGCAGGCGGCTGCCCGGCAGCGCATACGGAGCGAAGCCGATCTTCCCGCAGACGTTCCATGCCTCGGGAAAAATCCTGGTGTCAGGAACCTGTCCGCAAATGCTGAAGCTCACGAGCGCGCCGGGGTGGGCGTGGACGATCGCGCGGATATCCGGGCGCGCCTTGTAGATGCTCAGATGAAACGGGAATTCCGAGGACGGCGGGTGGTTTCCATGGCACGTCCCATCGGGGGCTACGCGAACGATGTCCTGTGCGTGCAGGCTGCCCTTGTCCACGCGGGCCGGGGTGATCCACATGTCGCCGTTGTCGTCACGCACCGAGATGTTGCCTCCCGACGTGGTCGTCATATCGTGGCCATAAATGCGGGCCATGATCGCGACGATCTGATCGCGAGGATGCAGCAGGGAAAAACTCATATGTTCGCGGGGAGCGCGGAAAACCGTTGGAATGCGGCCTCCCAATCGCGTCCGTCTTCCGGCTGATACGTCTGCACGGGAAACGACCGGCGGACGACGTCGCGAAGCTCCGCGAGCGAGCCGAGGTGGCCGAGGGCGAGCGCCTGGATGAGGATGTTCCCGCACGCAGTCGCCTCGACGGGGCCCGCGAAAACCGGACGCCGGATGGCATCTGCGGCAAGCTGGTTGAGGATCCGGCTCTTGATCCCGCCCCCGACGATATGCAGGCGCGTGACCGGTTCGCCGGTGAGTTCCTCGAGTTGGCCGAGCATCTGCCGATACGAGAGCGCGAGGCTTTCAAAAATGCAACGCGTGAATTGTCCGGGCGATTCCGGCGCCGGCTGGCCGGATTCCCGGCAGGAGGCCGCGATCTTTTCCGGCATGTTGTCGGGCTTCAAAAATGGTGCCGCATTCGGGTTGATGATCGAGCGGAACGGCTCCGCCTCGCCGGCCAGGCGGTCGAGCTCGTCGTATGCGAAAACCTCTCCCCGACGGATCCATTCGCGGCGGGATTCCTGCAGGAGCCAAAGCCCGACAATGTTTTTCAGCAGGCGGGTGGTTCCGCCGTAGCCGGCCTCGTTGGTGAAGTTGTGCCGGCGCGCGGCCTCAGTGATGAGCGGGGCGGGCCGTTCGACTCCGATGAGCGACCAGGTTCCCGAGCTGAGATACGCCCAGCCCTGGCCCTCGGCGGGAACCGCGGCGATCGCGGCGCCGGTGTCGTGCGAGCAGGTGGCGCAAACCGGAATCTCCGCCATGCCGGTCTCTTCGCGGATCGCCGGGAGCAGAGGGCCAAGCAGGGTGCCCGATGGCACGATCTCCGGAAAAATCCCCGCAGGAAGTCCGAGCGCGCCGATCAATTCCTGCGACCACTGGCGGGAATTCGGATTATAGATTTGCGTCGTGCTGGCGAGGCTCTCCTCCGCCCGTGCCACCCCGCTGAAAAGGTAGTTGAGGTAATCGGCAATGTTCAGGAACCGGTCGGCGAGCGCCAGCAGATCCCCGTTCCGCCCGACGTCCGCGAGGAGTTGGTAGAGCGTGTTGATCGCCATGAACTGTAGCCCGGTCTCGGAAAAAATCTTTTCTTTGCCGACCCTTTCGAGCGCGTCCGCGAAGGGGGCATCCGTGCGATGATCCCGATAATGATACGGCAGGCCGAGCATCGGCTGGCGCTCGTTGAAGAGAACATAATCGACCCCCCACGAGTCCACGCTCAGGGATTCCGCAATAATTCCTTTCTCAGCAATTTTCCGGAGTCCGGTTTTGAGCTCTTCGAAGATCCTCAGGATGTCCCAGCGGAGCGAGCCCTGGATCCTCGAGACGCCGTTCGGGAACCGGTGGATTTCCTCGAGCGTGACCGCGCCCGCATCGAGGCACCCGATCATCACCCGACCGCTGTCGGCACCGAGATCGCACGCGATATAGTATTTCATGGATGCCGGGACGGGATTCTTCCGGTCAGGGTTTCTGGAGCTGCTTGAGAATTTCTTCCGTGAGCTTCTGCACCAGCGGCTCGAGCTCGGCCGCGGACGTATCGGAACGCGTCATCGGGTTGAACGGAGTAACCGGCGACGAGCACCCGTGCTCGCCGCAAAGCTGCGTCCAGGGATCCACCTCGCACAGCTCGGCTGTCTTGAGCCCGTAGCGGTCGTCCGGCAGCCCAAGGCCTTTTTTGATTTTGAGCAGGTCGCCCATTCCTTCGATCGGGATGGACATCCCGCCGGGGAGCGATTGGGCATGGATGAGCGTGCGGCAATACGAATCGGTGATCTCCATTTTGAAGTAGGCATCCTCGATGGATTTTCCCCAGCAGATCACGCCGTGGTTGCCCATCAGGATGGATTGGTGCCGCGGGGCGCGCTGGAAAATCTCATCCGCCATTTCCTGGCTGCCGGGGGTTTTGTAGGGGGCCACCGCGACCGTGCCGACAAAGACCTCGAGCTCGGGGATGAGGCGGGCGGGCGGCTGCATGCCCTTGATCGCAAAGGCGCCGGCATAGCATGGGTGCGCGTGGCAGACGGATGCTGCCTCGGGCGTGGACTTGTAAATCGCGGCGTGGCTCATGAACTCGCTCGTGCGCTTCCATGTGCCGGCGATCTGGTTGCCGTTGATGTCCACGAGGCAGAGCATGTCCGGCTTCATAAATCCCTTGCTTACGCCGGTGGGAGTGCAGATGAAGCGGTCGCCGGAAAGCTTTGCGGAGATGTTGCCGCCGTTGCCGTCGCAATAATCGCGCGCCCAGATCCGGCGCCCGATATCGCAAATCTCATTTTTGAGCCGCTCGGCCTCCGGGGAATAAAAAAGCTTCTGGTCGTCGGCCGAGCCGGCCGGGCCCGCGGGCGCGGCGGCTGCCGGAGCGGCGGCACCGGCGTCGAAAATGACCTTGATGCCGGCCTCCGAAAAGATGTCCTTTGCGCCGGGCGTGAGCCGGATGTCGCGGGTGTAGTGGAACTCACGAGCTCCGGATTTCACGAATTCCACGGCGTCGTTTTGTGCGAATAGTTTCATGGTTTGGTGTGTTGGTAAAAGTGTTCGTCCACGAGGGCGGCGCAGTAGGCGTCCACCGGCGTGGGCAGAGGGAAAGGGCATGCGGCCTCGCGGCCTTCGCTGATCGCGATGTGCTGGCCGACATTCGCGCCGAGCACGTCATAAACGACAATCGCCGGCGCAAACGCGCCACCGTCGCGGAACGTCTCCGCTTTCCAGGGAAGCGTGAGCAGCAGCCGCTCGCCCAGGAATTTTTTGTTGCGGACGGAAAGCGTGACCCGGCCGATGACGGTTCCCATTCTCATAGCGCGAGGCTCCCTTCCGGATCGATGATCCCGAGCACCAGCCACCGGGCCGGGCTGAGTTCATCGCCCACCATCTTGCGCGCCTCGCTGCCGTCGCTCGAGAGGAGCACCTTCTGGCCGATCGCGGCCCCGAGGTTGTCGAGAACGATCTGCGGCGCGAGATCCGGGGAATCCGGCTCGGCGATCAGGAGCCGCCAACCCTTCAGGCTGGCGTGCTTGATCGTGCTGGTCGCGTATCCGCGGATCGTGGCGATTCTCATGGCAGAAAAGAAGGTGCCCGCGAATCACGCGAATGGGCGCGAATGGGTTTTATTGAATTGGCGAGACGTTCATGCTCCAAGCGCGGATGCATGCCGAAGTTGACGAGAAGCCCGAGCTGAAACCTTCCGGCGTGAAGGTAGTTCATGACTTGCGCGCGGTGTTCGCCTGTCAGAATCGAAACGGCCTTGATTTCGACGATGATCGTTTCGTGGCAGAGAAAATCCGCCCTGAAACTGTGTTTAAGAAGCCTCTCCTTGTAAAAAAGCGGTAGATCAACCTGCGATTTGAAAGGAATGTTGCGGGCCGCGAACTCGATCTCCAACGCCTCCTGAAAAACAGGCTCCGTAAACCCGCAGCCGAGTTCATTGTAAACCTCAAAACAAGCTCCCACGATTGCGTAGGACTCCGCTTTAAAAAGGATCTCTTGTTTATTCTCTTCCATTTGCGTTAATTCGCGTGATTCGCGGGCCAAATTCTTCGTGTTCTTTTTGATTCGCGGGTTAATACAAATTCAAATTTTCGACCATCACGCAACGGCGCGAGCGGGTGAAGGTCATCGGGGTGGTGACGCCCTCGCCGGTCGGCGTGGCGATGCTGAAGCTCAGGAATCCTTCGCCGCCGAGCCCGAGGCCGGTCATGCACGGGCCGTTTTTGATGAAGAGGGTCGTGTCGATTTCCTGGGCCATCTTGGTGAGGTTCCGGATGTTTTGCGAATGCATGATGCCGGTGTGCTTATACCCGTGTTCGGCTCTGATGGCGGCCTGGATGGCGGCGTCCACATCGGGCATGCGGACGATCGGGATGAACGGCATCATCTGCTCCTCATGCACGAAGATGTGATCCTCCTTCGTCTCGCCGAAGAGGAGCTGGGTCGAGGCGGGGACATCCATGCCGATCGCCCGAGCGAGCACCGAGGCGTCGCGCCCGACAAAATCGCGGCTCACGACCGGATGCGCGCAGCCCGCACCCTGGCCCGGAGGAACAACAAACACTTTTTCGGCGAGCAGCTCGATCTGCTTCGCGTGAAGCTGCACAGCCCCGGCCCTGCGGAGAGCATCCATGAGCTTGTCGGCGACCGATGCGACCACGAAGACTTCCTTTTCTCCGATGCAGAGGAGGTTGTTGTCGTAGGATGCGCCCTGGATAATCGAGCGTGCGGCATGGTCGAGGTCGGCGGTTTCGTCCACGACGACCGGCGGGTTTCCGGGCCCCGCGCAGACCGCGCGCTTGCCGACCTTCATCGCGGCCGCGACGACCGCCGGCCCGCCGGTCACGCACAGGAGCTTGACGAGCGGGTGCCTGCACAGGGTATCAAACGTCTCGAGCGTCGGCTTGACGACGGCCGTCAGAAGGTCGGAGATCCCGGTCTCCGCAAAAATCGCCCGGTTGTATTCGCGGATCGCGACGGCCGCGCATTGGGCGGCGGCGGGGTGGGTGTTGAAGACGACCGCGTTGCCGGCCGCGATCATGTTGATCGCGTTGCCGGTCAGCGTGGGGACGCTGTGTGTGGACGGCGTGACCGCACCGATGACGCCCCATGGCGCGTGGTCGATGACCGTGAGTCCCGAGTCCCCGCTGAACGCCATGCGGTCGATCATCTCGACTCCGGGAACAAGGTCGCCGCAGATCTCAAGCTTCTCGATCTTGTGGGCCAGTCGCCCGATCTTCGTCTCGGCAAACTCGATCCCCCCCCACTCCTTCGCCTTCTGGACACACAGCCTGCGGATCACGGCAATCGCCTTCTTGCGGGCGGTCATGCCCCCGTCGCGAAGCTTTTCAAATGACCGCTGGGCGGCCTCAATCGCAGCGCCCATGTCGTCGTAAACACCGAGCCCGGATGGCTCGGATGCGGACGCGGCCGAAGCGGCGGGCGTGGCCAGCGGCCGGGCTTTCAGCCGCGTGAGAACTTCGCCAACCACCTTCGCAACTAATTTTTCGTCAATCGTCGCCATAATTTTTTTTAATGAGCTTTGTAGAGAATTGTTTTCCCGAGATCCACGGTGTCCACGATCCCGACGACCACGGCATCCACCGGAGAGTCCTTGTCATCCGCCGCGAGGCGTGCGGAGCTGCCCTGGACAACCAGGACGCAGTCCCCCTCCCCCGCCCCGAGGCTGTCCACCGAAACAAGCGTGGAGGCGCCGGGCTTCATCTCCTTCGCCGAGGGCGAGTCAATGACAAGCGGACGGACGACGAGAAGTTTGCTCCCCGCCATCTTGGGATTTTTTTTGGTGGCAACAACGCTGCCTTCGACGCGGCACAGGATCATGGGAAGGGATGAAGGATCCTTCTTACTTTGCCTTGGGCAGGACCGCGCCGAGGTCGCCGTGCGGGCGGGCGATCACGCTGACGCTGATCACTTCCCCGAGCGATTGGGCTGCGATTTTTCCGGCTTCGGTGGCGGCCTTGACGGCGGCGACATCGCCGGCCACGCAGGCCGTGACCATCGCGTTGCCGACCTGGACCATCGGGCCGATGAGCTCGACGTTGGCGGATTTGAGCATCGCGTCCGTCGCCTCAACGAGTGCGACAAGTCCGCGGGTTTCGATCATTCCGAGTGCTTGTTGTGACATGGTTTTTTTATTTTGGTTTGGTTGGTTTAGCTAAATTTTCGTGAAGTTTCCGCCAGGCGTTCCGGGCGATGATGATTTCCTCGTTGGTGGGGATGACGCGGACCTCGATTTTTGAGGTGGGGGTCGAGATGACGGCCTCCGAGTCGCGGGTGGCGGCGTTGGCGGCGGGGTCGAGTTCGAGTCCGCAGAACCCGAGGTTGGCGCAGACGGCGGCGCGGAGATCCGGGTTATTCTCGGCGATGCCGGCGGTGAAGATGAGGACGTCCGCGCCGTTCATTTCGACGAGGAATTGTCCGAGGAATTTCCGGATCTGTGCGACGAAGACAGCAAGGGCGGTGCGGGCGTTGGCATTTCCATGGGCCGCGGCCTGGAGGAGGTCGCGCACATCCCCGGTGGGGAGCCCGGACATCCCTTTCAATCCGGATTCGCCCGTGAGGGCTTTTTCCACGGCGTCCAATCCGAGGCCAAGGTCACGGGCGAGATAGATCAGGGCGAAGCAATCAAAGTCCCCGACACGGTTGTTCTGCGGAAGCCCGCTCTGGGCGGTCATTCCCCAGCTCGAGTTGACGGCCTCGCCGTTGACCACTGCGGCAATCGAGGAGCTTCCGCCGAGGTGGCAGGAGATCATGCGCAGTTGATCCGTCCCGCGAAGTTCGGCACACCGCCCGGTGACATAGCGGTGGCTCGCCCCGTGAAACCCGTAGCGCCGGATCCCGTAGCGTTCCTCCCACTCGAGCGGAACCGGATACCGGTAGGCGCTCGCCGGGAGCTTGTCGTAAAACGCGGTCTCAAATGTCCCGATGCACGGCAGCCCAGGGTAGAGCTTGTTGAACAGCCGGACGCCCGCGATATACGGCGGGTTGTGCGCGGGCATGAGCGTGTTGAATTCCTCCATCGCCCGCAGCACCGGTTCGCCCATGAACTGCGTGCCGGAAATCCCCTTCGCCATCACCGGCTTGAACCCGACCGCCGCCAGGCCGCCAAACCCGCCCAGCTCGGCCTCAAGAAATTGGATCGCGGCCGCATGGTCGGGAAACGAGGCTGCGCCTTTCCTGGCCGGCGCCTCGCCGACCGTGATGGTGAACGGACACTCCCCGGAACCGATCCGCTCAACGCCGCCCTTCGCGAGCACGCGCTCGGACGGCATCTCGAACAAGCGGAACTTGAACGAGGTGCTCCCGATGTTGGCGACGAGGATTTTATTATTCACGGATCTGTGGTGCCGGAGCGGACTCCGGCCGGCCGGCGCGGAATTATTTGGCGGCGGGCTTCGACGCGAGAAACTTCCCGAGCTTCACGAGATCCTCGTGCGGACGCGGGATCACATGAACCGCGACCACCTCGCCGATCGCGCTCGCCGAGGTCGCTCCGGCCTCAACAGCCGCCTTGACGGCCGCCACCGAGCCCGCAACAAAGACGGTCACGTTCCCGGAGCCGACCTTCTCCCACCCGATCAGTTCCACATTCGCCGCCTTGAGCATCGCGTCCGTCGCTTCGAACTGCGACACGAGCCCTTTGGTTTCGATCATTCCCAGTGCTTGATTTGCCATAATATGATTTTTTAAATGAATTGCTTGTTTCTCAGGCGGTGAAGAACTTCAGAAGTTCCGGCACCGGGCGGGCGATGACGTGGGAGGCCACGAGATTGCCGACGCGGGTCGCCGCTTC
>JBAXXD010000073.1:0-20768 GCA_037128135.1 Verrucomicrobiia bacterium
TTTGCAGGCGGGGCTGGAATATTTCCAGACAACGCAATCCGAACTGCGCGATGCGAGAAAGAGCGATTGGAAGAAATGCCTCCTTGCCGAACTGATCCAGGCGGAAACCACGATGAGACTGGACTGGGTCAGCAGGGAGTTGGGGATGGGAACCAGGAGTTGGTGCTGCTATCAGATTTGCAAAACACGCATCCGGCTCGAGAAGGACCGGAAGCTGCGTGAAAGACGGGCTGGAATAAAAAGTGCAATAAAAGATGACTGACCCCTTTCCCACAAGATTCCGGTTTGCGGGATTCGGTTTTCGTGTAGAATTCCGGGATCCTGATGGCCAAGCGATTCCAAACGACCGGGCCGAGCCACGAGTGGCGGCATGAGATGCGACCCTTGAAACTCTCCATCCTATGAAATCTCCTCTGCTCGAAAGCCTGCTGCTGGCTTCGGTGGAATCCGGCGCGTCCGACCTGATCCTGCACTCGGGCAGGCGGCCGATGCTCCGGATCGAGGGCGAACTCCGGGCGGTGGAATCCGAAGCGATCGGGGAGGACGACCTGGACGCGCTGTGGGAGGAATGCGCGGCGTCCAAGGGGGATCTCGATTATGACGGAAGCATCACGGCCACCGACGGATCCCGGTTTCGCGTGAACCTGTTATATCAGTTGGGCGCGCGGGCCGCAATTTTGCGCAGGATCCGGAGGAATATTCCCAGTCTGGATTCCCTGGGCGGACCGTCGGATCTTCTCCGCGAGTGGGCCTCCGTTCGCGCGGGAATCGTCATCGTTTCCGGCCCGACCGGTTCTGGAAAATCCACCACGCTGGCCGCTGTGCTGGAGTGGATCAACCAGTCGTTTGCACGGCACGTCATCACGATCGAGGATCCGGTCGAGTATGTATTTGAATCGAAGATGTCGATTTTCACCCAGAGGCAGGTCGGAATTGACACTCCGTCCTTCGCCGAGGGATTGCGGCGGTCTTTGCGGCAAAATCCGGACGTGATTTTGCTGGGGGAAATCCGGGATGCGGCATCGGCGCTGACCGCGATCCAGGCGGCGGAGACTGGGCACCTTGTGCTGGCCACCCTGCATGCATCGAGCTGCGCGGAGACCGTCGAGCGCATGCAACTGCTCTTCCCGCAAGCGGAAAGGGAGGCCGTGCGCAAAACACTGGCCTCGCAATTGCTCGGGATTCTCTGCCAGAAATTGATCGTCTCGCACAAGAATGGCCTGGCCCTCCTCTGCGAGTATTTTTCCAACGAGGGATCCTCCCGGAAAATTATTATTGAGGATCGCCTGACCGATCTGTCGGACTTCATTGCGCGCGGGGATCCGCAGTCCACCAGGTCATTTTCAGATTCCCTTTTGCGGTTGGTTCGTGATGATCGCGTCACCGAGGCAGCGGCGCTGGAAATCGCCGAAAATTCCCAGGAGTTTTCCCGCATGTTGCGAGGCATCACATCTTCCACCCAGGCAACCCGGAGGCAGTAATGGCGTTTGATCTTGTTGATTTGCTGCAGCGAACCGTGACGGGCGGAGGATCTGACCTGCACCTTTGCGCGGATTCCTCTCCGATGGTTCGTGTGCATGGCCTGCTTGTTCCGCTCGAGGGCGGGCTGATCTCCGTTCAAGATTGCCGGGAGCTGATCACCGGAATCCTTACCGAGGCGCAACGGGCAAGGCTCGAAGAGGAATGGGAGCTCGACTTTGCTCTCCAAGTCGAGGGGGTGGGGCGATTCCGTGGCAATGCCCATTACAGCCGGGGGTCGCTCGAAGCCGCGTTTCGCCACATCTCTGAATCGATCCCCCCGCTCGGTCAGTTGGGGCATCGCGATTCCATCTTCCGTCTCTGCGAACTTGAGAACGGTCTGGTGCTGATCACCGGAATGCCCGGTTCGGGGAAAACGACAACCATGGCGTCCATGGTCCAGCACATCAGCCAGCAGATGAGCGGAGTGATTGTCACGATTGAAGATCCTATCGAGTTTGTCTTCCAGAACTCAAAAGGCGTCGTCAAGCAACGGGAGATCGGCAGCGATACCAAGTCGTTTGCCGAGGCCTTGAGAAACGCACTGCGTCAGGATCCGGATGTGATTCTGGTCGGAGAAATGCGGGATCCCGAGACGATCAGCGCCGCCATTACCGCTGCGGAGACAGGGAATCTCGTCATCGCCACTCTGCATACCATGGATGCGCCCAAGGCGATCGACCGGATCGTGGATGCCTTTCCCAGCGGACAGCAACCGCAAATCGTGGCGCAGTTGTCGAATTCGCTTCAGGCCGTTGTTTCCCAGCGCCTGCTCCCCTGCGAGGATGGATCAGGCCGCGTTTTGGCCTCGGAGACTCTGGTGACAAATTCCGGCGTCCGCGCGTGCATCCGCGAGCATCGTTTTGAGCAGCTTGTCGGGCTGATCGAGATCGGGGCGAAAGATGGCATGCACACGATTGACGACGACCTCGCCGGGCTCTACCTCTCGCGGGCGATCTCGAAAGAGCAGGCGATCGCCAATGCGCGCGACCGCAAGCGCATGGAGTCGCTGATGCGCGAGACCCCGAAGAAAAAAAGCCTCTTCGGAGGGTAGACGGAAACGGTTTTTCTCTGCGTCCTCCGCGGGCGATCGCCGGATTCGGAAATTATTCCTGTCCGTGGCGATCGAAGAGAGCTCGCAATTTTCCCGCGACGGGGTTGTGCAGGTTCACGAGTTCCGGCTTGGGGGTTTTGAGGGAGAGCACGACATGCGGGAACCACCAGGCGAGGCAGAGGGCGGCGGCGGCCGCGGCCAGCCGGCCACCAGTCGGTCGAAGCGCGCGCTCCCAGCCGCAGAGCGGGCGGCCGCGGGCGGCCTCGATGGCGAGGGATCCCGCCACGAGCAGGGCCGCGAGGAGAGCGGGAAACGCGAGCGGGTTCAGGTAAAGCGCGCGTTCCCACTGCCCGTGAAGGAGCGCGCCCGCCGCGCGGGTTCCGCCGCAGAAAAGGCAGGGCAGGCCAGTGAGGGCATGGAACGCGCACGACAGGGACGGATGGTGGGGGAGTCCGCAGGCGAGGACGGCGAGGGCGGCGGCGATCCCCGCGACGATCCCGGCGCGGATCCACCTCGCCCGGCCCGACAGCCTATTCATCGTCCGCGGGCGCATGCTTGTCGAGGGCAGCCACGAGGATCGTGATCTCGCCCTTCGGCGGGTGGCTTTGGAAATGCGCGAGCACCTCGCCGGGCGTGCCGCGCTGGAATTCCTCAAACGCCTTCGTCAATTCTCTCGCGACGCACACGTGGCGGCGCGGGCAGCACGCGGCCAAGGCTTCGAGCGTGCGGACGATCCGGTGGGGGGACTCGAAATAGATGCTCGTCTCGGCGCGCCCGGCCGCCCGCGCGAGCTCGGCCGCGCGGCGCCCGCTTTTCACCGGCAGGAAACCGCCGAAGAAAAACCGGTCCGAGGGGAATCCGGAACCGACGAGCGCGGTGAGGACGGCCGAGGGGCCGGGCAGGACGGTGAGCGGGATTCCGTGCGCGATGCAGGCGCGGATCAGGCGGTGGCCGGGATCGGAAATGCCGGGCATCCCGGCGTCGGTGATCAGCGCCACATGCGTCCCGCCCGCCATTTTCCCGACAAGCTCCTCCGCACGCGAGGCTTCATTGTGTTCGTGGAGGCTGACGAACGGCTTTTTGATGCCCAGGTGCTGGAGGAGCATCCCGCTGTGACGGGTGTCTTCGGCCGCGATGAGATCGGCCGCACGCAGGGCCTCGACCGCCCGCAGCGTGATATCCTGGCGATTGCCGATCGGTGTGGGGACGACGCTGAGCACGGGAAAGGCTCCCGCGGGTCACCAGCCCTCGGCCACCTCGGCAGTGATTTTTTCCGCCAGATTGGCCCCCGCATCCGAGATCGCCTGGCGCTCGATCGTCTGCAGGTCGTTCCCGCTGAAGAATGTCGCTTCGCCGGTCGCCCGCCCGGTCATCAGGATCGCCCCGGTCACGCGATCCTGAACCTGATAGTCCGCTTTCACGCGCAACCCGAATTCGCTCGTCGCGAGGACATTGTTTTGCACCGAGCGCAGGGCTCTCTGCTCGATGGTCATCACCGTGCAGTAAAGGATCGCATCCGCCTTGTCCGTGGAGACGATCTCGTAGGTGCCATCCGACTGGAGGCGCTTGACCAGCGTGTCGGCAAACAGGCTCTCGATCCGGACCTTGTAGGTTTTGTTTTTAAATGTCGGGACGGCGAGCGTGCGCACCGAGCGCATCGGCGTCGGGCGGATCTCGCCGGCGTGGTATCCGCAGCCAGCGAGAAGGATCGAGGCGGCAAGGGCGAGGGCGGCGGGAAATTTCATTGGGTGGGCAGGGCTGGTTCGACCGAGGGCAGGGGCCGGACGTCGCGCATGTTGGTACGCAGCGACGGCTTGCTGACAACTGGCAGTTCGTCCGGCACGACATCCTTGCGCGCGGGGCCGTTGAAATCGGCAAGGGCGGACGTCTCGATCTGCGCCTGGAGCCTGCGGCGCAGCGCGACCTTCTCGCCGGTTTCGGCGCGCTCGGGCCCGGTTCTCAGCGCGTCGTCGCCGATATCGCTGCGCAGGACCTGCACCCGCTCCCGTGCGTAATCCGCGTTCTTCGTCCCCGGCTGGCGGCGGATCACATCGTTGTAGTAGATCGCGGCCGCGCGGAAGTTTTTGTAGCGGTCGTAAAATTTCGCGATCGAGAGGAGGTCGCCCGACTCCCTGCTGCCGATTTCCTTGAGGTTGTCGCGCGCCTGGGCGGCCTTCTCGCTGCTCGGGTATTGGAGGAGAAAATCCTCGAAGGTGTTTTTTGCCTGGACGAGTGCCGAGAGATCCTGCGAGCGGCCGGTGGCACCGATCTGCATGTAGATGTAGCCGATCTGGTAGACCGCGTCGTCGGCGATCGAGCTGGTCGGGTATTTGTCGAGCACCGTCTGGTAAGCGTTCGAGGCCTCCCGCACCTTGCCCTGCTTTTCATATGTCAGGCCAAGGTTGAATTGCGCGACCGGGGCGTTCTTGCTGAACGGCGCGTTTTTTAGGATCGAGGAAAACATCTGCTCGGCGCGCTCGGTCGCCGGCACGATCGACATGCCCAAAAATTTGAGGTGGCGTCCGGCGAGGTATTCGTTCGCGATGAGCACCTGTTTGGTGACGGCCTTTTCAAATTCCGGCGTGTCGGGATAGCGGGTGATGAGCACCTGGTAGGCGTCGAACGCCTTGCTGAGTTCCCCGCTGGATTCCACGAGTTCGGCGATGCGATACTGGGCGCGCGAGGCGAGCGTCGAGGCGGGCGATTCCTTGATGAACTGCCGGTAGGCGGCGATCGCCGGCTGGGTCGCGCCGGATTCGTCGAAGTTTTTTGCGAGGTCGAACGCGGCCTGCTCGTTGGGCGGGATCGCGATCCCGGCGTCCGCGCGCGCCTTCGGAGCCTGTCCGCAAACCGGAAGGATGGCCGAAAAAACAAGGGCCGCGCAAAGCGTGAAAACTCGGAATGACATCAGGAGTCGTGATATCTAAGGGAGTCCGTCCCGTGCGTCAAGCGCGTCCGAACGATTCGGCTTGGTTTCGCCGTCCCGCCCGGCGCAATCTCGCGGCATCATGCGACTGCTCCTGGTTGACGGCCACTACTACCTCTACCGCTCGTTTTATGCGATCCGGGATCTCCGGAATTCCCGCGGCGAGCCGACGAACGCGATCTACGGCTACGCGAAGGCGCTCCGCAAAATGCTGGCCGACACCCGGCCCGACCGCGCTGCCGTGATCTGGGACTCCGGGCTGCCGGCGCGCCGCACGTCGCTCCAGCCGGAATACAAGCAGAACCGAAAGGCGATGCCCGACGACCTCCGCCCGCAAAAAGATTGGCTCCAACAAAAGATTCCGCTTTTCGGGCTGGCGAGCCTGAGCGCGGAGAACACCGAGGCCGACGACCTCATCGCCTCGTATGCCCTCGCCGCCGCCCGCGGGGGCGCTGAGGTCGTGATCGCGACAAACGACAAGGACATCCTCCAGCTCGCGTCTCCGCAGATCCGGATCTACTCGACCGTGAAAACCGGCTCCGAGTCCGCCGGCCACACGCTCCTCGGGGAGGACGAAGTGCGCGCGAAATGGGGGATCCCGCCGGCCCGGATCCCCGACGTCCTCGCGCTCACGGGCGATGTCTCGGACAACATCCGGGGCGTGCAGGGGATCGGCGACAAGACCGCCGTCGCTCTTATCTCGGAGCACGGATCCGTGGAAAACCTGCTCGCGCACCCGGAGGCGATCGCCAACCCGCGCGTCCGCGAAAAAATCACTGGCGCCCGCGAGCAGATCCTCGCGAACCGCGAGATGGTGCGCCTCGACGACGACCTGCCCCTCCCCGCACCGTGGGAATCCTTCACGATCTCCCCCGACTACCCGGCCCTCCTCGATGCCCTCCGCGACTGCGAGTTCAAGGGCCTGCTCCAAGAGTTCGAGGCCGAGGCCGCAAAGTCCGCCGGACCAGCACAGAGAGAGCTGTTTTGAGCAATTCGGTCATTGCCAAGCGCCCCCGGACAGTCGCACAATGAACCCGGTTGTCTTACACAATATTTCATTCCCTCCCGCAGCTGGGAAGCCGCACGAGCAGATGATGAAAAAATCCAAACGCGCGACACCGAAAATCTCCTCCGGCAAGCCGTCCGCCAGTGCCGCCAGTGCCGCCGGGGCGGCGTCCGTGCGCACGGCGGACAATCCGCAGGATGACGCATCCGCCGGGCCGGCTGCCGCCGGATTTCCGATTGTGGGCATCGGCGCTTCGGCGGGTGGGTTGGCGGCGTTCGAGGCGTTTTTTTCCGGGATGCCGGCCGACACGGATCCGAACATGGCGTTCGTGCTGGTCCAGCATCTGGCACCCGACCACAAGAGCATCCTCTGCGAACTGATCCGGCGCTACACGCGCATGGAGGTGTTCGAGGTCGAGGACGGGATGGTCGTGAAGCCGAACTGCGCCTACATCATCCCGCCGGGCCGCGACATGGCGTTCCTCAACGGCTCGCTGCAGCTCCTCGAGCCCGCCGAGCCGCGCGGCCAACGCCTGCCGATTGATTTCTTTTTCCGCTCGCTGGCGGAGGACCAGCGCGAGAGCGCGATCGGCATCGTGCTCTCGGGCACCGGACGCGACGGGATGCTCGGCGTGCGGGCGATCAAGGGCGAGGGCGGCATGGTCATGGCCCAGAACCCGGAGTCCACCGAGTTCGACGGCATGCCGCGCAGCGCGCTCTCGACCGGCCTGGTGGATTTCGAGCTGCCGCCGGCCGAGATGCCGGCCCAGCTCATCGCCTACGCGGCCCACGCGTTCGGCAGGCTTCAGCGCTCCGAGACCCTCTCCGCCCCGAAGACCGAGAGCGCGCTGAAGAAGATCTTCATCCTGCTCCGCGCGCAGACCGGCCACGACTTTTCCCAATACAAGCCGAGCACGATCAGCCGCCGGATCGACCGGCGGATGGCCGTGCAGCAGGTGGATGAGATTGACGGGTATGTGAGGTTTCTGCAGCAGACGCCGACCGAGGTGGAGGCGCTGTTCCGGGATCTCCTCATCGGGGTGACGAGTTTTTTCCGCGATCCCGAGGCCTTCAAGGCGCTGGAGGAAACGATCATCCCGCAGGTTTTTGCGGGCAAGCCCACGAACGGGGTGATCCGGGTGTGGACGGCCGGCTGCTCGACCGGCGAGGAGGCGTATTCCATCGCCATCCTGCTGGTCGAGCGAATGGAGGCGCTCCGGCAAAACTACACGGTGCAGGTGTTCGCGACCGACATTGACAAGCATGCGATCGCCTCCGCGCGGGCGGGGATCTACCCGGCCAGCATCATCGCCGACATCTCGCCCGAACGCCTCGCCCGGTTTTTTTCCCTCGAGCCGGAGAGCGGCACCTACCGGATCCACAAAGGCATCCGCGACATGCTGGTGTTTTCCGAGCAGAACGTGATCAAGGATCCGCCGTTCTCGAAGCTCGACCTCATCAGTTGCCGCAACCTTCTCATCTATCTGGGAGGGGATCTGCAGAAACGGCTCCTCCCGATCTTCCACTACGCGCTGAACCCGGGCGGGTTCCTGGTCCTCGGCACCTCCGAGGGCATCGGCGATGCCGACGCCCTCTTCGACGTGCAGGACCGGAAAATGAAAATCTACCAGCGGAAGGAAAAAAATTTTGATGCGAAGCGGCCGCGCGCGGCCCGGTTTCAGCAGCCGGTGTCGGCGGCGGATTTCTTGGCCCGGCCGCCTGCGAACAAGACGCCCTTTCCGGCGAAGCTCCCCCTGCGCGAGCTGACCGAGCATGCGCTTCTCCAGCAGGTCTTCGCGGCGGCGGCGCTCGTCCAAAACCAGGGAGACATCCTCTACCTCTACGGGCGCAGCGGGATGTTCCTCGAGCCGGCCGCCGGCGAGGCGGGTCCCAGCAACATCCTCAAGATGGCGCGCGAGGGCCTGCGGCAGAAACTGACCGTGGCCCTCCGCCAGGCCGTGGAGACCAAGGAAACCATCCGGTCCCCCGGCCTGCGCGTGAAAACCAACAGCCACTTCACCACGGTCAACCTGACCGTCCGCCCGCTGCCGGCCGGCTCCCCTCCCGACCAGATGCTCTACCTCGTCGTCCTCGAGGAGGTGGCGTCGGACGCATCGGACGCATCGGACAGATCTGTCGGATCCGACGGATCCGACACGTCCGACGCGCGCGTCGCCGCGCTCAAGCTCGAGCTGCGTGCGAAGGAGGAATACCTTCAGAGCACAAACGAGGAGCTGGAAAGCTCGAGCGAGGAGCTCAAATCCTCGAACGAGGAGATGCAGTCGGTCAACGAAGAGCTGCAGTCCACAAACGAGGAGCTCGAGACCTCGAAGGAGGAACTCCAGTCGGTCAACGAGGAGCTCGCCACGGTCAACACCGAGCTGCAAAACAAGGTGGCCGACCTCTCGCGAGCGAACAACGACATGAACAACCTGCTGGCCGGCACCGGCATCGCCACGATCTTTGTGGACCACCAGCTGCGCATCCTGCGCTTCACCCCGCTCGCCAGCGAGATCATCAACCTCATCCTCAGCGACGTCGGCCGCCCGGTCTCGCACATCGTCTCGAACCTCGTCGGCTACGAGTCCCTCGTGGCCGACGTGAAGGCGGTGCTCGACACGCTCACCAGCAAGGAGATTGATCTGCAGACCACCTCCGGCAAGTGGTTCAAGATGCGCATCCAGCCCTACCGCACCATCGACAATGTCATCGAGGGCGCGGTCATCACCTTCACGGACATCACCGAGATCGTGCGGACACGGGAGTCCCTGCGCGAATCGAACGAGATGCTCCGCCTCGCGGTCGTCGTGCGCGATTCGCACGACGCCATCACCGTGCAGAGCCTCGACGGACGCACCATCGCATGGAACCCGGGCGCCGTGCGGATGTATGGCTGGTCCGAGGCCGAGGCGCTGGCGATGAATGTAAGCGAACGGATCCCCCCGGCTCTCCGCGCGGGCGCTCTCGACACACTGCGACAGCTCAGCAAGGCCAATATCCACGAGCCGCTTCTCACCCGGCGCCTCACGAAATCCGGTGCCTCCCTCGGGGTCTCGATCATCTCCACCGCCCTCCTCGACGAGGCCGGAAATATCTACGCCATCTGCACCACCGAACGCACGGCAAGGGAAGACAACATCCGATGACCAACAAGGGAGTTCAATATCCCATGTCCAACAAGGAATATCCAAGGATGAAGGACAGAAAGGCCGGTCTCGCGATTCCGGCCTTGAGCCTTGGATATTCCTTGTTGGTTATCGGACATTCTTCCCCTCCGAATCCAGGGCAATATCCCATCATAAAGGCCAGAGCCGCCGCCCGCGCAACTCCGTCCTTGGATATTGGAAATTCCTTGTTGATTATTGGACATTCTTCCCCTCCCCATTTGCCATGAGCACCAATGACAAGCGCCTCCCGAAGGCGGCCTCTCTCCGGGAGCAGGCGGAAAAGAAATTCCGGGAGCGGCTCGATTCCTCAATGGAGCACCTCGAATCCCTCTCGCCGAAAACCCTTCAGGCGGCGATCCACGAGCTGCGCGTGCACCAGATCGAGCTGGAGATGCAGAACGAGGAGCTGCTCCGGTCGCAGGCCGACCTGAACGCCGCGCGGGCGCGCTATTTCGACCTCTACGACCTCGCGCCGGTCGGGTATTGCACGCTGGCGGAAACCGGCCTGCTCCTCGAAGCCAACCTCACCGCCGCCGCCCTCCTCGGCGTCGAGCGCGACGCGCTGGTCACGATGCCGCTCTCCCGTTTCATCCTCCAGGAAGACCAGGACGCGTTTTACCGGATGAGAAAAATTCTTCTGGAAACTGGCCCGCCACAGGAATGCGAGCTGCGGATGCGGAAGCCCGACGGCAAGATCTTCTGGGCGCACCTGACAGCCACCGCCGCGCAGGACGAAACGGGAACTCCGGTGTGCCGCATCGCGCTGAGCGACGTCACCGGGCGAAAGGCGAGGGAGGAAGTCCAGGCCTTCCTGGCCCGGGCTGGCAGCGGGCCCACAGAGGAGCCGTTCTTCAACGCGCTTGCACGCTACCTCGCCCGAAGCCTCGGCTTGGAATTCCTCTGCATCGACATTCTCGAAGGCGACGGGCTCAACGCCCGCACGCTGGCCGTCTGGCACGACGGCCAATTCGAGGACAACGTGACGTATGCCCTCAAGGACACCCCCTGCGGCGAGGTGGTGGGCAGGGAAGTCTGCTGCTTCCCGGCCAGCGTGTGCCAGTTCTTCCCTCGCGATCAGGTACTCAAGGATCTGCGGGCCGAGAGCTACATCGGCGTGACGCTCTGGAGCCATACCGGGCGGCCGATCGGCCTCATCGCGGCGATCGGCCGACACCCGCTTGCCGACCGCCCGCAGGCCGAGGCCGTGCTGAAGATGGCGGCCGAACGGGCGTCGGGGGAACTCGAACGGATGTTCGCGGAGGAGGCGCTCCAGAAGAGCGAGGCACGGGTGCGCGCCATCACCGAGGCGGCCCAGGACGCCATCATCATGATGGATCCGCGGGGGAAAATCTCCTATTGGAATCCCGCAGCCGAAACCATTTTCGGATACACCCGTGAAGAGGCCGTCGGCCAAGCCCTCCACGCCCTCCTCGTTTCCGAACCCTACCTCTCCGCCTACAGCGAGGCGTTCCCCGGATTCCAGCGCACCGGCCGGGGAAACGCCGTCGGCAGGACAATCGAAATGGCCGCCTGCCGGAAAGACGGCCTGGTGATCGAGGTCGCCCTGTCCCTGTCGGCGGTCGCGCTCGACGGCGAATGGCACTCGGTGGGCATCGTCCGCGACATCACCCTCCGGAAGGAAAACGACAACAAGCTCGAGGAGGCGCTCGTCCGCGCCGAGGCCGCCGCCCGCACGAAGAGCGATTTCCTCGCCATGATGAGCCACGAGCTGCGCACGCCGCTCAACGGAGTGCTTGGCTTCGCCGAACTCCTCGCCAACTCCCCGCTCGACGACGAGCAAAAAGTGTATGCCCGGACGATCTGCAACAGCGGCAACCACCTCCTCGCCGTCGTCAACGACATCCTCGATTTCTCCAGCATCGAAAAGGGCACCCTCGCGATCCAGTCTGCGCCGTTCGTGACCGCGGAGCTTGTGGAATCCGCCGCCGGGATCATCCGAAAATCCGCCGCCGCCAAGGGGCTGGAGTTCCACTCCGAGATCGCCTCCGGCGTGCCGGAGCGAATCACCGGCGATGAGCGCCGGATCCGCCAGATCCTCATCAACCTCCTCGGCAACGCCGTCAAATTCACCTCCGCCGGATCGGTTGTCTTCCGCATCGCGAAAACTTCCGCGGGCGGGCGGGCGGCTCTGGATTTTTCCGTCAAGGACACCGGCCCCGGGATGTCCACGGAGATGGTCTCCGGCTTGTTCCAGCCGTTCGTGCAGGGGGATGCGAGGAGGAGCCGCGTGTTCGGGGGCACCGGGATCGGGCTCGCAATCTCGAAGCGCCTCGCCGATGCCATGGGCGGCTCGCTCGCCGTCGCCTCCACCGACAAGGGCAGCACGTTCACCTTCCGCCTCCCGCTGGATTCTCCCGCACGGGGAACGGGCGCCCAGCCTGTTTGCTCACCGGACATCGCCGCACCCCAATCATTACAATCTCAAACCGTAGAAGCGGCATCTTGCCGCTTGGGGCTTTCCGGCAAGCGGCAAGATGCCGCTTCTACAAATTCCCCCGAGCAGCCACGCGGCCCGGGGGATCGTCCTGATTTGGGCGCCGCCCCGGATCCCGTGCTCGTCGTCGATGACGACAAGACCAGCTCCGTGCTCGCCGGAAAAATGCTCGCCGCCCTCGGCTGCCGCGCCGAATTCGCTGTCAATGGCGAGGAGGCAGTCAAAAAAATCCGGAAGGGAAAATTTTCCGCGGTGCTGATGGATGTGGCGATGCCGGTGATGGACGGGATCGAGGCGACAACAAAAATCCGCGCATCCGAGCCGGCGGACCGCCGCGTGCCGATCATCGCGGTGACCGCAGACGTGATCTCCGGCAACTGCCGGCGCTACCTCGCCGCCGGGATGGACGACTACCTCTCGAAACCGTTCCGAAGGGCGGAGCTCGCCGAAAAACTTTTCCGCTACATACCGAACCCGAAATAGCCGGCGCGCTTTTCTTGTGCGGATGGGCCGGCCGCTGTAAATGATTATCCCACCCATGGAAGTATTGCCGACAGGACGCATGAGCTCGTCACGCCCGCCCGAGGCGGCCGGGCTCCCGCACTTTTTGTTCCAGATCGGCTGGATGGTTCTCGGCGTCTTCCTGCTTTCCCAGGCGGGCGACTGGTTCATGAAGTCGTCCGGCGGTCTCCTGAGCCCGATCTGGCCAGCCGCGGGATTCTCGCTGGCGATCGCCCTGCTCTACGGGCTCGAGCGTGCGATCCCCGCGGTCTATCTGGGTTCGCTCGCCAGCAACTTCCTCAACGGCGAACCCTCGCTGTTCCTCTATGCGGGACCGGCGGGATACCTTTTGGAACTCGTCGTGATGTGGGCGCTGCTGACGAAGGTGGCCAAGATTGATCTCGGGTTCTCCAGCCTCAGGGATTTCGGGAAATTCGTCGCGCTCGGATGCTTTCCCGGACCGCTTGCGGGCGCGCTCTATGGGGCCGCGCTGGCGACGCTCAGCGGGCACCTCTCGGTGTCCCAGATGTTCGCCGGGTTCTCCGGATTTTTCCAATCCAACGCGTTCGGCATCCTGGTCTTCGGCCCGTTTTTCCTTTTTGCGCTGAGGCGGCAGAACTTCCGCCCGCCGACGGTCTGGGGCCGCTACGAGCTGCTCGGCTACACGCTTCTTCTGGGCGGCCTGCTTTTTTTTCTGATCCACGGCACGGAGATCGGCATGGGCGTCCGCCTGGCAGCGGTCGGCTCGACGATGGTGCTGTCGCTCGTGGTGGCGCTGCGCTTCGGCCTGCGCACCACATCGCTGATCCAGGCGCTTTCCATTTTTCTGGTGCCGGCGCTCGCGGCCATGTCGCCGGGCCGCATGGGCGACGTGCGCGTCCTGATGTCCGGCGGCGAGCTGCAGCCGCTCGTGCACGTCTTCGCCTTCCTCTCCAGCCTCGGGAGCCTGTTTGCCGCGGCGTTCCACGACGAGCTGGCCGCGCTCCGCATGAAATTCGCCCTCGCGATGTCTTCCGCCAACCTCTGCGTCTGGGACTGGAGCCCGGCCGGCTGGGCCTGCCACACGCCGTCCTGGCGCGAAAAGTTCGGAGTGGGGTTCGCAAAAAACATCCCGAACGAGGTCGTCCTCGGGCTGCTCCACCCCGGCGATCTGCCGGACTTCGAGGAGAATTTCCGGAGGCTGTCCGCGTTCGAGATTTCTCATTGGAGCCAGAGCTGCCGGATGCGCACCGCCGCCGGGGCATGGGTTTCCGTGCAGTTGGATGCGAAGCCGCTGCGCCTCACGGCCGACGATGAGATCGCTTCGATCGCGGGCGTGATGCGCGATACCACGCACGAGCAGGAGGCCGTGCAGAACCGGATCACGGCGATCGAAACCGAGGCCCAGCTCCGCACCCTCCGCAGCCAGATCAACCCGCACTTCCTCTTCAACGCCCTCAACAGCATCCGGGCGCTGATCGGAAGGCAGGACGTCAAGGCGAAATCCATGGTCTCCGCGCTCGCGAGCCTCCTGCGCGAGGTCCTTGCCGGCCGCGACTCGAGGTTCCACTCGATCGAGAAGGAGCTCGACATCGTCAGGGATTACCTCGAGATCGAGGCGATCCGTTTCGGGGAGAGGATCCGCTACCACATCGCCTGCCCGCCCCGGCTGCTCACCCAGAAAATCCCCGGGATGCTCGTGCTGACGCTCGTGGAAAACTCGGTGAAGCACGGCGTCTCGAAGCTCGAGAAGGGAGGGGGCATCGAAGTTCTCGTCGAGAGCTCGCCGGATGATGCCTCGGTCATCGTCTTTGTCGTCAACGACGGGTCCTTGAAACAAGGGGGCCCGGACGCGGAGGGGCACGGGGGGCAGGGGCTGGCCAATGTGCGCGAGCGCATCACGCTTTCGACCGACGGGCGGGGGAGTTTCGAGATCCATGAAATCCCGGGCCCGCGGGTTGAAGCGATCTCCCTCCTCCCCTTCGACAAGCGCTACCTCCCCGCCGAATAAGCGAACGCGCGGGGGACATGGATTTTTTCTGGGCAAGCGCCTCCGGCTGCTGCATAGTTTCTCTTCGCTCTTTATGAAAACTGTCCTTGTGGTCGAAGATGAGATGGTCGCCTTGGAGGATCTCCGCGACTCGCTCTTGGAAATTGACCCGGCCTTGGAAATCGTCGGGGTCCAAACGGCGATGGAGGGGTTGGAGTTGATGGGCAACAGAAAAAGCGACAACCCGAAACGCTTCGACGGGATCTTTCTCGACCTCGAGCTTCCCGGCATGAGCGGCATCCAGATGATCGAGCGCATGGGCCCGGCGATGCCCCCGGTGGTTCTGGTGACCGCCCACGCGATGATGGCGCTGGACGCGATCGGCATGGGTGTCATCGGGTGCCTGCTCAAGCCGGTGGATCAGCAGCGCCTGCGGCGGGCCTACCAGCAGATGAAGACGATCGCCGAGGCGCCGCCGAAATCCGCCGCGCCCGCCGACGAGTTGATCCCCGGCCCGGAGAGCCGGGTCCTCCTCCGCGACCGCAACGGCATCCACATGGTCAACGTCCTCGACTTCTCGCTCCTCAGCGACGAGCACGGCTCGACAAGAATCTTTTTCGGCGACCACAGCGTCGTCGTCCCGCACAGCCTTGCGGAGATGGAGACAAGCCTCGACCGCGAGCACTTTTTCCGGGTGAACGCAACGACGATCGTGAACCTGAACAAGGTCGTCCATTACACAACGTCTCCGACCGGGCTCTTCGTCGCAGGGCTTCCCGACGGCACGGCGGCCGAGTTCAGCCCCGAGCGCTCCCGGATCTTTCAAACCCGCTTCGAACTCTGACAGCGCGATGAAAAAGTCGGGCGGCCTCGACGGCTGAATCGCCATCATGCCATCGGACAAGCAAAATTTCATCACGATCCAGGGCGCCCGGCAGCACAACCTGAAAAACCTGGATGTCCGGATCCCGCGGCACAAGCTCGTCGTCGTCACCGGGCTGAGCGGCTCGGGGAAATCGTCGCTGGCCTTTGACACGCTTTTCGCGGAAGGGCAGAGGAAATACGTCGAGAGCCTCTCCGCCTACGCGCGGCAGTTTCTGGATCAGATGCAGAAGCCGGACGTGGATTACATCGAGGGGCTGTCGCCCGCGATCGCGATCGAGCAGCGGTCGGCCGGTGCCAACCCCCGGTCCACCATCGCCACAACCACCGAGATCTACGATTATCTTCGCCTCCTGTATTCGGCGGTGGGTGTGCCCCACGACCCGTCCACTGGGCGGGCGGTCTCGCGCCAGACGCCGCAGGAGATCGCCGACGTGATCCTGCGCTGGCCGGAGGGAACAAAGTTCCTCCTCCTGGCACCGCTCGTCAGCGGGCAGGCGGGCGAGTTCCGCGACGTCATGGAAAAAGCCCGCCGCGAGGGGTTCGTGCGCCTGCGGGTGGACGGCGAAGTCGTCGAGATCGCCAAGCCGGATTCCGTGAAGCTCGCAAAGGGCGCGCGGCACACGATCGAGGCGGTCGTCGACCGGCTCGCCATCCGCGAGGGCCTCGCCCAGCGCCTCGCCGACTCGATCGAAACCGCCCTCCGCTGGGGCGCCGGCCGCATCTCCACCAGCCGGCAGGAACCGGAGAGCGCGGCCTGGATCGAGGAGAAGTTCTCGACCGACTACAGCGACCCGGAAACCGGGTTCACCATGCCCCGCCTCACCCCGAAACATTTTTCTTTCAACAGCCACCTCGGCGCGTGCCCGGAATGTCACGGCATCGGAACCGAGCTCCACTTTGATCCCGAGCTGATGGTGGATCCGGAAAAGTCGCTTGCCCAGGGCGCGGTGAGGCCGTGGAAATCGGCGAACAAGCGGATGAAGGCCTACTACGCCGCGCTGCTCGACGCGCTCCTCGCCGACTCCCCGGCCCCGCTCAACAAACCCTGGAGCGAACTGCCGGAACGCTTCCGCGATCTCGTGATTTTCGGATCGCGCGACCGGCCGGTCTCCATGAAAACCGGCGCGGGAAAATCCTCCGCCAAGCCGTTCGAGGGCGTTCTCGCGCAGGTCATCCGGCTCTACGAAACCAGCCAGAGCGAGTTCTCAAAAAAGCGCCTGCGCGCGTTCCAGAGCCGGCGGATCTGCCGGACGTGCGGCGGCGCGCGGCTGCGCCCGGAGATCCTGGCCGTCACCGTCGCAGACCGCTCGGGCCGGGAGTTCGGCATCGAGTCGCTCTGCGCGTTCCCGATTTCCCTCGCGCTGGAAACCCTGCGCGAACTCGCCCTCTCGCCCGCCCAGGAGGACATCGTCAAAGACGTCCTGCGCGAAATCCGGCAGCGGCTCAATTTCCTCTGCGAGGTCGGCCTCGGATACCTCCAGCTCAACCGGGAAAGCGGGACGCTCTCGGGCGGCGAGGCCCAGCGGATCCGGCTCGCCACGCAGATCGGCTCCGGCCTCTCGGGCGTGATGTATGTGCTCGACGAGCCCAGCATCGGCCTCCACCAGCGCGACAACGACCGCCTCATCCGCACGCTCCGCGACCTGCGCGACCTCGGCAATTCCGTGATCGTCGTCGAGCACGACGAGGAAACCATCCGCGCGGCGGACCATATTCTGGATCTCGGCCCGGGCGCCGGCCCGCGCGGCGGCCACCTCGTCGCGGAGGGGCCGCTGGAAAAAATCCTCCGCTGCGAAGCCTCCCTCACCGCGCAATACCTGAACGGGACGATCCGCATCGCCGTGCCTCGCAAACGCGTGCCGCCACAGCCGGCCGGGGAGATCGGGGACGGCTGGCTGCGCGTCCACGGCGCGACGGAGAACAACCTCCGCGACATCACCGCCTCGTTCCCGGCCGGCTGCCTCACCTGCGTGACCGGGGTTTCCGGAAGCGGAAAATCCACGCTCGTCAACGACATCCTCTGCCCGGCGCTCGAGCGCGACCTCAACCGCGCAAAATCCCGCCCCGGTGCCCACCGCTCGATCTCTGGCATCGAACAGTTCGACAAGGTCGTCGTCATTGACCAGAGCCCGGTCGGCCGCACCCCCCGCTCGAATCCCGCGACCTACACCGGTGCCCTCGGGCCGATCCGTGACCTCTTCAGCGAACTCCCCTCATCCCGCGTCCGGGGCTACGATGCCGGACGGTTTTCTTTCAATGCCAAAGGCGGACGCTGCGAGCACTGCCAGGGCGACGGCTTGATCAAAATCGAAATGCACTTCCTCGCCGATGTCTATGTCGAGTGCGAGGTCTGCCGCGGACGGCGCTACAACCGCGAGACCCTCGAGGTCACCTACAAGGGCAAGAATATCGCGGACGTCCTCGACATGCCGGTGGACGAGGCCGCGAGGTTTTTCCGGAACATCCCCGCGCTCGGTAGCAAGCTCGAGACGCTCCAGGATGTCGGCCTCGGCTACCTCCGGCTCGGCCAGCCCGCCACCACGCTCTCTGGCGGCGAGGCCCAGCGGATCAAGCTCTCCGCCGAGCTCTCGAAGCGCGCGACCGGCCGCACGGTTTATCTTCTCGACGAGCCGACGACCGGGCTGCATTTTGCGGATATCCACAAGCTCCTGGAAGTTCTCATGAAGCTCCGCGACGCGCGCAATACGGTGATCGTCATCGAGCACAACCTCGAGGTCGTCAAGTGCGCCGATTGGATCATCGATCTCGGCCCCGAGGGCGGCGCGGGCGGCGGCACGATCGTCGCCGAGGGAACCCCCGAGGACGTCGCGCGCTCGACGGCGAGCCACACCGGACGCTACCTTGCCCGCACCTTTCGACCATGACGTATCTCCTCGCTCTCCTCCTCGCCTCCGCGAACACCGGCTCGACCGCCTCCGCGCGCCCGGCTCTCGAAGACGGCCTGCCCGGCGTCGCCATCCGCAAGCTGGAAAGCATCCCGCCGGACAAGCGCGACGCGGAATCCCTCCTCCTCCTCGCCCGCGCCTATGTCGAGGACGGCCATCCCGACAGCGCCGTGGAGCTTCTGAAATCCCGGACCGGCGTGCCCGGACGCGATTTCTGGCTCGCGCAGGCCTTCGCCGCGCTGGGACGGCGGGACGAGGCGCTGGCCGCATACCGCTCGGCGAAAAATGGGCCGACGTTTTCCTGTGAGGCCGCCCTGGGCGAAGCAGGAATTCTCCGCCGCCTCGGGCGTCCGGACGAGGCGATCCGGGTTTTGAAAGACGCGCGGAACTGGCCGGAGCCCCGCCTCCGCCTCCTCGCCCAGTTTGAAGAGGCCGATGCCCTGCTGGATCTCGGACGGCCCGAAGAGTGCCACGCGATCCTGAACGCGACCGCCCCGGACGACAAAGCCGGCACCGCAAGGCGCGACTTCCTCACCGCCCGCGCCCTGGCGATATCGGGCGACGATGCCGGCGCAGCCCGGATTTTTCAGACGCTGGATCCGACAGATGCGGCCATGGCGGTTTCCGCAGTCATCGGCCAGGCGGAGGCGCTGACCCGCACCGGCCGGGCACCCGAGGCCGAAACCCTCATCAAGGAATTTCTCTCCCGCAACTCCGATGTCGACGGACTGGAAATTCTCTTCGCCCTCCTGGATCGGAATTACGCTCTGCAGGCATCCCCCTCCCCCGCCGAGCTCAAGCGCTGGGCCGGCGAAGAATCCCCTTCTCCGCGCCGCCGGCTCGCCACATATTACCTGGCGAAATTCGAGGCGCGCCTCGGGCGGGATGACCGGGAGGAAAAATTTCTCGAGCAGGCCGCAGAGGGCGCGGGCGACTCCACCGGCGGCAGGCTGGCGGCTCTCGATCTGTCCCGGATCCGCTTGAAACAAGGCCGCGCGGGCGATGCCCTCGCCCTCCTGCCGCAGGTTTACAGTTCGCCGGACGCGGACTTTCTCCGGGGGTTGGCGCTTGCCGGCCTGAACCGGAACCAGGAGGCGGCCCGGGCGTTCCTGTCCGCCTCATCGAGCCCGCCGCTGGCCGAGTCTGCCCTCTTCAATGCCTCGGTCTGCGAGCTTGGATCCCGGAAGCGGGGCGCGTTCGAGCTTTTCAAAACCCGTTTTCCGCAGAGTGCCAAGCTCGATACCCTCCGGCTTCAGGAAGCCCTGCTTCTCGCCAGGGCGGGCGACCCGCAGGCGGAATATCACCTCCGGGGACTCGCCTCCAGAGCGGATTCCCCGACCGCCG
Organism: Verrucomicrobiia bacterium; assembly: GCA_037128135.1. Classification (GTDB taxonomy): domain Bacteria; phylum Verrucomicrobiota; class Verrucomicrobiia; order Chthoniobacterales; family Terrimicrobiaceae; genus QYQL01. Next base: position 19,731 of record JBAXXD010000073.1, read on the forward strand.
GTGCCGCGGCCCTCGCGCTCGCGGAATGGAAATTCCAACAGCATGACGCGCAGGGATCGCGCGGCGAACTCCTGCGGGTCTCGACCCTCGCCGGCTCGGATCCCGCACGCGCCGACGCGCTCGCTGTCTTCCTGGCCGATGACGGGGGAACCGCCGATGAGGCCGTCCGGGCGGCGGAAAAATTTCTTGTGGCGCATCCGGATTCTTCGCCCGAGCCGGAGGTTCGGATGAAGCTCGGCGAGCTCCTCTACCGGAAGGGCGACTTCGCGGGCGCCCGGATCCAGCTCGAGTCGCTGGCGGAAAAATTTCCCGGTTCGCCGCAGGAATTCCCCGCGCTTTTTCTCGCGGCGCAGTCGGCCTCGCGCCTTCAGACCGAGACCTCGGCCAACGATGCCATGTCCCTCTACGAGGAGGTCGCCGCCTCGGGCAGCCCGCTCGCCCTGCGCGCCCGGCTCGAGCAGGCGATCCTCAAAAATATCCTCGGCAAACCTCGCGAGGGGATTGTCATTCTCGACCGCATCCTCGCCTCGAATCCCGATCCGGAGATGCGCGCGTGCGCCCTCATGGAAAAAGGAAAAACCCTGCTCTCCTCACCAGAGCCCGGCGCGTCGGACGCGGCGGTGGAGACGTGGAGCTCGCTGGCCGCGGACAAATCGCTTTCCCCCGCCTGGAGAAATCAGGCGCTCGTCCGGATCGGTGCCGCCCACGAGAAGGCGGGCGACACCGAGGCCGCCGTCGGCTCATATTACGATGTCCTCAAAGACGGCCAGTCTGGCCTGCCGGAATATTTCTGGTTTTACAAAGCCGGCTTCGGCGCCGCCCGGCTCCTCGAATCCGCCAAGCGTTGGGACCAGGCGATCCGGGTCTACGAGCTGATCGCCGCCGTCAGAGGCCCGCGCAGCGAAGAGGCCGCCGCGCGGATCAACAAGATCCGCCTCGAAAACTTCCTCTGGGAGGACAAGCCGTCCAAGTGACGGCAACCCAAACTGGGGGTCAGTAGTATCAGATCAAATCAAGGGATAATTTTGAAAAAGATTT
>JBAXXD010000074.1:0-20469 GCA_037128135.1 Verrucomicrobiia bacterium
TCAACGTCGAGACGACGGTTGAGGACGCCGAATGGCTCGGAGCGCGTGCTGCCGGGTTGAAGTTGGACGAGTCCGGAAACGCCCGGACCTTCGCCATGAACTGGCGGCCGCTCCATGCCGCCAGGACAAAGGGGCCCAAGCCGCTCCTCGCCACCGGCAAAAACCGGATCGAGTTCGAAATCCAATTTCTGGGCGCGGGTTCCGCCAAGGTCCAGATTGAGGTCAAGGCCGCCGGCGAAGCGGAGCCGGCTGCCGGACGAAGCTATTGAAGACGATCTGTGAGGACCAAATATGTTCAACTCAAAAACGTTCATGAACCTGGCAGCCTCGCTGCTCTTAATGGCGGCATTCCTTTTCTGCTGCGTCATGTCCACCGTCTTAATGACACCACAAACCCAAGAAAACCTCACATGATGACCCGCCCTCTCTCTTTCGTTACCGTTGGCTGCGGAAGCCGTGCATTTGCCTATTCTTCCATAGCTGCTGAGATGCCGCACCGCTACAAAATTGTCGCCGGGGCCGATCCCCAGCCAGGGCGGGTGGAAAAACTGCGAGCGTTGTCCGGGAACCCGGATTTCCGCGGCTTTGCCAACGACCAAGAGATGTTCGCCGCTGGCAAGCTTGCCGACTTGGCAATCATCGCAACTCAGGACTCTTACCACGTCCAGCCAGCGATTCAGGCGATGGAGTTGGGATACGACCTGCTGCTGGAAAAACCAATCGCGCCCGACCCGGCTCAAGTTTTGCAAGTGCTGGCTGCCGCCGACCGGCTGGGGCGCAAGGTGCTCGTCTGCCACGTGCTCCGCTACACTCCGTTCTATGTCAAGGTGAAGGAGATCATTGCCAGCGGCGTATTGGGCGAGATTGCGACGATCGACGCCAGCGAGGGGGTTGAGGATTGGCACCAGGTGCATAGCTTTGTCCGGGGACATTGGGGCACCGCAAAAAAATCCAACCCGATGATCATCGCCAAATCCTGCCACGACATGGACATCATGAGCTGGATGGTTGACCAGCCATGCCGCAAGGTGGCCAGCTTTGGCGGCCTTCATTATTTCACGAGCGCCAACGCCCCGGCTGGCTCTCCCGCACGCTGCACCGACGGCTGCCCGGTGGGGGATACCTGCGCCTACAACGCCATGCTCTACGCCGGCAAACACAGCCACTGGATGCAGCACGTTCACGAATCCGGATTCATTCCAGAGCCAGCGGTCACCCGCGAGTGGCTCAAGACCAGCCCGTGGGGGCGCTGCGCTTGGCGCTGCGACAACGATGTGGTCGACCGTCAGGTTCTGGCCATGGAGTTTGATGGTGGCATCTCCGGCACGTTTACCATGACCGCCTTTGATCGCCATCGCACTGTGTTTATTCGAGGCACCAAGGGGGTTCTCATTGGGGGCGGCCATCTGAAGGAGCAAACCGAGGACGACATCCTTGTCCGCACGCACCTTGGGCAGGAGGTCCGGTATCGCGTCCCGACCGATGTCGGCGGATACGCCGGACATGGCGGCGGTGACCCCGGGCTCGTCTTCGCTCTCGACCACGAACTACGCAAACCGGCGCACGAGATGCGAAGCGGTGTCCATGCTTCCGTGGAAAGCCATATGATGGGGTTTGCCTCTGAGGAAGCCCGCATCACTGGCAAGGTTGTCGACCTCGCCGAGTTCCGCGCCCGCCACGAAGCCATCGCTGACTCCTGAATCTTCGATATGAATAATAAATTGAGTTTCACCGCCACCGGCGCGCACCTTGACGTCCAGCGCGGCCATTTCGGCCCGCCGCAGGGGGATGGGCAGGGCGGGACAATTGAGGTCAACAGCTTTTTCATCGAACGCAACGGACAGCCGTGGCTGCCGGTGATGGGGGAATTCCAGTTTTCGCGCTACCCCCGCGCGGAATGGCGTGCGGAATTGCTCAAGATCAAGGCCGGCGGTGTGACGACGGTGGCATCCTATCTTTTCTGGATTCACCACGAAGAGGAACGTGATGTGTTCGACTGGTCTGGTCAGCGCAACCTGCGCGATTTTCTCCTATTCTGCGGCGAGGTGGGGCTGGATGTCGTGCTCCGGATCGGACCGTTTGTCCACGGCGAGGCGCGCAACGGCGGGCTGCCGGACTGGATCTATGGCATGCCGCTGGAGGCGCGCTCCAACGATCCCAAGTATCTCTACTTTGTGCGCCGCTACTACGCACAAATCGCGGCCCAGTGCCACGGCCTGCTGTTCCAGGATGGCGGGCCGGTGCTCGGCATCCAACTGGAAAACGAATTTCAGGCCAGCGCCGCACCGTGGGAAACCACCCATTATCCCGACATTGAATTGACGCCGTTAGGCAAGGGCGGGGCCGAACACCTGCGCGCGTTGAAAATCATCGCGCGTGAAACGGGGATGGAGGTGCCGCTGTGGACCTGCACCGGCTGGGGATCATCGGTGCCCGGCGAGTTTCTTCCCCTCCACGGCGGCTATGCCTTCTACGCCTGGGAGGATGACCCCACCACACAGGCCCCATCCCCGAACTATGTCTTCCGCGACGGGCACAAAAATGGCGACGGCACGGATTCCATGACGCCGTTTGGCCAGTGCGAGATGGGGAGCGGCATGCAGGCGTTCTACAAGAACCGCCCGGTGGTGCCGCCCGAGAGCGTGGAGGCCATGGGGTGCGTCAAACTCGGCAGCGCGGTCAACCTGATCGGCTACTATGTGTATCACGGCGGCTGCAATCCGGTCGGACGCCTCGGGTTCCTCAACGAACACCGCTGCCCGCGGATCTCCTATGACTTCTTCGCGCCGATTGGAGATTTCGGCCAATTCAAACCATCCTATCACCTGCTGCGACGTCAGAACCTGTTCATCCAGGCGTTCGGTTCCCGGATCGCGCCCATGCCGACGGTGTTGCCCGCCGAACAGGAACTGGTGGAAGCCGGGAATCCACTCCCGGTGCGAGCCGCCATTCGTACCGACGGTGAGAGCGGTTTTCTGTTCGTCAACAACTACCAGGATCACCTCGACATGCCCGAACGGGAGGGAGTTTTGTTCCGTATCGAGACAGCCAGGGGCATGGTCTCATTGCCGGCTGACGGCGCCTTTCGGCTGAAGCGCGATATCTGCGCCATCATGCCGTTCAACCTCGATATGGACGGCATTCGGCTGATCAGCAGCACGGCCCAGCCGATCACGCGCATCATGACCGACACCGGTCCCTGCTACGCCTTTTTTGCGCCCGATGGGATCGCTCCGGAATTCGCCTTTGACGCCACGACTCTCAAGGATCCCAAACCGACGGGGGGAGACTCCGTCCAAGTGTGGAAACCGGAAGCCGGGCTCGACAGTTTCATCGAGTTGACCGCACGCAATGGCCAGACGATCAGCATCGTCACGCTCACCGACGCCCAATCGCGCCAGTTCTGGTCCGGCAAAGCCTGGGGCGCGGAACGATTCCTTATCACCGCGTCCGGAGTCTGTTTTGACAACGACGGCATTTCGCTTTCCCAACTGGATTCTAATGCTTTCCGGTTTTCCGTTTTTCCGCCGCCGGCGCATGATCTGTCGAGTCGTGAGAGCGTATTACGGGCAACAAACACCAAGACATGGCGGGAGTATGCAGCGGAAGTTCCGACGTGGAATGATGGGATCACGACGGAATCGTTGGGCCCCCGGCGTATGGCGCTCCGGGTGCCGCAGGAGACGTTGAACGGGATACAGGATGTTTTCATCAGCACGGAATATGTGGGCGACACGGGCGGCGCCTACATCGATGGCCGGCTGGTACACGACAACTTCAATAACGGAACCCAGTGGTGGATCGGGTTGCGTCGTTTCGCTCCCGGCATCCTGGGCAACGCGATGCTGCTGGCCACCACACCGACGCGGGAAAGTCTGGCCAAGATCGGCCATACCTGGTCGGAAATGAACGCGATTCAACGTGATGAGACCGGCCTCAAGGGTGCCATCCACAGCGTCACCGTGCATCCGGAATACGGCATGACCTGCAAAGCGCTCAAATGAAAAGCGAGTATAACATCCTAACACAATCCCGCTTTGGTGCAGCGATAGAAGTTATCGATCAGGTCGGTTTAAATCCATCAGGAAATAGGATTGCAAACATGTCCAACTCACCAAAAAAGCAAGAATTCAACATGTTCAACTCATCAATGCTCAAGAAGGTGGCCGCTGCCGTGCTGGCGGCTCTGGCTGGATCCACGGCTTTAGCGGCTCCGGACGCCTCCGGCGTTTTTTTCGGCAAGGCGGCATCCTCCCCATACACCTGGGCGACGGGATACCAGGATTTCGGTCCGCAAGGCCGCTTCTTCTCCACCGCCGACTACGGCTTCATCCCCGGCGGGGAATACAAGCTCACCGGCAAGGAATTCGGCCTGAACAACCACATGGTTGCCAACGCCCTCTATACCCGCGGGCAGAATCCAGTAGCCGGGGAGGCTTTTGCTCGTGGCGCCACTTACCTGCCCTGGCTCAGCGACGGCGGAAAATGCGTTTTCGGCCTGACCTTCGAGAAGCCCTTCGAGACCACATGGTCCAAATCCGTTACCGGCCCGGGGCAGTTCGACCGTTTCAAGGACAAGGTCCCGCTCTTCGACCAAGCGGTCATCCAATGGGGCAGCATGGTCCCGAAGAAAGGCTCCTGGGGCGTCTGCGTCCTGGACGCCCAAGGGGAATTTAAGAGGGTCAAGGTCGATAACCAGCAGGAGATCCTGCCCTATGGCGCAACGACCATCGCCTTGCCCCCCACCACGGTCAAGACGCTCTATGTGGGACTCACGGGCGGCGAGGGTAGTGCCAAGGACAATTTCGCCGAGGTGAGGAGCCTCGTTCTCAACCTTTACAACGAGCCGATGGTTGACAACCGCATGACGGTCTGGCAAATGGACGCCTACCAGGCTCTTTACTCCGCCGAGAAACCGGGGACGCTGCTCGGGCTGAAACTGGCGAACATCTATTTCGGCCAGTATTTGAATTCCGCCTCTCCCGACCTCTGCATCCTGACCGATCTGGTTCCCTTCGTGGAACTGGGAGCCAATCGCGTGTTCGCCACCAAGAGCGACCGTCCGGTACAGGTCGAATCCAGCGGCAGGACTTACACCCTGAACTACACCCTGAAATACTCCCTCCCCGGCGGCAAGGAGGCGGAGGTTAAGGTCAAGGCGATTTACGGGGTCGGACTCAAGGACACCGTTTCCTTTGCCTGCAAGGCCTCGGCCCTGCCCCAAGGTGCCCGCCTCGGCTTCGAGATGTCCGCACGCAAGCGGCTTTTCGACAACTATCTTAACGATAGCTCCACGGGGGTCGTTGTCCCCGTGGATGGGATCAAGTCGTTCTCCACTCCGGCCGGGCCGCTGGGCCTGTCTCTGAAGGGGACGGACAAGGCCATTCTCAACGTCAAGGGTGGCATGCTGCGGTTCGACCTCTTCGCCGATGGCGACGCGCTGCAGGTCGGTCTCTCCTTGCCGATCGGGCCATACGCCGGCATCCAACCGGACATGCTAAATTACAACTGGCGTCCCTCGCTGGCCAAACAGGGTGACGACGGTGTCGCCCCATTCAAGATGGAGGACTTGGCGTTGCTCGAGACCGTGGACTTCGGCTCCACCGAAGACCCGCATGAGGTCTTCGACGTCTCCAACGACCCGCTCATCCTCAACTGGAAGAAAAGCGGGGATAAGAAACTGCCCGGAGGGTTTGGGCACCTCAACCTCGTCAACGATCCGGAGAAGGGCAAGGTGCCGCTGACTACGATCCTGGGCCAGAAATGCCGGGCGATGAACAGCAACGAGACCACCTATCTCCGCGTCAACCTGAAGACCCGATTCAACCCGCAAACACCCTACCTGATCGTGGTCGAACATGCCTTTGACAAGGAGCGCCGGAGTGAGTTCCACTGCGTCCCGGTTGACCGTTCCGGGCAGGCTTTAGCTCCGGACGGCAGCATGTGGCCGAACCCTTGCCCCTTTGGCGGCTTCGACACCGGCAAGGCTCCTTATGCCAACAAGTTCATCAAGGAGTCCGTCTTTGTCTTCAGGCCATGGTTCGAGGCCAGCCCCGAGACATCCATGCTCTCGCTTCTCTTTTCAAATGTCCTGCAATGGAACAACCTTGGCAACGACAAGCCGGAAGGACTGGCCATCAAGAAGATCTGGATCTACCGCGCGAACCGGATGCCGGAGCTTCCGGACATGGCGTCGCTCGCGCCCAAAGGTTCCCTGCGCCATGTTGTCTACGCCGCCGAAACCACCGCCCCCTGGTATCTCCAGCAGTTTCCCAAGCTGTATGGCTACAATACCGTCATCGCCAACCACATGGCCCCGGCCTCACTCCTGAACGGTGGCAAGGTCGATGTCTCGCGCCCCAACCGCTGGACTCACCCCGGTTCGCTCCAGGGCCAGCAGTGGCTGTTCGAGGAGGCGCAACGGCAAGGGGTTTTCGTGAAGATGTTCCTCTCCTCGCTGCTGAGCCTGGGCTGGGAAGACAGCGATGCTGCCGGCGCGTTCATGCGCGAGGGCACTTACAGCGGAGCTGGCGAGACCAGTGTTCCGCTCAGCCCGACCAAGGCGGAGCTGGCATTGATCGCCGGGGCCCTGAATAAGTCTCTCGGTGCCCTGGCGCCCTACAAGTCACTCTATTCGATTTCGATCAGCGGCGCGCCGCAGTGTTTCTTTACCCGGCGCAACCTGGATGACTTCAGCCGGGAGACAGGCATCGCCTTCAAGTCCTCGCCCGTGGTCTACGAGAACATTAACAAACTTCTCGACAGCGACCAGAAGACCGTCGACGCCTGGACAAAATGGTCCGGCCAGAAGCGCTTTGAGTTCCTTGACTGGCTGCTCAAGCAGGCGAGGAAAAAACGCCCGGACCTCTACCTGCTTATCAACCACGCCTGGCATTTCAACTGGATTCTGGCCGCCTATTACGGCCCGGAGTCCGTCCACCTCAAGCTCGACCACGCCAAGCTGGCCGCCCGCGGGATCAACAACCCGCTCGACTTCATGAAGTTCGTCTGCCATGATCCCAAGCTCTATGCTGGCAATGACGGCTTCTGCTTTGTCATGCAGGGCGAGGAGACTTCCCTGAATAGTTGCAACAACTACAAGTGGCCTTCGCCCTACCAGTCTAAATGGTTTGCCGAGATCCGCGACGGCTTCGGCGGCGGCTTGAGTATCCACGCCCCCCAGTTCGACGAATGCCCGAAACCGTTTGTCGGCTGGACTTGCGATTACGTCAAGGGCAGCCGTGAATTCCGGCGGGAACTGGTCGAGGCTTTGCTGTATGCCAACGCCAGAGAGTTCTTTGTCGACACCTACTGGTATGACCCGTTCCGCGGCCGCGTCGACGATTTGCGAGCCCTCGCCGTCCCGTTCCAGTTGCTGCCCTTTGCCAAGCCCGAGGATTACACCGGAAAATTGGCCGACTCCGCCAAGCAGGCGGTCATCAAAAAATATGGCGACCGTTATGGCTTGATGAACGCCGGCAACCTGCCCACCGACGTGACCTTGACCCTCCCCGAAGGAGCGAAGTCCGTCATCGACCTGTCCAACGGTGTCCGCCAGGAACTGCCGGTCTCCCCGGAGCGGACGGTGACACTCCACCTGGAACAGTGGTCGCTCAAAACCCTGGAAATCAAGTGAGGTAATGGATATGAACTTAAAACAAAACATTATTATTGCCCTGCTGGCCTTTGGCCTGTGCGGGGCCCGGGCCGCCGAGCCGAAATGGTTCGCCGCTCCGGCCATGGACCAGGCACCGAATCTTGACCTGGGGCTGGATGACCCGGCATGGGCGCAGGCTTTGAAGATCCCCTTTGCCCAGCTGGAAAATGGTCCCGGCGACACCACGAAATACCCGACCGAGAGCTATTGGCTGTATGCCAACGGTTCCTTGTTCGTAGCCTTCCAATGCGTCAACCCCGACTCGCCGAAGCTCTGGGTGACGCCCAACCAAATGCGGGATCAAAGCATCTACACGCAAGAGTGCGTCGAACTCTTCCTGGGCGACTTTGACGGGGGGTTCTATTACCAACTCGTCTTCGATGCCGCCGGCAACATCTTCGATTCCAGCACCAAGGCGGGCACCGGCTGGAACGGCGATTGGAAATGCCAGGTGACGACTCAGCCGGGCTATTGGACAGCGGTGATCGAAATACCCGCGCCGATCCTGGCAACGCTCTGGACGCCGGGTTCTTTCCTGACCCTCGACGTGACCCGGCACGGTTTCAACCCCGACGGTTCCGGCGAGGAGGTGGCCACCATTTCTCCGCCGGGCGTCCATTCGCCCGAGGACCGGGTATTCCTGGGAAGCATCAATCCGGCGCTGCTGGGCGAGAATCTGACCCAGGCCATGAAGGAGTTCAAGAAGGACTTTGCCAAGGCTCCTTTCACCAAGGAAGCCACCGAGAAGTTGGCGTCACTGGACGCCTTCGCCACTGAATGCGGCAAGGCGGGAGACGTGACGCTGGAGCGTTACCGGGAACTCCACAGCCGTTACGTCCAGTCCGGACGGGAACTTGCAGAGCTGAAACGGGACATCGTCCTGGACGTCATCTTTGGAAATGGGGGCTGAAACCATGAAGACACCTTCTGGAATCCTGTGCCTCGTCGCGCTTCTCGGCCTCCTCGCGACAAATGTCTCCGCCTACGAGGGAACCATGTTCTCGCCCGTGGCAGGAGCCGTTAGCAAGATAGAACTTGTCGATGCCTCCGGAAAAAAGAGCGGCTGTCTTTGGATGAATGGGCCGCGCCTTACCGCGAAATGGAAAGAATACAGCTTTGCCTTCACGCCCGAAGGCAATGACGGGCTCGTCTGCATTCGCGTCGGGCCCTTGGGTGAGGGGGACATTCCTTACTACTACGACGAAATCAAGGTTAACGGCGTGCTGATCGATAACAACTCAGGCTGGACGTTCCCGCGGCCCCTGGCGGGCGAGAGCAAGCTGGTTACCGACCCCGCGCTGTCCTTTTCCGGCAAGCCCTGCCTGAAGCTTTACCCCGTCCCCTGCGCCGGCGCCAGCCGGGATATCGTGGTCACGAAAGGTGAGAAAGTCGTCGTTTCGATGATGGCCAGGTCCGGCTCGGTGCTGGAGGCTTACGCCGTGCAGATGTCCGCCGTGACGGCGAGCTTGGACGAGGCGATGAAAATCGGAGCAGGCCTGAAAGGCGACGCCATGGAGTCGGGGCGGGAGCTGGCCACAAGCCTCAACGGGCTGGTCGCCCTGTCGGGGAGCCAGTTGCATATCTCCGTTCCGCCTTTGACCCCGGACGCCGTCAGCCTGGAGGCGCTGAAAGCCAAGACCTCGGAGCTGACAAAGGCGTATGATGAGGAGAAGGCCCGGACGGCGGGGGACGAGTTGCCGTGCCTCTACGACCAGCCCAAGGTGCGAGCCGAGATCAAGGCCAAGATCACGGAGGCGTCGCGGCTCGCCGCCAGTTTGAAGACGGACTGCCTGCTGGCCTTCATTTTTGGAACGCGATAGCAATTGCAGGCATTCATCACGAACTGTGTGAACCAAACATGCACGACATATTCAGCCATGACTATAAAAAATAGCTTCTTTACCCGGCCCCTGGCTGGCGGCCTATCATTTCGATCCGGCTTCTCTTCGTGAGTGGTTCAGCCCGGGCCGATGCGACCAGATGGTTCGTCGCCCCGGCCGTGGACACAGCTCCCGATATTGGCGGAGGATTAAAGGCTTGGAGCAGGAGATCGTTTTGAACACTATCTTAGGAAAATAACAATCCGTGGCGGACAAACCGCCCGCCCGGCGCACGAAGAAAAAATATGCTCAATTACAACGTTGCAATGGAATTGTCTGCCGCCGTGTTTCTGACGCTCTGGGCCGGGACCGCCCGGGCGGAAGTGGTGTTCGGGCACAGCAAGCTGGCCGGGACCGACGGCGTCTCCGCGTGCCTGGACTTCTCCAAGCAAGGCGAGTTCTTTTCCACCAACGACTATGGCTACACCCCGGAGGGCGAAGACCAGATCACCGGCGCGAAGCTCGGCTACAAATGGTGCTCCAGCATTTACCGACGCGGCCAAAACCCCCGGCTCACCGGCAACTTCCGCTTCGGCACCGGCTGGCTCAGCGACGGCGGCAACTCCCTCTGCGGCGTGATCTTCGACAAGCCCCTCAAACCCACCTGGGGCGCCTACGAGGCTGCCGCCGGCCAGTTCGCCCGCATGACGGACCAAAAGCCCCTCTTCGACAGCGCCGTCGTTTACTGGGGCGACAACGTCCCCCGCCTCGGCTCCTGGGGTGCCTGCATCCTCGACGCCGACGGCAACTTTAAACGCCTCGCCTTCGACGCCAAAGCCCCCCTCCTCCCGCGCGACCAAACCACCTTCACCTTCTCACCCACCACCGTGAAGAAGCTCTACCTGGGAGTCCAAGGCCCGGACAATTTCGTCGAGGTGATGGACATCGCCCTCCTGCTCCACAACCGTCCGCTCGTTGACAACCACCTCTCGGTTTTCCAAATGGACGCCTACCAGGTCGTCTACTCCAACCAGCAACCCGGAACAATCGAACAGTTGCACATCGCCAACACCTATTTCGGCCGCCCGACCCAGATCTTCCCCGACGCCCAAGGCCTGCTGCGGAAACTCGCGCCCTTTGTCGAGCTCGACGGCAAGCGCCTCCACGCCGCGCCAGGCGACTACACCGTCACCACCACAAGCGACGGCCGCGCCGACACTCTGACCTACACCCTGAAAATCGCCGGGGCGGACGTAACGGTGACCGCCCGTTTCGGCATCGAGCTCAAAGACACGGTGAAGTTCTCCCTGAAGGCCAAGGGCCTGCCCCAGGGTGCCAGGCTGGGCCTCGAGATGCAAGGCTCCACAGAGGTCTTCGCCAACTACTCCGACCCCGCTGCGGCCATCGACATCCCTGCGAAAGGCCAGACATTTTCCACCCCAGCCGGCTCCGTGGGTCTCGCCGTCGAGGGCGCGGACCAAGCGGTCGCCAACTGCACGGGCAAGGTTTTCCAGATCGACCTCTTCGCCAAGGGGAACACGCTGGCAGCCGCTTTCTCGTTGCCCATCGGCCCGGAAGCCGGCGTCCAGCCCGAGATGCTCACCTACAATTGGCGCCCGGCCCTGGCCGACCAGGGCGACGAAGGCCTCGCTCCTTTCAAGGCGGGTGACCTGGAGCTCATGGAGACCGTCAATCTCGCCGACCCCAACGACCCTCATCCCGTTTACGACGTCTCCAACGACCCCCTGCTCCCCGAACTCAAGAAGAACGGGGTGGGGTGCTTGCAGTTCGTCAACACTCCGGAGAAGGGCCAAGTCCCGCTGACCAAAGTGCTGGGCCAGATGTGCCGGGCGATCAACGCCAACGACACCACCTATTTCCGATTCAATCTCAGGACGCGGTTCAGCCCGCGCGTCCCCTACCTGATCGTGGTGGAGCACGCCTTCGACAAGGAACGCCGCGGTGAGTTCCACGCCGTCGGCCTCGACCCCTCCGGGACGCGGGGCGTCTCGCTCTGGGGCCGCAGCGCCCCCTTCGGCGCCCTCAACACCGGCAAAGGTTCATGGACGGGCACCTTCAAAAAAGAGCCGGTCTTCTATTTTAGCTCCGACGCCCGGGAATACCCAGAGAACACCGTGGTCTCGCTCTGCTTCTCCAACCACCTGGCCTGGGGCTGGTATAAGACCTGGCTGGACGTCGACGCTTCGAAAAACCTCCCGGAAGGGTTGGCGGTCAAGAGCGTCAGCGTTTACCGCATCAAGCACATGCCCCAACTGCCCGAATTGGGCAAACTCCTCCCGAAGGGGCCTCGGCGCCACCTTAGCGTCTTCTCCGAGACCACCAGCCCCTGGGCTCTCGATCAGCTCCCGAAACTCGCCGGCTACGACGCCGTCTGGACCAACCACCAGAACCCCGCGCAATTGCTCTTCCTCCAGATCGCCAACACCCCCCGACCGAGCTGGCAAGACAGCTTTCACGCCGGAACCCTCGCCAGCGAGACATGGCTCTGCGACCGCGCCGCCCGCCAAGGGGTCGGCGTAAAAATCCCGCTCTCCTCCCTGTTCACTTTTGGCTTTGAGGGCAGCGGCCGCGACAGCTTCATGGGCGTCGGTCTCGTTCCCGGCGAGGGCTACACGCCAAGCCTTCCTCTCCGCCCCACTCCCGATGAGCTCGCGGTGGTCACCCAAGCCCTGGACAAGTCACTCGCCGCCCTGGCTCCCTACTCTTCCTTCCGCGACATCATGGTTGACGGCTCTGCCCTGAGCCTCTTCACCCGCCGCAACCTCGAGGACTTCAGCAAGGAGACCGGCATCAAGTTCGCCGCCACTCCCGCCCCCGTCCTCAACGCCCGGGACTTGCTCGCCGCCCCCCAAGCCACCGTTGACGCCTGGACCAAGTGGGTCTGCCAAGCCCGTTATAAGCAGCTTGCCTGGTTGCTGAAAACCGCCCGGAAACATAACCCCGGCCTCTACCTGACCATCGGCCAGAACTGGTATTGCAATAACTTTCAGTTTAACTACTACCGCCGCCCCATTTTCGACGCCGCCGCGCTCAAGGAAAAAGGCATCGCCGACTATCTCGGCTACCTGAAACTCATCGGCATCGACCCCGCCCTCTACGGCGATGACGGCTTCTCCTTCGCCATCGAAAAACAGGAGGCCCACACGCCCGCCGCCGAGGATGCTTGGCCGCTGGTTTACGGCCAGGACAAATGGTTCGACCAGCTCCGCAGGGGCTTCGGCGGCGGGCTCTGTGTTTCGCACTACTATTTCGATGAGAGTCCGAAACCCTTGGTCGGCTGGACGTGCCACTATATCAAAAGCCAGCAGGCCTTCCGCCGCAACCTGCTCGAGGCCCTGCTCCACGCCAACGCCCGGGACATCGATTTGCAAACCTACGACCAGGACCCCTACCGCGGCCGCCTCAACGACCTGCGCACCTTTGCAGTCCCCTTCCAACTGCTCCCCTTCGCCCAGCCCGAGCCCTACGCCGGAACCATCGACGGCAAGGCCGTGATCAATAAGTATGGCGACCGCCACGGTCTCATGAACCCCAGCGACCAGCCCGCCGACGTCACGTTGACCTTGCCGGACGGCACTAACAACGCCTTCGACCTCTCGGGCGGCGTCCGGCAACGCCTGACGGTCACCGGCAAAACCGTCAAAATCCACCTGGAACCCTGGGCGCTGAAAACCCTGGAGTTACAATAACCAACCCGGCCATGCGCAGCCTTTCCTTTACCATCCTGCTAAGCCTCCTGGCGGCCGGTGCCTTCGCCTACGAGGGGACCAGCTTCTCGCCCCTCGTCGCCAACCCGAACCTCGACAAGTTCGAACTCGTCCCACCGCCCCCCGGCAAGAAAAGCGGCTGCCTCTGGATGGGTGGCCCGAGGCTCACCGCCCAATGGAAGAAGCAAAGTTTTTCCTTCACCCCCGAGGGTTCCGGGCAGGTGCGCATCAGGATCCAGCCTGCGGGCCAGGGCGACACCCCCTACTACTACGACGACATCCGCGTCAACGGCGTCCCCCTCGACTTCAGCTCCGGCTGGCACCAGGAATCGGTGTTGACCTCGGACGGGCTTCTATTCTCCGAGCCCGCCGTCTCCTTCACCGGCAAGCCCTGCCTGAAGCTCTACCAGAGTCCTTACGCCAAAGTCTGCCGCGAGATAGACGTCAAGCAGGGCGAGCTGGTGGAGGTCACGATGATGGCCCGCTGCGGCTCCGTCCTCGAAGCTTACGCCGCTAACCTGGTGCCGGTGACCGCCAACCTCGACGAGGCCCTCAAGCTCGACCCCACCTTCCGGGGCGATGCTCTGGCGAAATGCCTCGACGAGCTCGCCGCCCTGTCGCAAGAGCAGCTCCACACCGCCGTCCCCGCCCTGGCTTCCACCGACATCCCGGCCTTGCGGGCCAAGACGCTCGAGCTCGCCGCAGCCTACCGGACGGAGCTCGCCCGGACCGCCCAGGACGAGCTCCCCGCCCTTTACGACAACCCGAAAGCCCGCGCCGAGATCAAGGCCAAGCTCCTCGCGGCAAAACAGCTCTCGGCCGCCGTGAAGACCGATTGCATCCTGGCCTTCGTCCTCGGAAAGAAATAAAAATGGGAGCGAGAAGCTTCCCGCTGGTGGAACTCGCATATCACTCATGAATATAAAAAATCCCTTCGTCCGGCCCGTAGTTAGCGGCCTCATTTCGATCCTGCTTCTCATCGTGAGCGGCTCAGCCTGGGCCGATGCGCCAAGATGGTTCGTCGCCCCGGTCCTGGACAAAGCTCCCGATATCGAGCTGGGGCTGGCTGATCCCGCATGGGAGAAGGCGCTGAAAATTCCCTTCGCCAAGCTCGAGGACGCTCCGGGCGACACGAGCAAATACCCGACCGAGAGCTATTGGCTCCGAGCCGGCGGCAGTTTGTTCGTGGCCTTCAAATGCACCAACCCCAGCTCGCCGAAGCTCTGGGCCACAGACAATCAGTTGCGCGACTCGAATGTTTACACCAAGGAATGTATCGAGCTCTTCGTCGGTGACTTCGCCGGGGATCTCTATTACCAGCTTGTCGTTGACGCTTGCGGGAACCTCTTTGACGGCCAGCGCGCGAACGCCGCCTGGAACGGCGACTGGAAGCGCAAGGTGGATCGTCAGGCGGGCTGCTGGACGGTGATATACGAGATCCCCGCGCCGATCCTTTCGACGATCTGGGAGCCTGGCTCGTTCATAACGATCAATGTCACCCGTCACGGTTCCAACCCCGATGGCTCTGGCGGCGAGATCACCTCCCTCTCTCCTCCGGGCGCCCACTCGCCCAAGGAGAGGGTTTTCCTGGGCAGGAGCAATCCGGCGCTGCTGGGGACGAATCTGGCTCAGGCCGTCAAAGCGCTCAAAGCCAATTTTGCAAAGGCGCAACTGCCGAAAAGCGCCACCGAAAAGCTGGCTGCGATGGATGCGTTCGTAGCCGCCTGCGCCGGTGCGGGCGACGTGCCGCTCGAACGCTACCAAGAACTCTTCGCGCAATATGTCCAGTTTGAGAAGGGGCTTAAGGGCTTGGAGCAGGACATCGTTTTGAACGTCATCTTCGAGGGCCAGGGGAATGCGCGTTAACATCGTTTTGTTCCTTTGCCTGACTGCGGCAAACGCCTTTGCATACGAGAAGACTGGCTTCCAGGCATTCATCGAAATCGGGTATCCAAAGATCCTGCTTTCCAAGGAAAAATCATCGCTTCCCGCTGTAGCACGCCCATGCCGGGCGTGTTCCGCAGACGCGTCCGTCATGGACGCGGCTTGTAGGGCGTGTGAGCGCGAGAAATTCCTCCGCCCCCTTCGTGGTGAATTCCTCGTTTAATCCCCAGAAAATCTCCCGCCAGCCACCCCTCCGAAAATTTTGGAAAATTTTTGTTTACAAAAGATTCGCAGCCGAATATTTCTGCGCTTAACGCGCATATTTTCCCCCTTCATTTCCACCCAGAAACCGCAGCCCCAAAACTTTGTCCCTATGAAAAGCAAAACCGCCCGGAAATCTGCCGGAATTACCGGCAATTATTCCTCTTCTTCTGATCAGAAACTCCTCTCAAATCGCTCCTCGCAAACGCCAAGCCCACATCATCCTATGAAACGAAATCTTCTCACATCCATCGCCGTCGCGACGCTCGTCGCGCTTGCCGCTCTGCCGGCCGCCCGCGCGGCCACGGAGACCTGGAGCACAACCCCCGGCAGCGCACTGTGGAATGCCACAAACTGGACCGGCACCAACAACCCGCCGCTCACCGGCGATTCGTTGATTTTTGGCAACTCCACGCTGACGACGCTCACCAACGACCTGACCACATCGGGATTTGTCATCAACACGCTCACCTTCAGCGCTGGAGCGCCCGCCTATACGATTTCGGGCAATGCGTTTACCCTCGGGTCGCAGATCGTCAACAGCAGCAGCGTCACCCAGACGATCAACGACGATATCATCCTGAGCAACGCATCGCAATCCGTCATGGGAAACCTGACTTTGGGCGGGACGATTACCAGTGCCGGGGCAAGCACATACATAAATTTTGGGGCCGGGGCTGTCGGCACGACGACGATCAAGGGGTCGGCTACCATTGGCGCTAACGGATTTGATGTCGGCAATGGCGCCACGCTGAAAATTGACGGCGCGAGCGGGAACTTCTCGACGAGCGGGTCTTGGCGAAACGGTGGCAATGGTGCGGTGATCGTCACCAACGGAGGGAGCTTCAATGTTGCTGGCGATCTGTGGGGAGCGCTCCATTCCGTGACTCAGGACAGCGGCACAGTCACCCTGGGAACAAGCAGCAGCAACCTCCTCCAATACGTCACCTTCGCCACCAGCGGAGGAACCGCCACGATCAACGGGCAGCTCTATCAGGGCATCAAAATCGACGCCAGCGGAACGGCCGTTGTGAACCTCGGAGCAAGCCAGAGCCTCGTGATTAACGATCCCGCTGTCACCGGGGTGCTGAGCGTGGCTGGCAGCGCCGCAGTCACCTTCGCCAACACGCTGAATTTGGCAAATACGACCTCGGCAGGCACCATCAATCTCAACGGCGGCACATTGACCGTTCCTGGCTTCTATAAGACCAACACAGCCAGCGCGACGACCTTCAACTTCAACGGCGGCACGCTGAAGTTTTCGGCTCTGAACACCGTTGCCTCGACAGCCAACACCACATTCAATGTCCTTGCTGGCGGCGCGGTGATCGACACCCAGTCCTACGCGGTCGCGCTCCAACAGCGGCTTTTGGGTGCCTCCGCCGGCGGCCTGACCAAGCTGGGCAACGGCACGCTGACCTTGGGCGGCGCGAACACCTACACCGGCACGACCACGGTGAATAGTGGCTTGATCGGGCTCGACGTCGCGGAAAACGCGGGAGCAAACGGCCCGTTGGGCAACCCGGCGACGCAGGCCAACAGCATCGTCCTCCAGGGCGGCGGCTTGCAATTCACAGGCAATAACACCTACGACTACACCAGCTACGGCCGCCTGCAGTTGGCGGACGGCTTCACCGGCACCATCGATACGAACGGGCAAAGCGTGACCTTCGCGAATGCCATTGGAGTCGGGGCTTTGAAGACTGCGGCGCTGACCAAGGCCGGCTCCGGCAACTTGACCCTCGCGGCCGCGAATACCTACACCGGCGCGACCACGGTCAGCGCCGGCACGCTGAAGGTCGGCAACGCCACCGCCCTCAGCACCAGCGCGGTCAGCGTCACATCGGGAGCGGCCCTGGATTTGAACGGCACGGTGATGACCGGCACCAATGCCCTGACCCTCAACGGCACGGGAATCACCAGCGGCGGCGCGCTGATCAACAGCAGCGCGACAGCGGGAACCTACGCCGGTCTGATCACGCTCGGCAGCGCCAGCAGCATCATTGCGGGCACCGGGAACATCGCGGTCTCGAACCCCGGCACGATCACCGGAGCCTACGGGCTGACGCTGGGCGGCGCGCAAAACGGCTCCCTCGCGAGCATCATCGGCACGGGCGCGGGCACGCTGACCAAGCAGGACGCCGGCACATGGATCCTCTCCGGCGCGAACACCTACACCGGCACCACCACGGTGACGGGCGGCTTGCTCAATCTTAACGTCGCGGAAATCGCGGGAACAAGCGGCCCGTTGGGCAACTCGACAGCGGCCAACAGCATCGTCCTCCAGGGCGGCGGCTTGCAATTCACAAGCAACAACACCTACGACTACTCCGGCCGCCTGCAGTTGGCGGACGCCAGCACCGGCACCATCAATACCAATGGGCAAAACGTGACCTTCGCGAATGCCATTGGAGTGGGGTCTTTGAAGACAGGGGCGCTGACCAAGTCCGGCTCCGGCACCTTGACCCTCAACGCCGCGAACACCTACACCGGCACGACAACGGTCTCCGGCGGCACGCTGAAGGTCGGCAACGCCACCGCCTTGGGCACCGGCACGGCGAGCGTCACATCGGGCGCGGCCTTGGATTTGAATGGCACGGTGATGACCGGCACCAATGGCCTGACCTTGAACGGCACCGGAGTCAACGGCAGCGGCGCGCTGATGAACAGCAGCGCGTCAGCGGGAACCTACGCCGGGTTGATCGCGCTGGGCAGCGCCAGCAGCATCATTGCGGGCAGCGGAAACATCACGCTCTCGCACGCCGGCACGATCTCCGGAGCCTACGGGCTGACACTGGGCGGCTCGAAAAACGGCAGCATCGCGAGCATCATCGGCACGGGCGCGGGCACGCTGACCAAGCAGGACGGCGGCATCTGGACGCTCACCGGTGCCAACACCTACACCGGCGCGACGACGATCAGCGTGGGCGTCCTGAACATCCAGAACGCGACCGCGCTCGGCACCACAGCCGCCGGCACCACGGTGGCGGTTGGCGCGGCCCTCCAGCTTCAAAATAGTATCACGGTCGGCGCGGAAGCCCTCACGCTCAACGGCGCGGGCATCAACAATGATGGCGCCCTGCGCAACATCAGCGGCACGAACATTTGGCAGGGCACGGTGACGCTCGGCAGCGCCGCGCGCATCAACTCGGATTCCGGCTCGCTGACGTTCAACACCGCCGCCAACAGCATCACCGGAGCCTTTAACCTCACGCTCGGCGGCGCGGGCAACGGCACCGTGGGCGGCACCATCACCATCGGCGCCGGAACCCTGACCAAGGACGGCGCCGGCATATGGACACTCTCCGGCGCGAATACCTACACCGGCGCGACCACCGTGAATGGCGGCTTGCTCCAGCTCAACGTCGCGGAAATCGCGAACACCAGCGGCCCGTTGGGCAAACAACTGGCGGCAGCGGCCAACACCATCGTCCTCCAGGGCGGCGGCTTGCAATTCACAAGCAATAACACCAACGACTACTCCGGCCGCCTCCAGCTGGCGGACGGCTTCACCGGCACCATCGATACGAACGGGCAAAACGTGGCCTTCGCGACTGCCATTGGAGTAGGGACTTTGAAGTCAGGGGCGCTGACAAAAGCGGGCACTGGCACCCTGACCCTCACCGGCAACAACACCTACAACGGCAAGACCCTGGTGAGCGCCGGAACCCTTGCTCTGGGGGCCAATCTCGCCCTCCAGAACAGCGCCATCGACACCTCCGGCGCTGGCAACATCACGCTGTCAGTGACCACTCCCACTTTCGGCGGGCTCATCGGCAGCACCGACCTCACCACGGTGATCACCAGCGGCTACAGCAGCGTGACCGCCCTGACCCTCAATCCCAGCGCCGGCATCTCCAATTCCTACTCCGGCGTCATCGCCGAGGGGGCCGCCGGCATGACCTTGACCAAGTCCGGTGCGGGCACCCAGATCCTCTCGGGCGCGAACACCTACAACGGCACGACCACCGTCAGCGTGGGCGTCCTGAACATCCAGAATGCCACCGCGCTCGGCACCACCGCCAACGGCACCTCGGTGACCAGCGGCGCCGCCCTCCAAATTCAAAATAACATCACCGTGGGCGCGGAAACCCTGGCCCTCAACGGCACGGGCATCGCCTCGAATGGCGCATTGCGCAACATCAGCGGCGACAACATCTGGCAGGGCACGGTGACGCTCGGCAGCGCCGCGCGCATCAACTCGGACTCCGGCTCGCTGACGTTCAACACCGCGGCCAACAGCATCACCGGAACCCAGAACCTCACGCTCGGCGGCGCGGGCAACGGCACCATCGCCGGCACCATCACGACCTCCACCGGCACGCTGACCAAGGACGGCGCGGGCACATGGACGCTCTCCGGCGCGAACACCTACACCGGCACCACCACCATCAGCGGCGGCACGCTCGACCTCGGCGGCGGCACGGCCAACGGTTCGCTCGCATCCACCGTCCTCTCCCTCGGCGGCGGCACGCTCGCCTACACCCGCACCGGCGGCACCACTCAAAACTTCACTGGCAACACCACGATCAATGCGGGCGCGTCGTCAGTCACCGCAGCCGCCGGCGACACCCTCAACCTCGGCACCATCACCCGCAATATCGGCGGCACCGTTGATTTCGGCACCACGGGCTCGATCATTACCTCGACGGGTAACACCACCGGCATTCTCGGCGGCTGGGCGACCTTCGGTGGCACCACTTGGGCCGTCTCCAACGGTGCCAGCGCCATCACCGGCCTCGCGTCTTACACCAACGACATCTGGGCCGCAGCGAACAACACCGACGTCACGGGCAACAGCACGCAGACCGGCAACACGACGAACAGCCTGCGCTTCAACGCGACCGGTGCCAACACCCTCACGCTCAACGGCACGAACATCATCACCTCGGGCGGCATCTTGGTCACCTCCGCTGTCGGCAACAACACCACCACGATCACCGGCGGCACCCTCGCGGGGGCCGCTTCCAAAGACCTCGTCGTCATCCAGAACAACACCCTCAACGGCCTGACCATCGCCTCGACGATCGCCAACAACACCGGAGCCACTGCTTTGACCAAGAGCGGCGCGGGTGCCCTCACGCTCAACGCCACGAACACCTACACCGGCGGCACCTAC
>JBAXXD010000075.1:0-19427 GCA_037128135.1 Verrucomicrobiia bacterium
CCCGGTCGCCCGCGGCCCGCCGAGACTCGTCGCCTTCGCCATCATCGCGTGCCCGCCCCGGCCGAAAAAAAGTTTGCCGGACGCATAAAGAACCGCGGTCGCGCCGAGCAGCACGGCCACCAGCGCGAACGGAAACGGGTTTCCCCCGATATCCTTGATCCCGTAAAAAATCTGGACCGAAGTCACGCGGTTGAACTCGAACATCAGCGGGACGCCGAGCTCGGTGAACGACCAGATGAAGATGAGGATGCCGCCGGCAAAAATCCCCGGCATGATCAGGGGCAGCGTGATTTTCCGGAACCTCCGGAAGCCGGTGCATCCGAGGTTTTCGGCGGCCTCCTCCATCGCCGGATCCACGTTGGCCAGGGCGGCCAGCACGTTGAGGTAGAAGATCGGGTAGAGGTGAAGGGCGTTCATGATGATGACCCCCCAGAGCCGGCTGTCGCCGAGCCAGTCCGCCGGCCGCGCGGGATCCATGAGGCCAAGCGCCTCGAGCAGAGCATTGAGCGCGCCCTGCTGCCCGAGGATCTGCTTCATGCCGATCGCCCCGACAAACGGCGGCAGGATCATCGGGATGAGGATCGCCGCGCCGAGCAGGGACCTGCCGGGGAAAAGATACCGGTCGCTGATCACCGCCAGAGGGATAGCCAGGAGCGCTGCCAGCAGCGTGCTTCCCAGCCCCATGAGCAACGAGTTCCACAGGCCCTCGAGATAAATCGGATTCCGGAAAACCTCCGCGATGTAGCCGCAGGTGAACCTCCCGTCCGCCCCCACAAACGCGCCTCTCAACGCCTCGAAAACCGGCCACGCGAAGAAGAGCGCGAAGAAAGCGGACGTTAATAAGAAGACGAGCTTTGCGAGGGCGGATGACATGGGATTATTTCCCCTCCTTCGCCAGCCGCTCGGCTTCCTGGTATTGCGCGCGGAACCGGCCGCCGAGTTCCTTCGCGAGCCGCACCTCGTCGATCCGGTCGGGCGACGCGAGCACATGCGCGATTTGATTCCGGGCGGTTTCGTAATCCACGGCGGATACGTCGGAAAACTTTTTCAGCGCTCCGCTTGGGAACCCGGCCGCCGCGAGCGCCTTCCAGGCGGACGCCTGCTCGTCGTGCGGGTCGAGGCACATCACCCGGATGATGAAGCTCATGGTTTTGAAGAGCGGGGCCGTCCAGGCCGGATGGTAGGTGAAAAGCCCGGCTTCCTGATACGGCATGACATCGGGATCCGAGCGGAAGCCGGCGAACTCTGGCGCATAAAGCTCCTTGCGCACCGGCAGCCTGCGAAGCGCATACTTGGCGGGTCCGCCGGGGGTTCCCACTTGGAAGTTCCAGAGTTTCTGGCCTTCGAGCGAGAGGACGAACGCGACGAATTCCTCCGCGACCGCGCGGTTCGGCGCACCCCGGAGCAGGCCGATCGGATCCACTCCGACCGACGACCCGCCGACGGGAGTGAAGTATTGCAACCTCGAGGGCGCGGGCCCGATTTTCACCGACTCGCTCTGAAACCTCCCGTAAAAATCAATGCACATCCCGATCGCGGCATCGCCGAGGGAAACATCCATCGGAACCTTGCCGGCGGCGTCGGTGAAATACCGCGCGTTCGCCGAAGCCGCCTGGATGATTTCGAGCCCGCGCTTCCATCCGACCGCGAGGATCGCCGGATCCTCCGTGCCCGCCTCGCGCACGAGATCCTGCATCTGCTGCTGGATGATCATCTCGAACGCCTTTGCGGCGGATCCGCTCTTGGTCGGGTCGGCGAGGGCGACCTGCCTGAAGAGGAGCGGGCTGGTGAGGTCGCGCCACGAGGCCGGCAGTGCCTTCACCCCGAGCCGGCGCAGTGAGTCGCTGTTGTAACAAATCCCGAACGAGGCCAGGCACGCCCCGATCCAGCGGCCGCCGGCATCATAAAAAATTTCCCCCGAAACTTTTTCCGGAATCGAGTCGCCGGTGAGCCCGTGGTTAAGGATCGCATCGCACGGGACGAGCCGTCCGGCCGCGGCCTGCTGCTCGAAGTCGAACGCGCCGCCGCCGAAAAATAAATCCATCCCGATCCCGCGCTGTGAGGAAAGAAACGCCCGGCGCGCGGTCTGCGCGGGCGTGTCCAGCGCGGCGGCATCCGCGGGCCGGATCTTCGGATTGTCGAACGCGGCCGCCACGGCCGGCGTCCATGCGCGCCCGCCCAGCGTCCACTCCCGCTCGAACGACGCATAATACTCCCCCTTCAACACCCGCGCGATTTCACTCGTCCCTCCAGGAAGCCGCCAGTCCAGCCGCACCGAGCGTCCGGTCTTTTTTTTATAATACTCCGCAAACGCCCGGCTGAACTCGTATCGGATCGCCTCGTTGTGCGGCGACACGACGACCAGCGAGTCGTCGGCCGCGGCCAGCAGGTTGTCTTTTGGCTTCAACGCAAACGGCACCGCGATGACGACCGCCATCGCGGCCAGCACGGCGAGGATCCGGAGGCTCGTGCCTCCCCGGCGAAAATGATCCGCCGCACGAACCTCCCGCCCGCGTGTAAAAAAGCCCGCGCATCTGGATCCGCTGGCTACAGCGCCCCTCGCAAATCTGTAGCCGCGCCCGTGCCGGGTGTGCTCCGCCAATGCATCCGGCACGGACGCGGCCTTAGTCTTCCATGCGGCCATGTATTTATTTCAAATGCTCCAACATCTGTGCGGTTCTGCGGGAAATCGAGCGCTCATCTGCGCAGGACGACAACATCCTCGGCGTTCACCGACGCGAGGAGATCGCGGCCAGGCGGGCGGGCGGACAGGCGCGGGTTGAGCTCGAAGATTTTCAGCGGGCCGCCGGATGTGGCGAACCGGTATTGGGCGATCTCGCCGAGATAGACCGCGTCGCCGATGCGGCCGCGCACGGAGTTCGCCTGGGACTCGGCATCGTGGATCGTCCAGCACTCGGGCCGGATCGAGAGCGTCGCCTCCTCGCCCGGCCTCGGCAGCCAGTTGGGATCGCCGACCACGCACTCGAAAATCCCGAACGCCCCCGCATCCACGACCGCGCGCCCTGCGGCGGAGGATCGGACATGCCCCGGCAGAAAATTTGTTTCTCCGATAAAATCCGCGACGCCCCTCGTGTGAGGACGCCGGTAAACGCTCTCCGGCGGGCCGACCTGCGCGATGCGTCCGCCCTCCATGATGGCGATCCGGTCGGAGATCGAGAGTGCTTCCTTCTGGTCGTGGGTCACGTAGATCGCCGTGAGCTGGAATTCCTTGCAGACCCGCCGGATCTCGGCGCGCATCTCGAGGCGGAGCTTCGCGTCGAGGTTCGAAAGCGGCTCGTCGAGGAGCAGGCAGCGCGGGCGGATGACGAGGGCGCGGGCGAGGGCGACGCGTTGCTGCTGCCCGCCCGAAAGCTGGGCGATTTTCCTCTCCGCATACGGCTCCATCCGCACGGATTCCAGAGCCTTGGCGACGCGCTGCTTCAGCTCGGCGGCGGAAACCCTCCGCTCCTCGAGCCCGAAGGCCACGTTCTTCGCAACCGTCATGTGCGGCCACAGCGCGTAGCTCTGGAACATCATGCCCGTGTTCCGCCTGTGCGGCGCAAGCCGCGTCACATCCTCCTGACCGAAAAGTATCCGCCCCGCCTCCGGAATGTAAAATCCCGCGACGCTCCGCAGCAACGTCGTCTTCCCGCACCCGCTCGGGCCCAGCAAAAAAAACATCTCGCCCGGCTCGATGCGGAGATGGATCCCGTTGAGCGCGACAGTCTCCCCGAACTTCTTGACCAGGTTCTCAATCGTGATGGAGATCATGACGGCTTCCTGGAGGGATAATGGAACGCCCGGATTCCAGCCAGAACTTTGTCAAAAACCGTTTGCGGTTCGAGCGTTTCTATTCGCCGATAAACGTTCCGGCGCACGCCGGGCAGGCATTTCTCCCGCGCGTCAGCGAATCGATCGTCAGAATCTCCCCGCAAAGCGGGCAGGGAATCGTCTGAACCGGATCGGCGGCGGGAGGTTTTTTCACGGGATCCGGCGCGGAAACCGGGCCGGTGGATTTTTCCGCGCGAAGCTTTTCCAGCTCGGAGGCCAGCGCGGTGCACTTCCTCCGGAGAAGCAGCAGCCAAGCAATCGCGGAGGCCAATGCCAGGAAAAAAACTATTCGAAAAAGGACACCTCCCGAAGAGGGAGGAGCGGCCGGGGCCGCGATCGGAACATCCGCGATCGCAGTGGCGGGACCCTTCTCAGGGGACGGCCCGGCCTGCGCCGGTGTGCTTGTCGGTTTCGGATCAATTTGCGGAGTCGCTTGAGGAGTCGCTTGAGGAGCAGGAGTTGCCGGGGGATTCAGGCTGGTATCCTTCAGCGCGACCCATCCTGAAAACGGGCCCTTGCGCACGCGCACCCAGTCGCCTTCCGCCTCGAAGGTTTCCATGGGCGTCCCGGCAGGGATCTCGATCCGGGCTTCCCCGAGGGGAGTGCGGGTGGACAGGCTGACCGGAACATCGGCTTTCATCGGGCCGGTCGCCGCTTGCACGAGGGCTGACGCGCAGGCAACGGCAAAAATCCCCGCGGCGATCGCTCCGCCCATCCGTCCGGATCTCATCCCTGTCTTGCAATTGTTTGGCGTGCGCGGGTTCACGGGCTCAGGGAAGGGGCTTGCTTTGTTGAAGTATCATTTTGCTGAATAAAGGCTGGAAAACAAGCTTCCGTTTGGCAACAAGTATCCCCGTGACTGATCCAGGCGGAAATCTTGCGGCATCGTGCTCGCGGCGGAGCTTTCTTTTCGGAATGGGAGCTCTGGCTTTGGGGAGCGGGATCGTGCGGTCGCTGGCTGCGGGCCCCGTCAGGCAACCGCGCTCGGTTCTCATCGTGGGCGATTCGATGGCACTGTGCGGATTCGGGGAGCGCTTGGACGCGAGGTTCCGGGCTGCAGGGGTGCGCGAAGTGAACACCTACATGGCCTGCGGGACGCAGCCCCTGTCGTGGACCACGCTCAAAGGCCACGCCACCACAAAGACGCGGTGCGGTTTCTGGAAAATCGAAAATGGAAAGGACGGCGGTCCTCCGGATTCGTTCCAGGACACTTACGGGATGACGCGCGGGCACCGGCCGGCCGCCTACCTTGTTCCGAAAATCGAGGATCTTCTCCCGGCCATGCAGCCGGACGTGCTCGTCGTGCAGCTCGGCAACAACCTCTTTGAATTGCTGAAGGGAAAATCCGCCTCCCGGCAAAACGGAGATCTTCAGGCGTATATCACCCCGTTCCTTGCAAGGACGATGCCGGTCGTGAAAAAAATTTATTGGGTGGCGCCTCCGACATCCGGGCAGGTTTCCAAGGAGGCGCAGGACACGTTGCTCGGGCAGCTCCTGACCCACGAGAGCCCGGGGATGCGGGTCATCGACAGCCGGACTCTGATCACCTATCCCTACCGCAACCTCCAGGCCGACAAACAGCACTTCTTCGGGGCCGACATGAAGGAGTGGGCCGACAAGGTTTTTTCTTTTATCGAGGACGATCTGGAACGGTTTCCTCCGGAGGCGGCGGGCGGCACCGGAGTTTCCGCCGCGCCTCTCGCGCCAGCGGTCGGGCAGGAAGATCCGTCCGCCGTCCTTTGCGTCGAGGGCAGCTTGGAAAGCATGACCGCCCCGTTTACGAACAGGGAAATCGCCCCCTACAACGAATCGCTCGTCGCCTTCGTGTATCGGGTTCGCCACGTCCTGAAAGGCACTCTGAAGGCGGCCCATATCGTGGTCCTCCACGCCGCCCACATCGGCGGAAAGCGCCAGGCGACGGACGGATTTTTCCTGAACCAATCCCGCACGCTGCGGCTGATTCCTCTCGAGAGCACCCCCTGGGCCACGTTGAAGGCCAAGGACGATCCGCGGTTCGTGGATCTGGAGCGCTTCATCCGCGAGGAGGATCACTTCAGGCTCCTCAAACAATCCTCGTGAGCCGAAACTCCCGGTTCCTGGCAACTTGGTTTCTCGCGGGGGTGATGGTTTCGGCCGGCGCTCTGCCGGAGCCGCAGCCATCGGTTCCGGGCTTTCTGCAAATACCCTCGGCGTCCGCCAACTGGTATACGAAAAGCCCGGTGCGATTTCCGAAGGTTTCCCCGCCTGTGAAAATCCTGCTGATCGGAGATTCCCTGAGCTTCGGTTCCTTCGGCGAGGCTCTCGAGGGATTCCTGCGCCAGCGGTATAAGGCTTCGGAAATCTGCGTCTTCGCATCGTGCGGATCCTCGCCCGAGCACTGGCTCGAAACCGGCCCCACCTTCCTGACCCCTTGCGGCTACCGGGAGTCCACCCCGGATGGCGCATGGAAAGAAGACTTCGCCAACGGGCACCGCCCGCGCCCGGTCAGAACCCCGAAAATCCCGGAGATCCTCGCCCGCATCAGCCCACGGACAGTGGTCGTCCAGCTCGGAACGAACTGGATGGATCGCCTTCCCGCGGCACCTAACCAGGACGGCGCGGCCTGCAAGCAGATCATCCGACAGTTCATCAAGGAGCTCCGGGCGCAGCAGCCGCCGCCCGCCCGCATCGTATGGATCCTGCCTCCGGACTCCTCGAAATACCCCGCCGCCGTCAAGGACGAGGTGGATCGCTGGATCTCGGAATGCGCGAAGGAACTCGGGTTCCAGACGATCAACTCGCGGCGGATCACCGGCAGATACCTACAGGGAAAAACCGGAAACGACGGGGTCCACTACAACGACGCCGAGGGCGCGAAGTGGGCGAAGAGCGTGAACTGGCTGCTCTATATCTCCGGCCCCGAGTGAATCCAAAAACGGTGGCGCGTGTCGAGAGAAGTCGGACGGCTCGGCAAGCCATCCCTACCAATAATCGGCTCACCAGCTTTCCTCACGCACGTCAGGATGTCTGTCCTTTCGCTCTCCGCGCGTAGCCCGCCGTCTTGGCAACCCGCGCCCGCTCAGTTTTTTCCTGCCTGGATCATATCCACCCAGATCGGGAGGGCGAGAGTGGCCCCGTAGCCGCCAGGGCGGATCGTGACCGGCTGGTCGAACCCGACCCAGACGCCGCAGGTCAGGCGCGAGTCGAACCCGAGAAACCACGCATCCACGAAGTTGTTGGTCGTCCCGGTTTTTCCGGCGGCCCGCCCGCGCAGGCCGAGCTCGCTGGCACGCGCCCCGGTCCCCCGGTCAAGCACTTCCTCCAGCAGCACGGTGGTCTGGCGCGCGGCGGACGGATCGAAGACCGGAAGCCGCGCGTGCGTCGCCCGGTAGAGGACGTGGCCCTCGGCGTCGGTGACGCGCTCGATCAGATACGGCTGAAGCTTTGTGCCCCCGGTCGCAAAGACGGTATATGCGGCCGTGAGATCCTTGAGGTTTGTCTCGAACGCGCCGAGACAGAGCGACGGGTAGCGCGGAGGATCCGCCGCGAGGCCCGAGCGGATGATCGCGTCGGCCACATGGTCAAGCCCCGCGCGCAGCCCGATGCGGACGGACATGGTGTTCCTCGACTGGACGAGGCCCTCCCCGGCCGGCAGCATCCCGCGGTAGGTGCCGTCGGAATTCGACGGGCTGTAGCTGCCGTATTTCGCGGGGATTTCTCCGGGGCCAATGCGCCCGTCGTCCACCCGGTCTCCGGCCTGCAGGCCGTGTTCGAAGGCCGCCGCATAAACAAACGGCTTCACGGTCGAGCCGATCTGCCGCTGTCCGAAAAGCGCGCGGTGGAACTTGCTGCGCCCGTAGTCGCGCCCGCCCACAATCGCGCGGATCCCGCCGGTCGCGTTGTCCATCGCCACGGCCGCGGCCTGCAAATAAGGCGCGGATTTTTCTCCGTCGAGCACCTGCCCGTCGAACGCACTGGCCGGCCGGTGCGGGTAGCCCGGCTGCTCCTCGATCTCGCGCAGCCGCCGTGCCACCGACTCCTCGGCCGCACGCTGCAGACCCCCGTCGATCGTCGTTTGGATCTTCAGCCCACCGCCGTCCATCTGGCCGCGATCCAGAACCAGGTCGAGATCGCGGAGGATGGCGTCCATCGCCCAGTTGTCTTCCGGAGACATTTTAATTTTTGACGAAGTGACGAGCGGCTCGGCCGACGCCTCGTTCTGCTGCGCGAGCGAGATGAGCCCGATGTCGTTCATCCGCTTGAGGACGGTGTTCCGCTCGCGGAGGGCGCCCTGCGGGTTGTTGAACGGAGAAAACCGGTTCGGGCTGCGGATCAGGCCGGCAAGAGTCGCGGCCTCGTGCAGAGGCAGCCGCGAGGCGGGCCGGCCGAAATACGCCTGGCTGGCCGCCTCGATCCCATAGGTCCCCGATCCGAAATAGATCCGGTTCATGTAGGCCTCGAGGATCTCCTCCTTCGTCAGCTCGGTTTCGATCCGGAACGCGAGCGCGGCCTCGATGAGCTTGCGGTGCAGGTTTTTTCCGCCGAGCGGGAAGCTGTTCCGCGCGAGCTGCTGCGTGATCGTGCTCGCGCCCTCGCGGAAGCCCCCGAGGAAAAGGTTGCGCACGACCGCGCGAGCGACCCCGATCGGATCCACCCCATGATGCCGGTAGAAGCGCGTGTCCTCCCGGCTGATCAGCGCGTTCACAAAAAAATTCGAGACCCTGTCGAACGGCACCACCACGCGGTTCTCACCGGCCAGGCGGCTGTAAATATTCCCCTTGTAGTCATAGACCACCGAGCGCTCGTCCATGTCGTGGATCGCCCGCAGGTCAAACCACCGAGCCCAGGCATAATACCCCAGCGCGACGGACGCCCACAGAAGCGCCGTCACAAAACCCAGCTTGAAAAGACCCCGGAAAAAACGACGCGGCCGCCTCCGCCGCGGGGGCGCATTCTTTTTTTGTCGCACGGGTTTTCTTTTCGGCTTCGGCACGTCGGCTCCCATTTAAACCGGAACGACCGGATCCGAAAACACTTTCGGCGACACACTTTCGGCGACACACTTTCGGCGACACACTTTCGGCGAACCTCCGATCGGCTCGGCGCCCTGATCCGTGCATAAGCGCAATGAACGGCGGCAGGTCGCCCCCGGCATCCGCTCTGCCGCAGCAAGGGCACCGAGGGGGCGAGCCCCTCCCTTGATCTATCGTCTGTCGAGCCTCCCCCTGTCCCCTGCGTTCTTACGTGATTTGCGTCGCAGGATGTTGCTCGCGGAATGTCGCCCTCAACAAGGCGGCCCCCTTCAAATGCGGCCCCATCCTCGCCCCCAGTTCCCGTTTCCACTCCGCCAGGGACGTTAACAAATAATGTCCCACCTGGGACAATATTTGTATGCAATCCAGATGATTCTACTGGGTAGTTTATTGTGGATGGCTCATTTTGCAGGCATCCGTGCGCTTTCTCCCCATCAAGGAATTTACAAATAATGTCCCAGGTGATACAATATTTGTAAATGGTTTGGCTGGTGTGCGGGATGGGGTTTTGCGGATGGCGAGCCTTTCGGCAGGCGGGGGGCGGCGGTGCGCCCGGGGAAAATTAAACAGAGAAAATCCAAATCCGCGTCACGTAAGAGAAGGAAAAGGAACGGGGACCGGCTTCCCATGAGGCTGCGAGCGCAGGGGCATCATCGTGAGAACATCGAGAACGATATACTTTCAGAATTCCGCTACATGCCCGTCGGAGCCAGGCGCGAGAGAGGAACACGGAAAACCAGCGCGATAGCGCATTGTAAAAAGGGGAAGACGAATGTTTGGTGCAGGGAGCACAACCGAAACGCAGCGAAGCAACGTGTTTCTCCAGACTCGATCTTCCGTGGATTTGGGCGGCGACGCGCGGGTTGATTTTTTCGCAGAACTCTGATAATCCGTCCTCTCACATGGCCAAAGACGATTGCGTAACAAGCAAGGGAGTTGTTGTGGATGTGCTTCCGGGAACGATGTTTCATGTGAAACTTCCCAACGAGCATGTCGTGCTCGCTCACATCTCCGGGAAGATGCGCAAAAAATTCATCCGCATTGTCCCCGGCGACTCCGTGTCCGTGGAGATCTCGCCCTACGATCTAACCAAGGGCCGGATCACGTTCCGCGAGCCCGGAGCGCCCCCGCCTGCGCGGTAAAACCGAAAACGGGTTTTCTTCTGTGAACTCCACGTCCGCGTGAGACCACCTCTTGGAAATAACTGTACTTCGCAGCGACCAAGGAGAACGGGCGATGCTTCACTTCGTTTCGGTTGTGCTCCCTGCACCAAACATTCGTCTTCCCCTTTTTACAATGCGCTATCGCGCTGGTTTTCCGCCCGTTCGGGCACTGGCTTTGCAAACGCGTGCGAGTGCCTTTCACAGGCGGGATGCCTGCTCCCTGTTTTGCGCTGGCCGCTTATCGTCTGTTTATTTCTGAGAGCCGGATGCGGGCAATCCGCACGTCCTATTCGATGAGGGGGAGTCCCCACGGAGGTCATTGGCCTTCGCTCATCTCCTTCCGTCTGGGTCTCTCTACTCTACTAAAAAAACCGGACGGCCCCCTGAGGGATCGTCCGGCTTGAAAATTTTGCCCCGCTTGTGCCGTTTCGAAGCATTTCCCGTTCCCTGGTAATAGGGTGGATGACCGCCCGCCTGCGCGCTGACTTCCAGTGAAGGCGTGTCATTGCGCCGGAAGGCCCAGCCTCCGGGTTGATATTTCATTATCGGTTCGGGAGTTTGCGACGTCTAATCGCGAACACAGCAGGGCAAATCTGTTGCGGCTGAACCTCTGTCCCGCCGCGAAATTCTAAAAGATCCATCAGCGGAAATCGACCTTCAGGCGCTCTCGCAATCCGGCTTTCAAGCGATCCGTGGAGGCGGTGACTTCCTCTGTTGTCAGAGTCCGATCGGGCGAGCGAAATGTCAAGGAAATTGCGAGCGATTTTTTGTCGGGAGGAAGATTTTTTCCAGAGGGATCTGTGAAGAGATCGAAGAGCGCAACCGAGGTAAGGAGCGGTTCTTTTTGATTGAGGACGGCGTCGCGCACGTCGCCGTAGGCGAGATCGAGCGGGGCGGTCATCGCGATGTCGCGCGAGGAGCAGGGGAATTTCGGGAGCGGGGCGGCGGCGGCGGCGGGCGGGAGCGCCCCCTGCCAGGCGGCGGCATCGAACGCCGCGGCGGCCACCGGTGCGCGGGCACCGAGCTTCCGCGCCTCGCCCGGATGCAGTACGCCCAGCAGACCGATGCGGACGCCGTTTTTAAAAACTTCCATGGCGGCGCTGAACGGGAGCGGGGGATTCGGAAGCGGGGCGAAGTCGCTTTCGGCCAGTCCGGCGAGTTCGCACGCGATGCCCTTGAGGTCGAAGACGTCCCAGTCCCGCGCCGATCCGCCGCGCCAATCGGCACGCGCGGTTTCTCCGGTCGCCACGAGTGCGATGCGCGGAGCCTCGCCCGACGGCGCAAAGACCCGGCCGCATTCGAAGAGGCGCACGCCCTGCGCGCCCAGGTCGAGATTGCGCTTCAGGGCGGCCAGCAGCCCCGGGATCAGGCTGGTGCGCAGACGCGACTGGTCGTCGCCAAAAGGGTTTTTCAGCTCGACGGCTGGGCCGAACCAGGCGGCGTCCGCGGCCGAGACGAGCGTGCTCGTCCGGGCCTCGTGGAACCCGAGCCCGGCCAACGCGTGCCGCCTGCCCATCAAAAAATCGTAGGCGGCATCGGCGCGTGACGAGGAGGCGAAGCTCCCGGCGGCGCGCGCGGGGATCCGTTCGATCCCGACCACGCGCGAGACTTCCTCGATGAGATCCACCTCGCGCGAAAGTTCGTGGCGGAACCCCGGCACCGACCATGTCGAACTCCCGTCGCCGCACGACAGGTTTTCGAGGCCGACCCGGGCGAGTGCCCCCTCGATTTCCTCGTCGGAGAGATCCGCGCCGAGCAGCGAGCGCACGCGGGCATGCCGCAGCGGGATCGCCGGCCGGCTCCAGCGGGTTCCGGCTTCCAGGATGACATCCTCCGCGACGCCGCCCGCGACCTGAACGATCAGCGCGGCGGCCAGCGCGGCGGCGGACGCCACCATCTCGGGATCCACCCCGCGTTCGAACCGGTAGCTCGAATCGCTGATCAGCCCGAGCAAGCGCGAGGCGCGCCGAACGGACGCAGGATCAAAGACCGCGCTCTCCAGCAACAGATCGGTCGTCCCGGACGTGACGCCGGAATCCTCGCCTCCCATCACGCCGGCCAGCGCGACCGGACGGGCCCCGTCGGCGATCACCAGAAAATCCTCCGACAGCGAATAGTCGCGGCCGTCCAGCGCGCGGAAAGATTCCCCGGCGGCCGCCCGCCGCACGCGCAAAGGACCAGAAATTTTTCCGGCGTCAAACGCATGGAGCGGCTGGCCGAGAGCGAGGAGGATGTAGTTGGTGACATCCACGACATTGTTGATCGGACGGAGTCCGGCCGAGGTGAGGCGGTCGCAGAGCCATTGCGGGCTGGGCCCGATCGTGACCCCGCGGATCCTGCGCAGCGTGTAATACGGGCACTCCTTCGCATCGAGGGCGACCGCGTCCCCGGCGGGCGCGAACGCGACCCCGGGAAATGCGGGCGGCTTGACGGGCAGGCCGGTGAAAACTCCGATCTCGCGTGCGATCCCGAGATGGCTCAGCCAGTCCGCGCGGTTCGGTGTGATCTCAAGATCGAAGAGCACGTCGGGAGGAAAGTGGTCGCCGATCGGCGTGCCCACGGCGGCATCGGGCGGCAGGATCAGGAGCCCGTCGGAATCCTCCGCGAGGCGGAGTTCCTTCGCGCTGCACATCATCCCCTCGCTCTCGACCCCTCGCAGCTTGCCGGCCTTGATCTTGAAGTCCCCGGGCATCACTGCGCCGGGCAAAGCGAGCGGAACCTTGTCGCCGACTTTGTAGTTTTTTGCCCCGCACACGATCTGCCGCGGCGTGCCGGATCCATCGTCCACACGGCAAACGCTCAGGCGGTCGGCATTCGGATGAGGGTTCGACTCGAGGATCCGCGCGACGACGACCTTGTCGAACCCCGCGCCGCGCGGCTCGGCCGAAGCGACCTCGATGCCGGCCCGCCGGAACAACGCCTCGAGCTCGGAGGCGGCCAGACGACAATCCACAAACTCGCGGAGCCAGTTGAGCGAAATTTTCATATGCGTTCGAGAATCAATGCTGGTCGTCGAAGTTGAGGTAGGTGTATTGGGTGAGGCTCTTTTCGTATTCGTCGAGCAGGCGCATCGCCTCGCTGGGTTTGAGGCGGTCGGATTTGATGGCGGCGTCGGTCTGGGCCTTCATCCGGCGGGCGAGCTCGTTCACGTCCCACTGGGTGAGCGAGAGCACCTGGCCGACCGTGCTTCCGGGGAGAACCTCCTCGACGTAGTAGCCGGTGTCCTCGTCCTCATCGAGGTAGATGTGCATCTCGTTGACCCGGCCGAAGAGGTTGTGGAGGTCGCCCATGATGTCCTGGTAGGCGCCGGCGAGAAAGAACCCGATGAAATAGGGTTCGCCCGGCCGCCACCGGTGGAGCGGCAGGGTTTCCTTGACGTCCTGCAAGTCCACGAACTTCGCGACCTTGCCATCCGAGTCGCAGGTGATGTCCACGAGCGTCGCGTTCCTGTCGGGGAGCTCGTTGAGCCGGTGGATCGGCATCACCGGGAAGAGCTGCCCGAGCGCCCAGTGGTCGAGCAGCGACTGGAAGACCGAGAAGTTGCAGAGGAACTGGTCGCCGAGCGCGACCTCCATCTCTTTGACCTCCTCCGGAACGTAGCGCATGTTCCGGAAGTTTTCGACGATCGCCTCGGCGATCTGCCAGTAGACTGTCTCGATCCGTGCCTTGGCGCGCAGGTCGAGAAGCCCGAGGTCGAACATCGACTGCGCGCGGTCGCGGATTTCCTGCGCGTCGTGCAGATTCTCGAGGCGGTTCTTTTTGTTCAGGTCGTTCCGGATCTCGAGGAGATCGCCCACGAGCCGCGGGTCGTCCGGGGCCGGAACGACCTCGTCGTTGCGGTTGTTTTTTTCGATGGCCCCGAAGGTTTCCACGATGAGCACCGAATGGTGGGCGACGATCGCGCGCCCGCTCTCGCTGACGAGCGTCGGGTGGGCGACCGACTCGGAATCGCAGACCTCCCGGACGGTATAGACGATGTCGCGGGCGTATTCGTTGAGCGAATAATTTGTCGAGCTGTCGAATGTCGTGCGCGAGCCGTCGTAGTCCACGCCGAGCCCGCCGCCGACGTCGAGGTAGCCGAGCGCGTGGCCCATTTTCGAGAGCTTGGCATAAAACCGTGCGGCCTCGCGGGTCGCGCGCTTGATCGTGCGGATATCGGGGACCTGCGAGCCGACATGGAAGTGGACGAGGTTCAGGCAGTGGGCGAGGCCGGCTGCATGGAGCAGGTCGCTTGCCTCGACGAGGTCGGCGGTCGAGAGTCCGAACTTCGCGTTTTCTCCGCCGCTCGTCGCCCACTTGCCCGCGCCCTTCGAGAGCAGGCGCACGCGGAGCCCGATCATCGGCTCGACCCCCATCTCCTTCGAAACCCGGAGCACATGGGCGAGCTCCTCGAGCTTCTCGACGACGAGGATGACCTTTTTGTCGAGCTTGCGTCCAAGCAGCGCGTTGCGGATGAAGCTGGTGTCCTTGTATCCGTTGCAGATGACGAGGCTCTCGGGATCCGAGTGCAGCGAGAGCGCGGCGAGGAGCTCGGGCTTGCTTCCCGCCTCGATGCCGAAATGCCATGGCACCCCTGCGTCCATGATCTCCTCGACGACCTCGCGGAGCTGGTTGACCTTGATCGGGAAAACCCCGCGGTAGGTGCCGCCGTAGCCAGCCTCCGTGATCGCCTCCGCAAACGCGGCGTTGAGCACCTCGACCCGGTCGCGCAGAAGGTCGTGAAACCGCACCACAAGCGGAAATTGCAGCGAACGGGCACGCGCCTCGCCCACGATGTCCATGAGGTCGATCTTCTCGCCGTTGCGCTTCGGCTTCACGACGACGTTCCCGGATTTGTTGATCCCGAAATACCCGCCGCCCCAGCGGTCCACATTGTAAAGTGCGAGGGCCTCCTCGCGGTCAAAATTCGACATGGTGATATTTAAAAATTGATGAACTGGTACCCGCCCTGGCTGATCGCCTCAGCCTCCTCCTCGGTCATCCACCGCTCGGTGAATCCGGGCCCCCACGAGTCGGAGAACGCGATCTCGCGGGTGGTCTCGTTGTAGCCGATGATCATCCGCACATGGCCGGCGAGCGGGTTTTTCTTGATTTTTTTCGCGGCCTTCCTCGCGTCGCCGAGCTGTTTTTTCCACGTTTGGGGATCGGACATTTGCTCGCGCTCCCTGGTGCGGGCGGAGAGGCTGAGGTCGAACGGGCGATCCACGCAAACCGCCCACATGACCGGGAGCCCGCGGTTGATGCACTTCCGGATGTTCAGGGTGCTGGTCTTTCCCGATTCGAAGACGAGCTGGCGCCCCCCCCGCGAGATCGCCTCCTTGGCACCGGCTGCGATCGCCTGGATGCTCGTGCCGCCGCCGGCATCCGTGTCGCCAGCCATGGCGAGGATATACATGTCGGCAGGAACCCCCATGTAGCGCATCACGCGCTCCCATGTTGCCGGCACGCAGTAGCCTTTCGGTCCCTGATCCACCATCGGGATATCCTTGAGGACAACATCGCCGTTCGGGCGCCTCTCGATGCGGGCGGCGAGGCGCTCGCGAAGCTCGACATCCGGGATGCGGGACTTGCCCTGCAGATCGGCGACGGCGGACGGCAGGATCCGGACGGCGGCGTATTCGTCGCGCGGAGCGGCAAGCAGGATTGCGTGACCGTTCCAGTCCCAGCGCTTCACCGATTCCCGCGTCTGGCTGCCCTGACCGAATTTGTCGGCGGCCGGCTGGCCGAGCAATGCCGCCAGCGCTCCCTCGATTTGGCGCTTGTCCTTCACGATGGCCGTCTTGAAATCCCGGATCGCCTTCGTCCTCTCTCTGGCCCCTTTGGCATCGAGAAATTCCGCGGGGGAAGAATCCACGGCATCGCCCTTGTTTGCGAACATCATCGAAATCGCACCGGCAAGATTTTTCTCTCCGTAGAGGGCGAGCGAATACGGGCGCGCCCCGAGGACGAGCTCGCCTGCGGACGGATATTTGCGGAAGCTCGAGTCGGTTGACGTTTTCGATTCTTCCGGCCAGCCGAGCCGCTTCGCGGTCTCCGCCGCCTCGTCGTCCCAGAGGTTGTCATCCGCCCAGATCGGGATTCCGAACGTGGCGTTGAGATCCTCAAATGTCACCGCGCAGACCGGACGGAGAAGCCCGGCGGCAAGAAGAAAAATCAGGAGGGCGCGGGCAGGCATCACCGGGGGGACTCAGCGGGCCATGGGCGCGGGCAGGATTGAGATCGTCTCGCCTTCGCGGATGACGTGGGTCGTCTCGACGTAATCGAGGCCTGCCGTGAAGACCGGGGCCCCGGGAAAACCGGCGAGCTCCGGGAAGGCGCGCCGCGCAAGATCCCATAGCTCGGCAACCGTCGCGCCGGGCGCCAGATCAGGCGACCACTCGTGGCATCCCGCCAGCTCGCGGAGGGTGTCGTAAAATTCGACTCGGACGCGCATGAAATTTATTAAAAAAAGCCCGGCCTCAGGGCCTCCGGAAGTTTTTTTGGACGGCGAAGGAATTGTTGAGGATGTCGTAGATCCGCTGGACCGGAAGAACCTGGCGCCCGCTGTAATCCAGGTTTCCGTCCTTCCCGATCACCGCGATGGCAAACCCGCGCTCGACCTGCAGGTCATACGACGCCCGCGGCCCGTCGGCGGCGGGAACGAACGGGATGTTCGAGCGGATGACGCCCGGCTCGCGCGAGAACCCCGCCACGCAGACCGCTTTCACCGCAGCCAGCCGCTCATACATTTTCTGGAGCTGGCCGACCTGCGAACGGAACGCCCACTCGCGCGGGGAGTCCGCAATGAGCAGGATCACCGGACGCCCGAGGAAGGACTTCGAGCTCTTGCGCGCGCCGGTCGAATCCACCCAGAAAAATTCCGGGGCCGGGCGGACGACGTCCGCTCGGACGGCCGTCGCGGTGAGTGCCAGAAGAAGAGAGAGAAGGATCGGTTTCATATTTTCATCAGTTCCGCCTCTTTGTGGGCGGCATGTTTGTCGAGATCGGCAACGAACCGGCCGGTGAGCTTCTGGATTTCCGCCTCCGTGTCCCGCAGCGTGTCCTCCGAAAGCTCCCCGGCTTTTTCCAGCTTTTTGGCGGCGTCCATGCCGCTGCGGCGGATCGAGCGGATCCGGACGCGCCCCTCTTCGGCGAGCTGGTTGACCGTCTTCGCGAGGTCGCGGCGGCGCTCCTCGGAAAGCTCGGGGATCGGGATGCGGATGATTTTTCCGTCCACCTGCGGGTTGATGCCGATGCGCGACTCGTTGATCGCGCGTTCGATGTCGCGGACCGTCGAGCCATCGAACGGCTGGATGACGAGCAGGCGCGGCTCGGGCGCGGTGATCAGGGCGAGCGCCTTGAGCTTCATCGTCGTGCCGTAGGCCTGCACGTCGAGGTTCTCGACGAGTGCGGGCGACGCCTTCCCGGTGCGGATCGAATGGAACTCATGGTTCATGAACGCCACCGCTTTCTCCATCTCCTCCTCGGCTTCGAAAACGATCTCGTCGCGGCTCATGGCGCGTCCTCCGGTTTTTCCGAAACAAGCGTCCCGACCTTCTCGCCGACAATCGCGCGCCGGATGTTGTCGGGGTGGTTCATATCAAAAATAATGATCGGCATCCGGTTGTCCATGCAGAGGCTGAACGCGGTCGAATCCATGACCTGGAGCCGCCTGGAGAGGGCTTCGCTGTAGGTGATGTGCGTGAACCGCTTGGCGTCCGGGTTCTTCACCGGGTCGGAATCATAAACCCCATCCACCTTCGTGGCTTTGAGGATCACGCCGGCGCCGATCTCGTTCGCGCGGAGGGCGGCGGTCGTGTCGGTCGAGAAAAACGGGTTCCCCGTGCCGGCGACAAAGATCACGACGTGTCCGGTTTCGAGATGGCGGATGGCCCGGCGGAGGATGAACGGCTCGGCGACGTTGTGCATCTGGATCGCGGTCTGCACCCGGACGCTGACCCCGAGGCTTTCGAGCGTGCTCATGAGGGCGAGGCCGTTGATGACCGTGGCGAGCATGCCCATGTAGTCGGCGGTCGTGCGGTTCATCCCTCGGTGGCTGGCCGCGAGGCCGCGCCAGATGTTGCCTCCCCCGACGACCACCGCAAGCTCGACTCCCATCTTCTGAACTTCCGCGATCTGCTCGGCGATCTTCGCTGCGATCTGGGGCGAGATGTTGTCGCGGCTTCCCGGCTCGCGCAATGCTTCGCCGCTGAGCTTCAGAACAACACGTTTGTATCGCGGGATGGACGGAGTGGACATGCGGGTTGCCTTGCATCCAACCCGATCACGGCGAAACTGAAAAGGACAAATCGAATTTCGTTTGCGGGGCCAGCGGAAACCCCCGGAGGAATTCCGCCGCCGGCAGCCGCTTCCGTCCCTCGAGCTGGACTTCGCGGAGGACGAGGCTTCTCTCCCCAGCCGCCACGGTGATCCCGTGCGGGCCCGCGGAAAGAACCGTGCCGGGCGCGCCGGATTCCTCCGCCTCTGCCGCCGAATGGATTTTCAAAACCGCTCCGCCGATCCGCACGGATGCTCCGGGCCAGGGGTTCATCGCGCGCACCTTCCGGGCGAGCATTCCGGCGGGCGCAGTCCAGTCGAGCCGCCCGTCCAGTTTCCCGAGCTTCGGCGCATAAGTCGCGAGCGAGGAATCCTGCGGGGTTCTCGGCGCGGTGCCGTCGGCAAGAAGAGCAAGCGCCTCGCGCATCGCGGCGGGCGCGAGTCCGGCCAGACGGTCGTGCAACTCAC
Organism: Verrucomicrobiia bacterium; assembly: GCA_037128135.1. Taxonomy (GTDB): domain Bacteria; phylum Verrucomicrobiota; class Verrucomicrobiia; order Chthoniobacterales; family Terrimicrobiaceae; genus QYQL01. Next base: position 18,731 of record JBAXXD010000075.1, read on the forward strand.
CGGCCGTCTCGCCAGGCAGGATCGCGATGCCGCGCGCGAGCAGGATGTCCCCGGTGTCTAACCCTTCGTCCACATACATGACCGTGATCCCGGTCTCCCCGTCGCCCGCGAGGATCGCAGCTTGCACCGGCGATGCTCCGCGATGCCGGGGCAGAAGCGAAGCGTGCAGGTTCAGGCATCCGAACCGCGGAATGTCGAGGACCTCCCGCGGAAGGATCTGCCCGTAGGCCGCCACCACCATCACGTCCGGCGCCCACCCCGCCAACGCGGAAAAATCTTTGCGGATCCGCTCCGGCTGCACAACCGGAATCCCGCGTGCGAGCGCCTCGGTTTTCACGGCGGGCGGGCGGGGCTTCAAATCGCGCCCGGCCGGACGGTCGGGCTGGGTGATCACGCCGGCCACCTCGTGCGCGCGAGAATCCGCCAACGCTAAAAAAGCGGGCAGGCCGATGTCCCCCGTGCCGCAAAAAACAATTTTCATAAAGCGTGTGTCTGATCGCCCGCGCGGGAAGATGTTCTATTCAAAATGCACCCTGAGGCATGATATCATCCCGCCAACGCGGCATCAAGATCCCTCGGGTTTCCCTGATCCGCGCGCTGGCGCAAATCATGAGGGAATGCCGCCAACGGCATTCGCACTGACTAAGCAAGGGAGATCAGTTTGCGTATCCCGCTTTGAAGAAGGCCCGATAGATGG
>JBAXXD010000076.1:0-19382 GCA_037128135.1 Verrucomicrobiia bacterium
TCATACTGGCTGATCTGGTAGTTCTTCGGCATGTCCGGATAAAAATAGTTTTTCCGGTCGAATTTGCAGACCGGGCCGATTTCGCAGCCGAGCATGAGCCCGGCGAGGGCGGTGAGGCGGAGCGCCTCCTCGTTCATCACCGGCAGCGCGCCCGGGAGGCCCATGCAGACCGGGCAGACGTTCGTGTTGGGATCCGCTCCGAACTCGACCGCGCACGAGCAAAACATCTTGCTGCGGGTCTTGAGCTGGACGTGAACTTCGAGGCCGATCGTGGCAAGGTATTCGGTCATGGCTTTTTTTTATGTGACGGGGAAGATTGTTCGGAGGGGAACGCGTAATCGAGCGCTTTTTGCAGGTTGAATTCCGAGAGCTGTTTTTGGAGGGCGGGATCCTGTACGGCCTCGAAGAGCGCTTTGTTTTGCATCAGGGATAAAAAATCTTTTTGTTCGGCCGCGCGGGCGACCGAGGGGTCTTTGAGCAGGGCGGCCATCCGGGGGGTCTGCATGATTTCCTGGACGCCGGGATAATCCAAAAACCTCGCCATCGCCTCCTGGTCGGAGGTGAGCCTGCCGATCCGGGCGATCATCGCGTAGATTTCCGGCGGGAGGACGTCCGCCGACTCGAGGACCTTGCCGGCCGGGCCGAGTTCGAGGGAATCTTTTAGAGTGAGCGCCGTCCGCGCGAGCGGCGAGGCCGAATTCGGGCGGTTGCCCATCGCGATTTGCGCCGCGACTCCGAAGGTTCGGATGATCGTGATCCCGCCCCAGAGAAGAACCAGACCGGTCAAGAGGCCGAAAAACGCGCCGCCGGCACCGTAGAGGACGCGCACCAGTCCGGGCGGCTGGTGCGCGGTGCGCTTGAAAAGAACAGCTCCCAGAAAGAGAGCCAGCGCCAGGACGACCAGCGTCACCAGCGAGCCCGCCAGCGCGCCGAAAAGAAATCCGCATCCCGGCATCGGCTTCTCGACCACAAACGCGGTCGCCTGTCCGGCAAGGATCCCGAGGATCCCGGAAAAAACGAACGCGGAGAAGTGGATCGCGCTGCGGATCACGCCGCGCCGCCATCCGCCCCAGGTTTCCCAGAGCAGCAGCAGGGCGGCGAAAAGGAAGATCATTCCCTGCCAGAACGGAGAGGCCAGGTTGAGGGAAGTCATCGTGGCAGGGCATCCAGCGCGCGCTGCCTCAGCGCATGATCGCAGAGCACCAGCGCGGTCATGGCCTCGACGATCGGCACCGCGCGGGGCAGGACGCAGGGGTCGTGACGGCCGCGAGCCGCGAGCGTGGAATCCTCGCCGCCGACAGTCACCGTGGCCTGGCTCATCGAGATCGTGGCGGTCGGCTTGAAGGCGATCCGAAACGTCACCGGCTCGCCGTTGCTGATCCCTCCCTGCACCCCTCCGGATCGATTGCTCGTCGTCCTCACCCGCCCGCCCTCCATCTTGTAGGGATCGTTGTGCTCGGAGCCCCGGAGCCGCGAACCGGAAAATCCCGAGCCGATTTCGAAGCCTTTCGTCGCCGGCAGGCTGAGCATCGCCTTCGCAAGGTCGGCCTCCAGCCGGTCGAAAACCGGCTCGCCCAGCCCGGGCGGACACCCGCGCACGACCGCCTCGATCACGCCGCCGACGCTGTCGCCCTCGCCGCGCACCTGCTGGATCCGCGCGATCATCGCCGCCGCCGCGCCCGCATCCGGACAGCGCACCGCGTTCGCTTCGATCTCCTCGAAACTCACGGTCGTCGGATCCACAGACGACCCGATGTCGTGAACCGCCGAGACCCAGGCCAGGATCTCGATCTCCGGGCACAGTGCGTGCAAAACATTTTTTGCGACCGCACCGGCGGCGACGCGTCCGATTGTTTCGCGTGCCGAGGCGCGTCCGCCGCCTTCCCAATTTCTCACGCCGTATTTTTCCTGGCAGGCATAATCGGCGTGCGATGGGCGGAAATGTGTTTTGATCTCGCTGTAGGCCTCCGGGCGCGCGTCGGTATTGCGGACCATGATCGAGATCGGCGTGCCGAGGGTCACCCCGCAGAAGACCCCGGAGAGGATCGTGCAGGCGTCCGCCTCCTTGCGCGGCGTGACGATGTCGCTCTGCCCCGGACGCCGCCGGTCGAGATCCCGCTGGATGTCCGCCTCCGAAAGCGGAAGCCGCGGAGGACACCCGTCAATCACCACCCCGACGCCGCCGCCGTGCGACTCGCCCCAGGTCGAAATCCGAAACAATGTTCCAAACGTGCTTGCCATACCCGCCCATGAAACCCGAAGACGCGGAAGGAATCACGCGAAAACCATCGGCGGGGACAGTCTCCGATCCGTCCGGAAGTGGAGGCCTCAATAAAACCAACTGCTCGCGGAGGGAAGGGGATTCACGGAACCGAAGGCATGCCAGCCCTCGTGCGGGGGTCAGATGTTGCTGCCGAGGAAGGTATGGATCCCGCATTCGCTCTTGTCGAATCCGGTCCACCGTCCGGCGCGCTCATCGTCGCCGTCTCCGACCGGCCGGGTGCACGGCCGGCACCCGATCGAGCGGTATCCCAGCGATGCGAGGGAGTTCACCGGAAGGGAATGTTCGGCGGTATAGGCTTGCACCTGATCTCGCGTCCAGTTGGCCATGGGATTCAGCTTGATGATGTACCGGTCGCGCAGGACGTCGAAGTGGTAGAGCTCAACGATTTTTACGCCGTCGCGCGACGCGCCCTGCTGGCGGCGCACTCCGGTGATCCACACGTCGAGTTCCGCGAGCTTTTTCTGGAGAGGGATCACTTTCCGGAGCGCGCAGCAGAGGTCGGGCTTGGATTTCCACAGCTCCGGCCCGAGCTCCGCCTCCTGCTCCTCGACGGTCTGTTCGGGAACAAGAGACTCGATCCGAATGCCAAGAAGATCCTCGATTTTCGATTTCAGCTCGAGGGTCTCCGGAAAGAGCAGCCCGGGATCAATCGTGAAGACCGGAAAGCGGAATCCGTTTTGATAAGAGGTGTGCAGCGCCACCAGCCCCGCGCCCTGGAAGCTCGTCCCGATCGCCGCCCGCCGGCCGAATGTCTCCCACGCCCAGCGCAGGATGTCCGGCAGCGCCGCCGTCTCGAATTCCTCCGCCTTGCGGCGGATCAACTCCGGATCAAATGGGTTCATGGTTCAGGAAAAAAGCAGGCGGGCGATGTGGTCACAGATTGTGACCGCCTCCGATTTTTCATCGGGAGAGATTTGGAATAGAAAATCCGCTGGGAACTGCTCCGCATTGCGTTTCACGGCTTGGTTGAGGGCTTTGGTGGGCATGCCGCAGATGAGTGTTAGATCCGCATCCAAGAGGATCTTTTTCTCCCGGATGGTCAGGATCAGAGATTCGAGGAGAAGAGCGAATTTCATCAAAACAAAGGTCAGATTTCCGGCAGATCGAAAAGTGTCAGCATCCGTGCAAGCACATCCTGCACCACGGTTGAAGGCGTTTTGCAGATGGGCTGCCATTCCCGCTGCTGCCAATCCAGCGAGCGCACATGATCGCACAGCACGACGCCCGATACGGGCAGACCGGCGGGCAAGGGCAGCTCAAACGGATAGCCTTTCTCCCGGCTGGTGATCGGGCAAAAGACTGCCAACCCTGTCTTGGCATTGTAGCGCGTGTGGCTGAGCACGAGGGCGGGGCGGCGGCCGGCCTGCTCCCGGCCCGCTTGGGGATCAAACACCAGCCATCCGATGGCACCGAGTTCCGGCACCTGTGGCATTTTCCTTTTCATGGCGGCACCACTTCCCGGCCTGCGTCCGCCCCCCACCCGGTCGCCTGGTGGAGGTTTTCCGGGGTGACCCGCGACAGGAGATCATCCAAGCCCGGCCGTTTGGGAACAGGCTTCACCGCCAAGCCGGCCGCGCCGACCTTGAGCGTGACGGCATCGCCTTCCCGCACCCGGATTTGTTTTGCCACGGCGAGAGGGATGCGCAAAGCCAAGCTGTTTCCCCATTTCTGAATCGTTGCGGTCATGTCTCTACATTGATGCTACAACAGATTGCCGTCAAGCAGCGGATGCGATCGGAGATTTGTCAAATTCCCTTTGCTCATCCAACCCGATTGATGAACCGACAGACGATCCCCGGTTGAGGCTCAAAGGCCCTTCGCGACTTCGACGAGGTGGGCGGCCGTGATGCCGAACTGCTCCATGACTGTCGGCCCCGGCGCGCTGAGCCCGAACCTGTCCACCGCCACGGTGCGTCCGTCGAGCCCGACATACCGGAACCAGGGGTCGGATACGCCGGCCTCGATGGAGACGCGCTTCCGGCACGAGGGCGGAAGAACCGCAGCCTGGTATTCCGGGCTCTGGCGTTCGAACCGCTCGAAGCACGGCATCGAGACGACGCGCGTGCCGGGCCCGAGATCGCCGGCCGCCTTCAGCGCATGCTGGAGCTCGCTGCCCGATGCAAGCAGGATCAGATCCAGCGGAGCCAATTCCTTTTTTGCGATGTAGCCGCCGAGGAACGCGCCCTGCCGGCGGATGTCCACCGGAATGTCGCTCAGGGTCGGCAGGTTCTGCCGGGACAGCACGAGCATCGTCGGGCCGTCGGTCTTTTCGAATGCGGCGGCGAACGCGCCGGCTGTCTCCTCCGGGTCGGCCGGCCGGATGACATCGAGTCCCGGGATGGCGCGCAGCGCGGCGACCGTCTCGACCGGTTCGTGCGTGGGGCCGTCCTCGCCGACCCCGATGGAGTCGTGGGTGAAAATGTAAACCACCGGCAGCTTCGAGAGGGCGGCGACGCGGATCGCCGGCCGGCCGTAGTCGCTGAAGACGAGGAACGTGGCGCCGCTCGGGCGGAAGATCCCGTCGTAGGCGATCCCGTTCATGAGCCCGCACATCGCGTGTTCGCGGATTCCGAAATGCAGATTGCGTCCCCCGCGGTTCTCCCGGTTGAAGTCGCCGCCGTCCTTGATGTAGTTGAGGGTCGAGCCGTGCAGGTCGGCGCTCCCGCTGACCACGAGCGGCATGGCTTGGGCGACCGGCTGGAGGATGTCGCTTCCGGCCTTGCGGGTGGCGATGTTCGAGGCCGGATCAAACGGCGGGATCGCCGCAAGAAGATCCGGGGTTTTTCCTGCCAGCGCGTCGTCGAGTTCCTTGGCAAGATCCTCGTTGCCGGCTCGCCATCCCACGTATTTCTTCTGCCACTCGGCATAGGCGGCCTTCTGATCCGCCTTGTGGCGGGCAAAAAACGCGCGGGTCTCCGGCGCGACGAAAAACGTCTCATCCGGCAGGCCGAGTGCGGCGCGTGACGCGGCGACAAATTTGACGCCGGCCTCGCCGTGGGCCTTGTTGGTTCCCGATACCTCGGGAATGCCTTTTCCGATGAGCGTGCGTGCGATGATCAGCTGGGGCTTTCCGCTGGTCGCAGCCTTGGCCTTCTCCACCGCGTCCGCGACCTCCCGCACGCTGTGTCCGTCAATCTCCCGCACCTCCCAGCCGTAGGCCCGGTAGCGGGCGGCCGTGTCCTCGCTCTGCGTCACCGGCGCCATGGCATCGAGCGTCACGTTGTTCGCGTCATAAATCAGGATCAGGTTGTCGAGGCCGAGGTGCGCCGCGAGCGCGGAGGCCTCCTGCGACACGCCTTCCTGCAGGCATCCGTCGCCAGCGAGCACGATGACATGGTGGTCGAAGATCGCGTGCTCGGCGGTGTTGAACCGCGCCCCGCACATTTTTGCAGATACCGCATACCCGACCGCGTTCGAAACCCCCTGACCAAGCGGGCCGGTCGTGGCCTCGACACCCGGCGTCTCATGAAACTCCGGATGTCCGGGCGTCCTGCTGCCGAGCTGGCGGAAATTTTTCACCTCATCGAGCGGGAGGTCGTAGCCGGCAAGATGCAGCCAGCTGTAGAGGAACATGCTCCCGTGGCCGGCGGACAAAACAAACCGGTCGCGGTTCAGCCAGCGCGGCTCGTCCGGGTTCTGGTTCAGCGCGTGACCATAAAGGACGGCCCCGATCTCGGCCGCGCCCAAGGGCAGACCGAGATGCCCGGACTTGCACTTGGCAATCGCATCCATCGCCAACCCGCGCGCATCACGCGCCGCCAACTCCAATGAGGGAATATCAAGCTTCATCGCGCCAGAGCAAAGCCGCTGCCGGGAAAAAAAGAAACCCGAAAATTCATTCTTTCGAGAGGGCTGCGACGGTTCTTGCCGTGGCGCCGCGGTGGACATCCAGGCACCGGGCGGCGCGGTCGGCCATCGCGGCACGGAGCTGCGGGTCGTCGAGCAGGCGTCCGGCGGCGGCTTCGAGGGACACCTCGTCGCAGACCTCGAGCGCGCCGCCGTGCCGGAGGAATTGTCCCGCGAGAGTTGCGAAGTTTTGCATGTTCGGTCCGAAGACGACCGGGACGCCCGCTGCGACCGGCTCGGCGGGGTTTTGTCCGCCTTTCGCGCACAGGCTTTTGCCGACGAAGACGACCGTGGCGCAGGCATACCAGTCGCGGAGTTCTCCGGTGGTATCCACGAGCAGGAGGTCGGGACGGCCCTCCGGCGCGGGCTGGGTGCGCCGCGCGACCCGCAGGCCGGATTTTTCCAGCTGCGAAGCCACGCCGGCCGCGCGCTCGAAGTGGCGCGGGACCAGGATGAGAAAGAGGTCCGGGCGGGATTTTCGAAGCACGGAGAAGACCGAAGCCAGCAAGGCTTCCTCGCCTTCAAACGTGCTGCCTCCGAGAAGGATCGGCGCGCCGTCCGGGATCCCCATCGCGCGGAGCACCGGGCGGAAATCCTTCGGCGGCCGGATCGCGCCGTCATCAAACTTGATGCTGCCCGTGACCGTGAGCCGGTGCCGATCCACTCCCAGAGCCACCCAGCGGGCAACGTCGTCCGGCTCCTGCAGGCAGAGGAGATCGAGCTGGTTGAAGACGGGCGCCGTGATCCAGCGCGCCGCGCGGAACCGCTTTTCCGAGCGCGGGGAGAGCCGCGCGTTGACCAGTACGACTTTTGCGCCGACCGCACGCGCCTCGCAGACGATGTTCGGCCACACCTCAGCCTCGACCAGGAGGAGCATCTCCGGGCAAATCGTCCGCACCGCACGCCGGGCGGAAAAAAAGAAATCGAGCGGGTTGTAAACCGGCTCCAGCCACTGGGATTTCGCGCGCGCGGCGAGCTGGAATCCGGTCGAGGTCGTGGTCGAGAGCACGAACGCGCGTCCGGGGTCCTCCTCGCGAAGCGCCCGGATGAGCTTGAGGGCGACCAGCACCTCGCCGACGCTGACGGCATGCACCCAGATCCTCCCGCCGCCGCGGATTTTTTCGAGCACGCGCGGCGAGTAGATCCCGAACCGCTGCCAGAATTTGTGGCGGTATTTCCCCCGCCTCACCATGCGGACCAGGAAGCCGGGAAGCATCAGCACGAGAACGAGCGGGAAGACGAGGTTGTAAACCAGCCGGATGAGCGGGATCATTCCTTGAAAAAGTAGAGGATTTCGCTGCCGCCGTAAGATTTCGAGCGCCCGGCTGCGAGCGGGCTGGCAAGCAGTTTTCCGCCCGCCTGTCGCTCAAGGACGAAGACGCCTCCCGGGCAAAGCGCGGCCGCGAGTTTCTCCGAGGCCGCCAGCGTGGCCGCGTGGTCCGGGTCGCCCGGCCGCTTGGCATACGGGGGATCCGCGAAAATGATGTCGAAGCTTTCCTCGCCGGCGTAAAGATCGAGAAACCGGAAGACGTCCATCGTCTGGACGCTTCCGCCGACCTTCGCGCGCCGGAGGTTTTCCTTCACACAGCGGACGCAGCGCGCGTCCGACTCCACGAACGTCGCGCTTGCGGCCCCGCGGCTCAGCGCCTCGATCCCCATCCCTCCGGATCCCGCGAAGAGATCCAGAACCCGCGCGCCGGGAACGCGGTCGCCCATACTGGAAAAAACCGCGCCCTTCACGCGATCCATCGTCGGGCGGACACCCTCCGGAGGGGCTTGCAATGGGCGTCCGCCGGCTTCGCCGGCGATCACGCGCATCAGTTCGCCTCCTTCGCGGGCTCCTTTTCCTTTTTTTCTTTTTGGGGGGGGCGGAAAAGATTTTTGAGAAGCCCGCCGAGATCCTGGCCGATCCGGAATCCGGTGAGTTTGTCGAGGAGGTCGGTTTTCGGGCGGCTGATTGTTCCGGTGACGGAGAACGGGATCTGCCGGCAGCCGGGGCGTTCGGAATCCTGCAAATGGTCGCCGAGGAGCCCGCCGAGGTCTTTGCGGAGCTTTTCGTTCAGGTGCAGCCTGGAGCGGAGCTTCATCTTGCCCTCGAACCCGACCGGGCCGGTGGCATCGATGGCCAGGTTTTCGGATTCGAGGACCAGGCTTTCGATGTTCGCCTGCTGGTCGCGGATCGCGATGCGCGCCCCGGCCGTTTTGAGCTCCAGCATCTGGAGTTCGCGGATGTTCATGAGGTCGCCGATCTGCCGGATGAGGTCGATCGGTTCGAACCGCGCCTCCTGCAGCGCGATCTCCGCCGCGCCCGTCACGCTCGCGGGTGCTCCCGGAATGCCCCGCATCGAACCCTTCGCGGAGAGGCTCCCCTTGGCTCCATCCGCGCTGATCCCCGCATCCTCGGCGAGCTTTTTCAGAAGGACTCCATCCAATGCTGCCGTCGCGGAAAACTCGCTGGCGCGATCAAGCTCGAAGGTGCCTGTGAGCTTCCCGCCGGACAGGCGGCCCCGGAGATCCGGAATCACGAGGCGGCCGGCTTTCCATGTGAACGTCCCGGTGATCCGCTGCGGATGCACGAAGGCACCCGCGCTCGCCTCCTCGATGTCAAAATTTCCGGCGACCCGTCCGTCGGGCAGTACCTCGGTCGCGATCCGGACTCCCTCGGCCGCAAAAATGAGGCCGCCCTTCGAGTCGTAATACTGGGCGCGCCCGTCTCTCACATTGATGCGGCGGACTTCGATCGGCGGCCCGGAGGGGATCTCCGGTGGCGTTCGGGCAGTCATTTCCACCGTGCCTGGTGGCAGGGTGTCGGCGGGCGTCGGGACCGGTGACGCCAAGGGAAATTCCGCGGCCCCGTCGGATTTCCGAGCGGGCGGGTTTTGGCAGATCACCACCGGGGCGTTGATGTTCACTTCCTTGACCGTCAGCCTGCCCTGCAGGAGCGAAAAAAAGGCGAAGCGGAAACTCACCGAGTCGGCATCAAAGACCGGCGGCATGCCGGGCGCCTGCGGGATCGTGATGCCGCTCACCGTGAACCCGGACCACGGCGCGTAATGCACTCCTCGGATCGCGACCGGCTTCCCGAGGGCGGCGAGGGCCGCTTCCCGGATGCGCGTCTGAAGCTCCTGCGATTGCAGGTAAATGTTCAGCCCGAGCACGGCCAGGGCGTAAGCAAGCAGGAAAACTCCCGCGGCGATTAAAATTGGCTTGGCAAACTTCGGCACGAAAGGAAGCTATAGCACTCTTTTTGAATGTGAAGAAAGTTCTTGTGATCCTGAATCCGGCCGCGCGAGGGGAGCGGGCCGGTGCCCTGAGGGAAAAAATCCAGGAGCTTTCGCTGCAGGCCGTCGTGCGTGCGACCTCGGCCCCGGGCGAGGCGCGGGCGATCGCCCGCGCCGCGGTGGACGAGGGGTTCGGCGTGATCGTGGCGGCGGGCGGCGACGGCACGGTCAACGAAGTCGCCAACGGAGTCGCCGGCTCGGAGGCGCACTTCGGGATCCTCCCGGTCGGGACGATGAATGTTTTTTCCACCGAGCTGGGCATCCCGCAGAACAACCTCCGCGCGGCCTGGAATGTCATCGAGGCCGGACACCTCCGCGCCCTGGATCTCCCGCTCGCCAACCGCTCGTGTTTCGTCCAGCTCGCCGGGGTCGGACTCGATGCCGAGGTCGTCCGGCAGACGACCCCCGAATCCAAAAAATCCCTCGGTCCGATGAGCTACCTCCTGACGCTGGCCCAGGTCGCGTCGGCCGCTCCGCCGCCGCTCCTCATCGAGCCCGATGATTCCGCCCCCCGCGAGGGAAGCTTCGTGCTCGTCGGCAACGGACGGCTTTACGGCGGCCCGTTCGTCCTCTTTAAAAACGCGCGGCTCGATGACGGGCTCCTCGATGTGCTCGTTTTCAAAAACCAGAGCCACTGGGATGTCGTCCGGTATTTCCAAGCCGTCGCGTTCGGCAGCCACGACGGTCTTCCCGACGTCGAGTATTTCCAAACCCGCGCGATGACCGTCCGTAGCGAGGCCCGCGTGCCGGTTGAACTTGACGGCGAGCTTGCCGGCGAGCTCCCCTGCCGGTTCGAGATCTCCCCACACAAATTCTCCGTATTCGCCCCTCCGGCCCCGCAGGGCCCGAATCGTTGCGATGGAAACCCGTAGAAGCGGCATCCTGCCGCTTGCGTGCCGCTTCTACGGTTTGAGATCGTCATGCTTGCGAAATTCCCGAGAGTGCGCATTTGGATGCGCATTTGGATTGTCATGGCGGGGAGCGGGCGCGATCTTGGGCGGCTGTGATGCTTGGGTATTACATCCATGATTTCAGCCCGTTTCTATTGGAGTTCGGGAACGGGATCGGGCTGCGCTGGTATGGGCTCGCGTATGTGGCGGCGTTTGTGGCCGGCTACTGGCTCTGCATCTGGCTGGCGCGGCGCGGGTATTCGGATCTGGCACCTGAGCAGGTGGGGGATTTCATCACGGGGGTCGCGCTGTTCGGGGTGATCCTCGGCGGGCGGCTCGGCTACATGATCTTTTACGACTGGGCCGCGTTCTCGGAGAACCCGCTGGTGATTTTCAAATTTTGGGACGGTGGGATGTCGAGCCACGGAGGGATGATCGGAACGGTGGTTTTCACGTGGATCTACTCGCGGAGGAAGCATGTTTCCTGGCTGAACATCGGGGACAATCTGGTCGCGGCCGTTCCGATCGGTCTGTTTTTCGGCCGGGTCGCGAACTTCATCAACGGCGAGCTTTACGGGCGGGTTGCGGTCGTGCCGTGGGCGGTCCAGTTTCCGAAGGAGCTCTACGCCGCGCCGCCGGAGGCACTCGCGGCGGCGGTCGCCGGGGCCCGCGCGATCAACCCGCAATGGGCGTCGGCCGGTGACATCGTGCAAAATGTGCGGCTCTCGCCGGCATTGCACGAATACCTCGCCGGCGCGCTTTCGCCGAGGCACCCGTCGCAAATTTACGAGGCGTTTCTCGAGGGGGGCGTTCTTTTTTTTCTTCTTTGGGTGCTGCGCACGCGGTGCCGACTGCCGGACGGCGTGATCACCGGGGTCTTCTTCATCGCCTACGCGATTCTGCGGATCATCGGCGAGATGTTCCGCGAGCCGGATGCCCCGCTCACGCTCGCCCTCACGCGCGGGCAGTTTCTTTCACTGTTCCTCATCCTGCTCGGATCCGCGTTTGTCGTCCGGGCGGTCTGCAAGCCGACCTGGGCGCCGAAATTCCGCAGATGAAGCGCCGGCTGGTCATCGCGGGAATCGCGGCAGCCGCCGGACTCTGGCTCTTCCTCCCACCGGAATTTTCCTCCGTCCCCCGGCCGGCATCCGGCTACGTCGCGGCGCTGGAAAAATTTACGGCCGTAGAAAACGCTGAGGCGGTGCTTCCCCTGCGTCCGGAGGGCCGGAGCCGGATGCTGACACACGGAAAGAAAACCGGCCGCGCCTTTGTCCTTCTCCACGGACTCACGAACTGCCCGGAACAATTCGTGCCGCTCGGCAGGATTCTTTTCGAATCCGGCGCGAACGTCGTGATCCCACGTGCGCGCCACGCCGGGTATGCCGACCGGATGAATGACATCCAGGGCCTCCAATCCGGGCAGGATCTCCTCGACCAGGCTGCATTGGGGCTCGACATCGCCGCAGGCCTCGGGGATCGAGTGTCCGTGGTCGGGCTTTCTGGCAGCGCGGTTGCCGCAGCCTGGATGGCGGAAAACCGGGCGGGCATCGAATCCGTGCTCATCATGTCGCCGTTCTTCGGCCTCCACGGCTACCCGGTCCCGGCCGTTGACGCCCTGTCCGCCGTCCTCTCGAAAACGCCGAACTTTTACAAATGGTGGAATGACCGGCTCCAGGAAAAAATCCCCGGCCCCCCGTATGCCTACCCGCGCTACGGAACACGCTGCATGGCGGACACCGTGCAGCTCTCGCGCGATGTCCGTGCGGGGATCGGCCCGCTCCAGGCCGGACGTCTCGACATTCTCACCACCGCGACCGACATCGCGGCGAACAACGCACTCACCCGGGAACTCGCTGGGCGATGGGCCGCGCACAACCCCGGCCGCGTCACGATGTATGAGTTCCCGAAATCCGCCGGTGTCCCCCACGACATGGTGGATCCCCACCAGCCGGATGCCAAAACCGGCACCACCTATCCCGCGATTCTCGAGCGCCTCGAAGTCGCCGCTCCAAGAAATCTCCCTGCGGCAAAGTAAAGCGGATCCATAGAGCCGACTCGATCCTGCCCGGACGGGATTTTGCGTTGGGATTTTGCGTTCGACGAACCCGCCGGATTCGTTTAGTGCATTTCGCGATGCCCCATTTTCACAGCCTCCCCGTCCGCCGGGTGCCTGCGTGGCGGATTTTCATAAAATTCTCCGCCGCCGGCATCCGCCACGCACGGGCGTGGCTCCGCAGAACGCCATGACGATTCTTGACCGCTACATCCTGAAAAAGTTTTGGACGCCGTTCCTGTGCTGTTTTTTGGGGTTCATCGCGATCTGGTTTATTTTTGATCTGAGCGACAACCTGCAGGATTTTATCCAGGGGAAGGCTGGGATGGACGTTCTTTGGGAATACTACAAGTCGCAGGTTCCGCAGATCGTGGTGATCTGCCTGCCGATCGCCCTGCTGCTTTCGCTGCTGTATTCGCTGACCGCGATGTCGCGGGCGAACGAGATCATTTCGATGATGGGTGCCGGGCTGAGCCTGACGCGGATCATCGTCCCCCTGATCTGCGCGGGCCTCCTGATGTCGGCCATCACGGCGTATTTCAACCAGGAGTCGGCGCCGCGCGCGGCGGCGATCCGCAAGCAGATGCTCAGCGACATCAAGCGCGGCAAGAAGCGGGATTTCAAAATCCGGGGCCACCTGTTCCGCAACCGGGAGGATCTGCGCACATGGTATGTCATGAGCTTCAATGTCGAACACGGCACGCTCCGGGAGGTCCAGATCATCCAGCAGAGCGAAAACGGCGACATCCTCAAGCAGTGGTATGCGGGCTCGGGGATCTATGATCCCGGCTTGAAACGGTGGACGCTCAGCAACGCCCGCTATGTGGAGCAGAGCCCGGAAGGCGAGATGGTCAAGTCCGAGCTGCATAGTACGATGGTGATTGACGGCTGGTCGGAGACGCCCTGGCGGATCTCCAGCTCGGTCATGAATCCGGAGTTTTTGTCTGTCAACGAACTCAAGGACTATCTGTTTTTCAACAGCGATTTCCCCGACAAGCGCCTCGCGCCGTATCGCACGCACCTGAATTTCCGCTGGGCACTTCCGATGGTCTGCCTGGTGGTGGTTTTTCTGGCCGCGCCGTTGGGCATTGTTTATTCGCGGCGGGGGATCCTGGGCGGCGTGGCTCTGGCGATCGGGCTGTTTTTTTCTCTGGTTTTCATGAGCAGCCTCTTCATCGCGCTGGGGAAAGGCGCCCGGGTGTCTCCATTTGCTGCGGCGTGGGGCCCGCTGATCGCCTTCTTTGTCATCGGGCTGTTCCTGCTGTGGTTCCGTTCGACGAACCGCGACCTGCCGAAAATCCGGCTGCCGGGGGTCTGATTTTCTTTTTCCGCAAGATTCATGGCAAAAACGCAATCGTTCGTCTCGCGGATTTTCTGGTTCGGGGTGGGCGGAGTGGCGAGCGTCTGCCTGAATTTCGGGCCGTTCGAGTGGCTGACCGGCCGGGCCGGGCTTCCGCCCTGGGCGGCCCTGGCGATCAGCCTCACCTTCGTTACCGCGCTTTTTTCTGTCTGGAACTACCACCTCAATTTCCGCACCGCGCGCCGGTGGAGAGACTGCCTGCCCAGATATCTGGCTGCCCTGGCCGCCTGCTGGCTGATCAGCTATCTGCTGACCCTCACGGGGATCAAGGAATGGGGAACCTCGCGGATTTCCCGGTTCCTCATTTTCTTTTTCGTGCAAAGCGGGGTGAGTCTCGTCAAATTCTCCCTTTACCATTACTGGGTCTATCCCCGCCATTCCGGTGAGGAGACGGCCTGACAAAACATGAACCTATCCGAACTTTCCGTCACGATTCTCATTCCGGCCTTCAACGAGGAGCGCTCCCTGGAGGAAACGGTGGCCGCGCTCTCGCGCCAACGGGCCCATTTCAAAGATCTCGAGATCGTCGTCATTGACGACGGATCCGGGGATCGGACGGCGGAGATCGCGCGAAGGCTGCCGGTCACGCTCATCGAACACGAGCGCAACCGCGGATATGGCGCGGCGTTGAAAAGCGGGCTGCGTGCCGCGAAGCACGACTACATTCTCATCACCGATGCGGATGGCACCTACCCGCTCGAGGACGTGCCCAAGCTGGCGGCGGATGCCCCGGACTTCGACATGGTCGTCGGCGCCCGCACGGGCGACGTCGTCCACATCCCCCTCCTGCGCCGGCCGGCCAAATGGCTCATCACCCGGCTCGCCGAGTATCTCAGCGGGCGGAAAATCCCCGACCTCAATTCCGGGATGAGGATTTTCCGCAAGGATGTCGCGCTCAAATTCCTGACGCTCTACCCCGACGGATTCTCGTTCACCACGACGATCACGCTGGCCATGCTGACGAACCATTATCGGGTGAAATTTATCCCCATCAACTACCACAAGCGGGTGGGAAAATCCTCGATCCACCCGGTGCGGGATTTCACGAATTTCACGATCCTGATCATCCGGATCTGCGCGTGCTTCAAGCCGCTGAACGTCTTCGTGCCGCCGGCTATGATCCTGATGATCGTTGGGCTGCTCAAGGGGATCCGCGACTACCTGCTTCTGGAGCACATCGGACTGCTGGCCGGCCTGCTTGTCCTCGCGGGGATCCAGATGCTTTTTATCGGCCTCCTGGCCGACCTCATCGACCAGCGGATGAAGCTGTAGCCCGACAAATCACAGAGGGTCTGGAGGTTTTATCGGGGTCAGGGAAACGCCCGCCAGAGCAGGATGCCGATGGTTGCGAGGATCAGGCAAAGAACGAGGGCTTTGATCTGCGCGTTGTGGAGTTCGCGCACGGGCAGGGGGCGGCGTTTGCCGGTTGGCTTCGGGCTGCGGGCACCGCGGGTGCCGTTGAGAGAAATCGCGGGCGAAGAGGTGTGCGCCCGGATTCTTGCCAGCTCCCTTTCCCTCGTTTTTCGCGCCTCCATTTTTGCCGGCAATATCCGGAGCTGGTGTTCGAGATCCAGCTCTTTGCGGCGGAGCTCTTCGGTCTCCCTTTGGAGCCTCCGCTCTTCCGCGCTCAGCTTGTTCGATCGGGCGGGGAACGGTCGTGACATGGCTCTTACTTCGCGAGGGAAAACCAGATCCAGATCACGAGCCCGGCAACCGACAGCAGCTGGATCGGCAGCGTGAAAGCGAACCCGCTCTTGAGCCAATAGGCGAACCCCCGTTCCTCATACTCGTAATCGCCATCCAACGCGAGGGACGCGGGGGAATCGACGGGGGAATCAGGGGAAATTTTCGCCTGGGCCTTGATGAATTCCGCGCGTGCATCCTCGACCGAGCTGATCGCCTTGCTGAGCTCCCTGGGGAGATCGTTGTTGCTCCAGCCCCTCGAGTTGATCGCCTCGAGATGCCGCAGGTGCTGGGTGAACGAGTTGTAGATCGCGTGAAGTTGCTCGAGGCGCTTCTGGGTTTCCTCGACCTCGCGCTGGACGACAACCAGCGAGCGGGTGAGCTTGTCCAGCATCTCGGCGCGGCCGGCATCCAGTTCGTCCTGGCGCCGCTTGAGTTCCTCCAGGCGCAGCTTCTCGCGCTCGATCTCCTCCTGCTTTTGTTTCAGACTCTCAAGCTCCGCACGCACCTGCTGGACTTTCTCCCCAAGCTGCCCGGAGGGGTCGTCATCAAGGTCGAGATACTGGTCGGGGTCATTGCTGTGGTCGGATGGCATTTTATTAATCGTTTAACGAGTTGTAGCCCGCGCGGCGCGGAATTCCAGCGAAAACAAAATTTCCTCCCTCATTTGTTTTTCAAAAGACATCCTGACCTGGGAGGAAAACTTGTGAGACGCGAAAGCCCAGGGGCATGGGCGACCCGCCCGTGTGGGCACTGGCTTTGCAAGAGCGGCGCGAGTGTCTTTCACATCCGGGACGCCTGCGCCCCCTGGGCTTTCGCTCTCGCGCTGGTTTTCCTATCCGCGGGCGCCGGGCGGATGCGCGGGCTCAGGCGGGCAGGCCCGTAAGGATCCGGAGGGTTTCCCGGGCGTTCCGCTCGATGGAAAATTCCGCGGCGCGGGCCAGGCAGGCCGGACGCGCGGCAGCGCGGGCCTGCGGGTCGCGCCATTTTTCGATTTCCTCTGCGAGCGAGCGGGCATCGCCTTCCGGGATGATCCCCCCATGGACGCCCGGCTCGATGATTTCCGAGAACCCGTTGGCCGGGGTGGTGATCACCGGCAGTCCGGCGGCCATCGCCTCGAGGCAGGCGTTCGAGAACGGGTCGTAATAAGTCGGAAGCACAAAGACATCGGCGGCTGCGAAGAGCGTGCCCAGCTCGTTCGTCGGGCCGGTGAAGCGGACGCGATCCGACCGGAAGGCGGCGGACGGCCCGCGCCCGGCGACAACCAGTGCGGCGTCCTTCATCATTTCGACGGCCCGGATCGCCGTGCGCAGGCCTTTGCGCTCCCAACCGGAGCCGACAAAAAGCGCGCAGAGCTCCCGGCTTTCCAGGCCGAGCTTCGCCCGCGAGGTGTCCCGGTCGGCCGGCTTCGCGGGCGAGGAAAGGCCGTTGTAAACCACATGGATCCTGTCCGCGGGAAATGCCGAGCAGGCGAGGATCTCGTCGCGGACGAGGCGGGAGTTCGCGATGATCGCGCGCGTGTTCCGCGGATCGAACACCTGCTTTTCCAGATCGAGAAGCTGTCTGTGTTTCGGGTTGATCCAGCGTGCGGCCCGCCTCCAGAGCGGTTCGAACGCCGCCCGCCGCCGGAGCCAAGCCGCATGGACCCCGTCGCCGGCCCGGAAAACATCGCACCCTGGAACGCGGTCGAGGGTGAGGTGGACGCCGCATCCGGTGCGGGCGGCGCGAAATGCCGCCGCAAAGCCACCGGGAGATTTTGCCGCAAGCCGGACGATCCCGGCGTGAGGCCAGCGCGCATCCGGCCAGTCGGACGTCGTCACCAGCACCGGCTCGTGGCCGAGGTTTTCCAGCGCGGCAGCGAGGCGGAGGAGATAAGCCTCGGCGCCGCCCGTCGAGGAATACCCGCGCCGTACGATGCCGATTTTCATCACGCGTGCGAATCCCGCTCGGCTTTGGGAGGACGCCCGAGCAGTTCCCACATCGCCTCGTGCGGGGCCTTGCCCTCGTAGAGCACGGCGTGGATCCGGCTGGTGATCGGGGCCTCGATGCCGAGGCGCTGCGCGCACTGCCACGCGCCCAGCGCGGTCGGGATCCCCTCGGCGACCATCTTCATCGAGGACTGGATGTCCTCCGGAGATTCGCCGCAGCCAAGGCGCTCGCCGACCTTGCGGTTCCGGCTGTGCCGGCTGAAGCAGGTCACCATCAGGTCGCCGACCCCGCTGAGCCCGAAGAACGTATCCTGGCGGCCGCCGAGGGCAACCCCGAGGCGCATCATTTCGGCCAGCGCGCGCGTCACAAGCCCGGCCTTCGCATTGTCGCCCATGTTGAACCCGTCGGAAACTCCCGCAGCAATCGCAAAAACATTTTTGAGCGCCCCCCCGAGCTGGATGCCGGTGACATCGTCGCTCGTGTAGGCGCGGAAGCTCGGGAGCGAAAACGTCCGCAGGAGCGGCTCGAGAAGATCGGCGTGGCGCGAGCCGAGGACGCTGGCCGCAGGGATCTTCTGCGCGACCTCCTCCGCGTGGTTCGGTCCGGAAAGCACGGCGACCCGGCAGCCCGGCATCGCCTCGCCGATGACGTCGCTCATGAGCATCCCGGTATCGTGCTCGATGCCCTTCGTGCACGAAACGACGGGCAGCCCATCTTTCGGGCCGTGCGAGGCCAGGCGCGCGGCCACCTCGCGGGCGGCTTTGGACGGCGTGACAAAAAGCAGGAGCTCCGCGTCGAGGGTCTCCGCGAGATCCCTGGTGGCATAGACGTTCGGCGGCATCCGCACGCCGGGCAGATACGCGGAGTTTGTGCGCTTCGCGACCAACTCCTCGACGACCTGCGGGTTGTGGCCCCACAGAAGGATCTGCCCGCGCCGCTCGGCCAAAAGAACCGCCAGCGCCGTCCCCCATCCGCCGGCTCCGATAATGCTGATTTTTTTGAACATTTATTTGTGTGGCTTTCGTTCGAACCGCTTCTCCGTGCCCGCAAGCAGGCGCTTGATATTGTCCTTATGGCGCCAGATCGCAAGCCCTCCCATCAGCCCGGAGATCACCACCAGCACGGGATCGCACTTCGCAAAAATCATCGCCCCCGGCTCCCCGAAGAACATCAGGAGCAGTGCGGTGGACGGCAGCGCAACCGCCGAACCCAGCGAGGCGACCGACACGAACCGCGTGGAAAAAAACAGGCCGAGCCAGACGAGGAGGCCGACGAGAAACACGGGCAGCGGAAAAAGCGCGATCATGATGCCGGCGGAGGTCGCGATCCCTTTCCCCCCCTTGAACCCCAGCCAGACCGGAAAACTGTGGCCGATGATCACGAAGAGCGCCGCCAGCACCGCCACATGCACCGGGTCGGCGCCCCGCCATTGCGGCACGGCCGCGAGGGCGAAGCCCACACGCACCGCCAGCACCCCCTTCAGAATATCGGCGGAAAAAACCGCGTAGCCCCACTTTTTCCCCAGCACCCGCATCGCGTTCGTCGCTCCGATGTTCCCGCTCCCTGCCATCCGCAAATCCACCCCGCGCGCCCGCCCGGCAATATATCCGCTCGGAAACGAGCCGATCAAATACGCGACGACCGAGGTGACAAAATAGATGGACACACCCCAAATTCTCCCGCCCACGTTCTCTCCTCAAGCAAATTTTTCGGGGAGCATGCGCCCCCACCGCGTGCGGTGTCCGGAACCCCGCCGGACAATCAAAAAAAACGCCGGAAATCTTTTGCCTCAGGACTCCTTGATCCCGTGGAAATTCGATGACCAAAAAAGCGCTGATCGCACGATGTGCGCGTAGGGCCGTCGTCCCGCCGGCCTCTGCCAGTCTCCCTCGCGCGATGGCAGCCCAACGAAGGCCGACGGGACGTCGGCCCTACATTGCCCCAATCATGACGATCTCAAACCGTCAGACATCCTGACGTGAGGGGAAAGCTGGTGAGCCGATCATTGGTAGGGATGGCTCGCCGAGCCGTCCGACTTCTCTCGACGGACGCCTCG
>JBAXXD010000077.1:0-19104 GCA_037128135.1 Verrucomicrobiia bacterium
AGATCCAGCGCCGTCTCGATCAGATCCGCGATCAGCTCGGCCGACCTCCCCTCAGCCACCTCCCCGGCCAGCTCCCGGACGCGTGAATCTGTTGGCATTCCTAATGCCTATCCGGGAATGTCCCGGACGTCCAAAAAGAAATCGTGGCCGCCGGAGAGGCGCATCTTCGAAAAGCACAAAACAGGGGTCATGGGCGTCCCGCCCAATACTGGCAGTTTTGCAGAATATCGTGGCAGTATTGGAATTCCCGCCTGTGAAAGACACCCGCCTGTCGTTCAGTCTGTCATCCGGTTTGCCTTGAAGCGCACCACGTATTTTTTGGACGGGTCACAGGTTCCCGGGTTTGGGACGAGAAGAAAGCCATCGGTAAAAACCGGATTCAAGTCGGCGCCATCAAGAAGAGAGAAATCCTTCAAGCGTTGGGGAAAGAATTCGACAAGGGGCCGGCCGCCCCGTTGGGAGCCATTCCTGTTGACGGGTTCAAATGATTTTAACCCACGGTTTGGTTGGACAGTGAACGTGTAGATGCCATTGGACTCCGTCAAAGATTGGTTCCATGCCTTAGGAGCATCGGCCATGCGGGCCTCCCATTTAGGATCGCCGTAAAACGCCAGCACATCGCGGTCAAAAAGCAACCCCTCAACATCATCTTTTGTGATGCCATCCTGGCGGGCCCGGGCGGTCAATTTGCCATGATACTCTGGATTTTCACTCAGTTCCGATTCCACTGTTGCTGCCTGTGGTGCGTAAGAGAGAAGCCGCTGGATCAAGGAGCAATCATTGGCCCTGAAAGCCTCCGCCAAAGTATAGCGACCAGGCTGCTCAACGAAGTAATCCAGACATCCCCAGCCTGCATACCCGTACCATGTTTCGAAGATATAGCCGATCATCTGATAAACCCCGACACTGTTCATCCAGGCCAAAGCCATTGCGTTGGAATTATTGATGTGGCCCATCAGACAGTTGCCGACAGGAAGATAAACCTTCGGATTGGGAGACGAAACCGGGAATTCCTTGTCGTCGGTGTCATACCCCGTCATTTTCCCTGCCTTTGATTTGAACTGTCCGTTTGGATAGGAGAAGGCAAGCTGCCAGTCGCCTTCCGTTGCATGACTCGACGAGACGATCAGGTCAGGGGCGAATTCATTGAGAGCCTCGACCATGGCTTGAGTTGTGTCATCCGGCCCTTCCATGGTGACGGGAGCTTTTCCGGATTTCTTGCGGATCATTCTATTCTGAACCTGTTCATCGTAAACAATGGCCTCATCAACCATCTCATAGGCGATATCGGTGTTTGCGATGACCTTGCGAACCGTGAGCGGCTCGTTGTTTTGTGCAATGGTGAGGGCATTGGCTGCATCATAACCGGTGAGGATGCCCCAAAATGTATCGCAAAATGGATCGTCATTGTACTTTCGGGTGAGTTGATGAATGTCTGCGACATATTGCTGCGTCACGGATTTTGGCTTGGCCACAAAACAAGTGTACAGGGGATGCAGCTTGCGGAGCGTCGCCAAGGATTGCTTCACCGAACCATCGTATGTGACGAGTTCGCCATGATGCTTTTGAAGAAGCGCATCCGCAACCTTCTTCCATGCCGGGTCTTGGATAGTGGCATTGGACGCGACCACGACATAATCACTTTCCGCATGGACGCTTGTAAGAACGCCAAAGCAGGATGCGGCAAGCATCACAATCGCAATGCGCAACTTCATTTCGCACGCATACATTTTCACGTGCTGCGTTGCAACTGTTTTTGATGTGACCCGTCTGGCTTTTCCACGGATAGTGAGGGCGTCGCAGTCAAAAAGCTCCCAGCTGGGTGGTCCGTCTGAATGCCGGCCTCATCGCGCGACCTCAAAAGTGGCTTTCAATGGAAGTTCCACCTTCTTCATGTGGTCGCGCACTGTGATTTCGACCGTGTAAGTGCCGGACGGGTCTTGGGAATCGATCTGAATTCCCATGCGTTCTTGCGCAAGCTGGAGGGCGTGGGCGGGAACAACACACTTGCCCTTCAAGCCAACAAAGTCCTTTTGCGCGCCATAGATACTGCCGTCGGGCTTCCGAATGACTATGTCGTAGGTCACGTCCACGGAGCCATTGGAATCAGTGCCGGGATCGACGAAAAGAACCGCCGAAAAAAGCGGAACGTTTCGATGCGCCTTGTTATTCTTCAACGTCGTCAGGCTCGGTGTCTCTGGCTTGTTCCAATCCTTGAAGAACTGCGCGCTCTCGGTTAAAAAAAGCTGTGCGCCAAAGCCATTCTTGGACTTCATATGAGGAGTGTCGGCAACCGGCTTGCCATCCTGGCGCCAAGCCGTGGAGTCTTCTCCAAGTAAGGAAGCCCCAAACAGCACACAAATGAGAAAATAAATTACGGTTTTCATGGTGATGATGGAATGAAATAGCCTAATGGTTATTGTATCCCATCCAGGAGCGTCGTCAATCCCAATATTGCGCGATCTCTCCACAACCTCTAATGAACATAGAATCCTGCCCATGGCACTTGCACTTCATCTCGCAGAAATCGCCATCGCGACGCTCGGTATCTTCTTCGGGTTTTTCCACCTCGCGACTGACCCGGTTAAGGCCTTTGCCCTCGTGACCGGCGCGTGCGTCGGAGTGGTCGGCATCCTCGCCTTCGTCCGGCATGTGGTCTTCCACCGATCCGACGCTTTGCGGCTCGGCTGGCAAGCGGATCGTCCGGACTGGCAGTTCGAGGTCGGGTTCGCCAACCTCGCATTCGGAGTCATGGGCTGTATTGTCGCCCTCTGGAAGCCCGTTTTTTTAGCCTTCTTCGTCGTCCTGCTCGGGTATTCCGTTTATCTTGCCCAGGCGGCCGTTCTTCATCTCTACCGCTACCTCGCTGGCCCTGATCGGTCCAGTGCCCGCCTCTGGCACAGCGTTATCGCGACTGCGCTTTTCGCAGCAATGTTGGCCGGCTTCGCTGCCCGGGCCCTCCGTGGTTAATTCTAAATACCGAAATGGAATCTCACGCAGAGACGCAGGGACGCAGAGGAGAGGAAATTACGAAAAGCAGGTCGCGCAATCTTCCGGGTGGTTGGTGATCTCCCTCCAACTCTCTGCGGCTCATACCAACTCTGTAAAACAAATGGACTCAGAACATCGGCAAGATGCCGATGCTACGTCGCATTGGCTTCCAGCCAATGATCCACTCCACTCAAAGAGATGGTATCAGCGGCTCCGCGTGAGCCACTGCCTCTGCATTTTCCTTTTTGGTGAAATGAAAAACCCTACAGTGGTTTTCCCTCAACAGCCTCCTCCCGCGTGCCTTCCTGCGATCACTGCGGCTTTTGGAAAAGCTGTTCGAGCGAGGGGTCCGGTTCGGCGCCGTGCCGGAGGGCTTTTTGGTAATGTTCTTTGGCCAGATCGAGCGACGGCGGTTCGCCGGTGGCGTAGAGGACGGCGAGGTTGAAATGCGCGTCGGGGTATTCGTCCCGGATGGCGATGCTCCGTTTGAAGGCCTCCTCGGCCTGATCCTTGCGCCCTTTTTCCCCGTAGCAGATTCCGAGGTAGTTCTGCGCGATATGGTCTTTTTCATCCGCCGCGACCGCCTCCTGCAGGGAAGCGATCGCCTCATCGAAGCGCCCCTGTTTGCAGTAGACGACCCCGAGGTTTGTCGCGGCGAAGGCATCCTTCGGATTGATGTCCACCGCCTTTTTCAGGGCCACCTCGGCGGCGGATAGCTTGCGGGCCTGGATCTGGGTGACGCCCAGATTCGAGAGGGCGAAGTAGTTGTTCGGCGCGGACGCCACGATCTGCTGGTAGAGCTTTTCGGCCTCGTCGTATCGGCCGGCCTGGAAGAGCTTGCGCGCCTGGTCCACCATCTCGCGCGTGGCTTCGGGAAGCGACTCCGGCCCCTCGGCCGGAAGCGTCACGGGGAAACCGTCTGCCGGCTTGGCCACGGCCAGAGTGACAATCAGCGAGGAGGGATCCGGCTCGCTGAGCGCCGCGATCGGCTCCTTGAAAAGAAGTTTCTCG
The DNA here is from genome assembly GCA_037128135.1 of Verrucomicrobiia bacterium. Classification (GTDB taxonomy): domain Bacteria; phylum Verrucomicrobiota; class Verrucomicrobiia; order Chthoniobacterales; family Terrimicrobiaceae; genus QYQL01. The sequence continues at coordinate 4,003 of JBAXXD010000077.1, forward strand.
TCATCGCTGAGCCGGAACGCCGGACGGCGGAGAACATCGATCTGCTTCGCGATCGTGTCGGATTTGATCTGGAGCGTCTGGATTTCCTTTTCGATCTCGATGCCCGCCGCATCCCTCTCCGCCTGCTCCTTGATCTGTCGGAGGATGATCGTGCGGAGCAGGTCGTTCTCGACCAGCGTGCGCTTTTCATCCGCCGACGGCTGCGGGTTCAACCGGAGGCGGGCGGCCTCGCCGGACGACTCGTCGAGCTGTTTGGCGAGCACCTTGACCTGGTCGTCGCGGGAGGCGATCTGCGCCTGGCTCTCGAGCAGCCGGTCGCTAAGCGAGCGGATTTCACTGCGAAGCTCGGACAGGATCTTCTCGCTCTCCGCCGGCTTTTTTTCGGCCTCGGCGAGCTTTTTTCCGCTCTCCTCGAGGCGCGCGGCGAGATCCTTGTTCTCGGCGGCGAGTTTCTCGAGGCGCTCGGTATCCGTGGCCTTCGCCAGCTTCGATTCGAGATCCTTTTTCTCCTGGGAAAACTTTTCCGCCATCTCCGCTTTCTCCCGGGCGAGACGATCCATCGCGGCCGAGTTGTCCTTGATTTTTTTCGCGCGCGCGATCGCCTCGTCCCGCTGGCCGGCGATTTTTTTTCTGTCGGCGTCGAGGGTGTTGCGCCCGGCATCCGAGGCCGCGATATATTTCGAGGCATTTTCGAGCTTGGAGAAAAGCCGCTGGTTTTCTTCGGCCAGCGCCTCGTTGTCCGCCTCGGCCGCGAGGATTTTTCCTTTCAGCTCGTCCAGCCGCTTGTTGTCGACCGGCGGGGGTTTAGCCGCGCGGATCTCACGGTCCCGGATCGCGTTCTCCATGGCATCCTGCGCCTGGGCGAGCTGGGCTTTGAACTCGACCACGGAAACCTTGATTTTGTCCACCTCGAACCGGGCGCTCTGAAGTTCGGCCGCCTGGCGGGCGAGCTTTTCCTTGAGCTTCTCGTTCTCCGTGCGGGCCCCCGCGAGCTGCTGCCGGAGCGCATCGCCGGGGGGCTGGGAAGCGGACGGCTGCTGGGTTCCGGCGGGAGCGGGGCGAAAGGGAGCGAGAGGTTTTGTGGTGGTGACGGCCGGCGGCGGGAGGACGACCGCATCCGCCTGCGGCAGCGGCCCCTCGGGCCCTTCCGGCACGCCGGGAAGCTTCGACATTTCCGGCTCCATGCGGGCGATGTTCTCCCGGGTCTTTTTCAGCCGGTATTCCACGACCGGCGGCTGCCAGTCCGGATCGGATTTCACGATCTGCTCGAGAAGTTTTGCGGCGCTCTGATAGCGGGCAAATGCCTCGCGCGGGTTGCCGTCGCGCTCGAGCTTCTCGCCGTTCTGAAAATCCTGATAAGCCCGGAGGAAACGATCCGATGCATCCTGCGCCCACGCCCAGCCCGGGCCGGCAGTCACGAGGCAGGCGATCAGCAATACTTTCCGCAGGATGGTATTCACAAAAAAGAACCTGATAATGTGCGCTGACCGGACAGAAATATCAACCGGAAACCCGACACCGGAAACCCGACCTCCAGCGCATGCTTGCAAAGCGATCGAACCGGGAGAACATCGCCGGCGGATGAAACACTACCTCTGCCAGCGATGCACGAATTGCTGCCGGTGGCCGGGCCAGGTGAAATTGACCGCCGCCGACATCGCGGAGCTCGCGGGGTTTCTCGGGCTGGAGGAAAGGGCGGCCATCGAAAAATTCACCCGCCTCCGGCCGTCGCGCGACGGCCTCGCGCTGACCGAGCGGCCGGACGGCGCCTGCATTTTTCTGGACGGTCGCGACTGCCGGATCCAGCCGGTCAAGCCCGCCCAGTGCAGCGGGTTCCCGAACCGCTGGCAATTTTCCGGATGGCGCGGGGTTTGCGGGGCGGTCGAGGTGGATGGCACGCCGTCCTGATCGGGGGGGCCGCGGCGGGCGCGCTTGGCTCGAGAGGTTTCGTTCAGGGCACAATTTCCGACCCGACGCCCGCGCTGGTAAAAATCTCCAGGAGGAGCCCGTGCGGGACATTCCCGCCGATCAGATGGATTTTTTTGACGCCCGCCCGGAGCGCGGCGGCGGCGGAATGGACTTTGGGGATCATCCCGCCGGCGATCACTTTTTGTTTGATGAGCGACTCGGTTTGCTCCGCCGTGAGCGAGGGGATGATCGATTTTTTGTCCTCCGGATCGCGCATGATCCCCGGCACGTCGCTCACGAAGATGAGTTTGGTTGCCTGGAGTTCCGCGGCGAGGGCGGCGGCGGCGACGTCGGCGTTGATGTTGAGAACACTGCCGTCGCTGGTCGCGCCGATGGGGCTGATCACCGGCACGATCTCCCGGGCGATCGCCTTGCGGATCGCGCCGGCTTCGATGCCCGCCGCCTCTCCGACGAACCCGACATCCACCGACTGTCCGTCCTCCGTCGCCTGCGGCGGAAGCCGCTGCGCGGCAAAGACCGCCTTGCCCGAGAACCCGTCCGCGCGGCCGCCGAATTCGCAGATCGTCCGGACGATGGCCGGGTTGATTTCCTTGTCGAGGGTTTCTTCGACGATCCCGATGGCGGTGGCGTCGGTGACGCGCAGGCCGTTCACAAAGCGCGCCTTCAGGCCGGCCTCACGCATCCGGGCGGTGATCGCTTTCCCGCCGCCGTGGACGATGACCGGATTGATGCCGACCGCCTCGAGGAACACGACGTCGCGAAGGAATTTTTCGACGATCTGCTCGTCCTCCATCGCTGCTCCGCCATACTTGATGACAAACGTGTGGCCCCGGAATTCCTGGAGAAATGGCAGCGCGTCGATGAGGCTTTCGGTGCGGGCTTCCGGCGTGAGGGCGCTGCTCATTTATTCCCCCAAGTTGAGCCGGACAAACTCTTCGGTCAAATCCGTTGTCCAGACGACATACGACGCCTTCCCGAGCTTGAGATCCACGGTCACGCGGAACGTCTTATTTGCGGCGATCCGGCGGATCTTTTTCGCGGGGGTTTTTGAAGCAGTTCCGCCCGAGGCCACCGGGAGGGCGTCGTAGAAAATGTCGGTTTTCCCCTCTTTCATCTTCGCCCCGCTGTAGCCGACGGCGTCGAGGATCCGTCCCCAGTTCGGGTCGCCGCCCGCCCAGGCGCATTTGACGAGCGTGGAATTTGCGATCGCCTCGGCGGCACGGCGGGCGTCCGGCAGGCTCGCGGCGCGGCGGACTTCGACCTCGACGAACCGCGAGACCCCCTCGCCGTCGCCGACGATCATCCGCGCCAGCGCCCGGGTCACGGCATCCAGCGCCTGGCGGAAAATTTTCGGCGACGGCAGGATCCCGCTCGCTCCGTTCGCGAGGAGGATGACCGTATCATTCGTGCTCATGTCGCCGTCGATCGTGATCCGGTTGAAAGAATCGGCGACCGACTCGCGGAGCGCCGCGCGGAGCGCCGGGGCCGCCACGATCGCATCGGTTGTGATCACGCAAAGCATCGTCGCCATGTTCGGATCAATCATCCCCGCGCCCTTCGCCATGCCGCCGATCCGGAAGTGCCCGTCGTGGGTGGTCACCTCGAGCGCGATCTCCTTGGCGAACGTGTCGCTCGTCATGATCGCCTTGGCCGCGTGAGTGCCGCCGGAGCGGCTCAGCTTGACGGCGGGGATTCCCTTCAGGATCGCGGGCATCGGCATCGGCACGCCGATCCGCCCGGTCGAGCAGACGAGCACCTGGGAGGATTTCAGGCCGAGGGGTTTCGCGGTTGCGGACGCCATCGCCCGCGCATCCGCGAGCCCGTTCGGACCCGTGCAGGCGTTGGCGTTTCCGCTGTTCAAGACGACTGCGCGCGCGCGACCGGCACGCATGTGCTCGGCAGAAATCCGCACCGGTGCCGCCTTCACTTTGTTCGTGGTAAAGGTTGCAGCCGCGGATCCGGCGGCTTCGGAAAAAATGATTGCGAGGTCATCACGCGCGACCTGTCCGTTTTTGATTCCGCACCCGGTGGCCCCGGCGGCGAATCCCTCCGCCGCGCAAACCCCGCCTTTGATCTTTCGCATTTTGTTCATGGAAGCAGTCCTGCCGCCTCGTCGAGGCCGGCCATCAAATTAAAATTCTGCACCGCCTGGCCGGCCGCGCCTTTGACGAGGTTGTCCACGGCGGAGAGCAGGATCACCCGCTTCGTCCGCGCGTCGTAGCGGGAGGAGATGTCACAGAAGTTTGTCCCGGTCACGTTTTTCGTATCCGGCAATGCCGTGCCGGCCCGCACGAACCGCTCGTCGGCGTAGGCGGCCTCGAGCAGGGGAAGGATGTCCGAAGGCGCGGTGCCGTCCGCAGGCCGCGCGAAGATCGTCGTATGGATCCCGCGGGTCATCGGCGCGAGGTGAGGGACAAACGTGATGACGACCCGGTGCCCGGCGGCGAGGGAGAGCTCCTGTTCGATTTCGGAAAGGTGCCGGTGTTTCGGGATCCCGTAGGCCCGCAGGCTCTCGTTGCATTCGCCGTAGAGAAGGTCCGCCTTGCGCCCGGCACCGCTCACGCCGCTCGCGCTCGACACCAGGATGTCGGCCGGCGCGATGGCCCCGCGCTTCAGCAGGGGAGCCAAGGGCAGAAGGATGCTGGTCGGGTAGCATCCGGCCGAAGCCACGAGCGACGCCTTCCGGATCTCCTCCCGGTGCAGCTCGGGAAGCCCGTAAACCGCGCCCGCAAGCAGATGCTCCGCCCCGTGCGCCTCGCCGTAGAATTCCTTGTAGATCCCGGCGTCGCGCAACCGGAAATCCGCGCTCAAATCCACCACCCGCCGCCCGGCTTCACACAGCGGCGCGGCAAACTCCGCCGCCAGCCCGTGCGGGAGCGCGAGGAAAAAAAACTCCGCGCCGCACGCCAGCAGTCCGTCCAAGGCGGGCGCGGAAAACTCGAGCGCCGAAACCGGCCCTCGTCCGGCCAGCCGAGGCAGCACGTCTCCGAGCCGCTTCCCCGCATGTTGCCGCGACGTCACCGCCACAACCTCCGCCGAGGGATGCCCCGCCAAAATTGCGCAAAGCTCCTCGCCCGAATATCCGTTCGCCCCGACAATCGCCACCTTGATCATAACCGCTGTAGTTTTCCTTCCCCATCCCGTCCGCGACAAGAAAGAAAATTCCGTGTGTCGGTCGGGCGCGCGTTCTCCCTGACGGTGGCGCATCGTCTGATCGAGGATGCTCTGGGCGACTTGGGACTGATGGGACTAATGGGAGGAATGGTGGTGCATCGTCCGGTCGAGGATGCTCTGGGCGACCTGGTCATGGCTGAGTCCGGTGGAATCGACGCGGAAATCCGCCGCGGCCCGGTAGATTTCGCGGCGCGCGGCCAGGAGTTCGTCGAACGTTTTGCGCGGGTCTTCGGTCTGCAGCAACGGACGCCGCTGGCTCCGGGATGCCCGCTCGAAGAGGGCGTCCGCGTCGGCGTCCAGCCAGACCACCACCCCGATGCTTTTCATGGCCGCGCGGTTGGCCTCGCGCAGGATCGCCCCACCGCCAGTCGCCAGCACGACCCCGGCCACCCCGACAAGACCGGCCAGAATTTTTTCTTCCGCCTTCCGGAACTCGTCCTCTCCCCCGAGGGCGAAGATCTCCGCGATGCTGCACCCTTCCGACTGCGCGACCATCTCGTCGGTATCCATAAACCGGTGACCGGTCAGCGCGGCCAGCCGCCGGCCGACGGACGATTTGCCGCAGCCCATGAAGCCGATCAGAACCATGTTGGGAAGCACGCTCGCATTTTCGCAGAACACGCGTGCCGCGCGAGCCTTTTTCGGAGGGCGGGCGCGAGGATGGGTTCGGCAGGATGCCAAACCCTGCACGCAGGATGCGTGCGCTCCCTCTCGGATTTTCCTTCGGAGTTTTCCGTTGTAGCCAAGCCCGTGTCGGGCGTGTTCCGCGCGTCCGGCACAGTTGCTACAGGGGAGAAAAGGTTTAAGGATTAAGGTTTAAGGGCAGAAGGGCTACCGTGTTTGGATGTCCTCACTTAATTCTTAAAACTTAAGTCTTCCCGTCAGCCGGCGGCGGCGGATGAGGAGGACTGCGCCGCCGAGGGCGATGGCGGCCATGTAGCTCCAGGTGGCGGGCTCGGGGACGGCGACCAGCTCGTAGCCGGCAAACATGGCTCCTCCTCCGCCGATCAGCGATGAGCCGCTGTCCGTGTAGAAACTGATGCTGCTCAGGTTATCCTCCCATCCGCTCTTGCCGCTGACCATGAGCTGTTCGGTGCCACCGCCGAAATACGGGGTTCCGGACCAGTTCCAGATTTGGATGGTTTTTCCGGGTGTCCACGTCGCGGATCCGAGGTTGAGGATGTTGGTGCTCGAGGCGAGTCCGAAATCGATGATCGAGTTCTCGGTCAGGGTCAGGGCACCGAGCGAGGTGGATACTGAGGTTCCGGTTTTGAGCGCCACTTTTCCGCCTTCCAGCGCCAGGGTTGTCGAATTGCTTGTCGAACCTGAGCTGAGCAGGAGGGTGCCGGAGGAGGTGACGGTGATGGCCGAGGTGGTGGCGAGAGCGTTCACCGCGCCCGCTTCGAGCGTGCCGGTTGAGACGGTCGTGTTGCCGGTGAAGGTGTTCGCGCTGGAGAGGATGAACGTGCCGCCGGTGACGGCGAGCGAGGTTTTCTTGGTGCCGTCCTGGATCATGCCCGCAAACGTGCCTCCGCCGGTGACGGTGAGCGTGGCGTTGCTGGATCCGTTGTTCGTCACCACGTTCAATGCCCCGCCCGTGCCTTGGGTGTTGAGCGCGGTGACGGTCTGCGCGTTGCCGCCGAGGTCGAATGTGCCAGTCGTGTTGTCGGTGCCGCCGATGGTGAGCGTCGTGCCGGTCGGGAGCGCTCCGCCGGAGCGGCTGTTGACGAGCGTGCCGTTCCCTTGGATGTAGGTCGGGCCGTTATAGGTCTCCAGGTTTGTCAGCGTCGTCGTGCCGCCCGTGATGACCAAGTCGGAGCCCGCGCTGCTGCCGCTGATGACGCCGGTCACGGTGATGCCGTAGGTTCCGCCGTTCAGCGTGAGCTTTGTGCCGTCCTTGGTGAGGTTGCCGGAGAGGGTTAGCAGGCCGGTGCCGCTGTTATGGATCGTGTCCGAGCCATTGCCGAGGGCGTTGATATTTTTGGCCAGGGTTCCCGCTGCGCCGGTGTAGTTCAACGTGCCGGAAGAGGTCGAGGCGACGCCGAGGTCGAGGGTGGCGTTGGCTCCGAGCTGCTGGTTGGCCGTGGCGGAGGCGTTGCCGACGCTGAAGGACAAGGTGCCGTTCTGGACAATCGTCTTGCCGCTGTAGGTGTTTGTGCCGGAGAGCGTCCATGTGCCGGCGTCCTGTTTCGTCAGCGAGCCTGTGGTGGTGCCGATGATGCTTGCGAGGCTGCCGTTATAGGCACCGCCGAGGGTCAGCCCGAAGGTGGATCCGGTGATCGTGCTGGCGTTCGATATCGTGATGTTTCCTGAGCTCGCAATGATGCTGCTGGCGCTGCCCAGGGTGATCAGGCCGGCGTAGCTTGCCCCGGTGGCGCTGGTGTTGGTCAGCGCGCCGCCGCTGGCGATGCCTGTGCCGTTGATGGTGAGGGGGTTGGTGTTCGCGACCGACTGGCCGTTCAAATCCAGGGCGGCGCCGTCTCTCAGCGAGACTGCGTTGGTGGCAGCCCCCAGCGAGGCGGCATTGCCGAGTTGCACCGTGCCTGCGACGATGGTGAAGGTCTTGCCGGTGCCGAAGGTGTTCGCCACATTTCCGAAGATCAGCGTGTCCGTGCCGACCTTGCTCAGGTTGAAAGTGCCCGAGACGATCCCGTTGAGAGTCAGGGTGCCGTTGCTGCCGCCGATGTTGGTGTCCGATGCCATGGCAACCGTGCCGGCATACACAGCGGGCGAGGCGCTGCTATTGGTGAGTGCGGCGATGCTGAAGCCTCCGCCGTTCAAGGTCAGCGGGTTGGTGTTGGTCATCGTTGCGTTCAAATCGAGGGTCGCGCCCGCTGCGACGGTCACGTTGCCGCTGCTGGCGCCGAGGCCGGTGGCGCTGCCGATTTGCAGCGTGCCGGTGTTGACGGTCGTGCCTCCGGAGTAGGAGTTCGTGCCGGAGAGGGTGGTGATGCCGATGCCGTTTTTGATGAGGGATGCGCCGCTGCCGGTGAGGTTGCCGGAGTAGGCGGTGTTGAAGTTGTTGCCGCCCAGGGTGAGGGCGACGGCGGCGGAGGCGTTGTTGGTGAGGGCGAGGTTTTTATCGCCGCCGAGCCCGCCGAGGGTCGCTGCCGTGTAGGTGCCGAAGGAGAACGTGCCGCTGTCGGCGCTATTGTAGAGGAGCGTGCTGTTCTGGAGGGCGAGTGCGGAGCCGAGGATCAGCGTGCTGTTGCCGGTGATCGTCGTGGCGCCGTTGAACGTGTTGCCGTTCGTCGTGAAGTTTCCGGTCGTGACGTTGCCCGTTGTGGCTTTGGATAGATAGACGTTCAATCCATCCACGTAGGAGACTAACGTGCCCGCCTGAAAGCCGGTGCCCGTGACGTTCTGCCCCGTGTAAACATTCCCTTGGGCGCCCAGGACAAAGGTTGTCGCGCCAGTCAGCGCAGTCCCTGCCACCGCCATGTCAGAGCCGAGGGTGGTGTTGCCGCCGCCCGTGATTTCGAGGGTGTTCAAGCCGGTTGTGCCAGCGCCAACGGTGCCAGAGATGCTGTTGGTGGCGACGGTGCCGGTAATTTGGTTGCCGAAGGTGTAGTTGCCGCTGTGGCTGAGGATGAAAGAGCCCAGGTTGGAGATCTGCATGGCGGGGTAGATCCCGCCGCTGTTTCCGGTGGCGGCGCTGCCGATCTGGAGGGTCGCGCCGTTGGCAATATACTCGATCGGGGTTTTACTAGTGCCCGCGTAGTTATACCCGCCGAGGGCGCCGCCGCTTTGGAAGGTGCCGCTTGTCGAGTTGGTGGTGAATGAGGCGGTGGAGGTGGTGAGCGTCACGTGGGTGGCGTCTATGATCGCTGTCACGACGTTTTGCCGGCCCCCGTTTGGCACGACCAGACTTGAGATATTAAGCACCTGGCCAACAAAGAGCTTCGAGCTGTCGTCCACTTGCACCGTGATGGAGCCGGCGACGCCGTTGGGGATGACGACTGTTTGAACCGAGCTCGCCGTGTAATTGCCGGTCGCGATGACCTTGCCTTCGTTCACGAAGAAGTCGCTGGAGTTCGAATTCACGCCGTTGAGAATCAAGGTGCCGGCTCCATTCTTTGCGATTAAGCTAGGGTTCCATCCGTCCATGATCTGCGAATTGATGACCAGGTTGCCGGACGTGTTGTTTTGGAAGATGTTCAAAGGGCGGCCGTTGTTGACGGCAGCCAGGAAGCCACCGCTAATGGTCGAGTCTTGCGCCCCCACGTGGGCGGTCACCAGGATGCCCCCGTAGGAGAGCTGGCTCACGGCGGTGGTGGAGAGGGTCACGGTCTTGCCGACGCCGGTGTTAGCGGTGTCGTTAAAACGCAACGTTTGCGCTGAATTATTCCCGCTGGGGAGTGTGCCGCTGGTGGTGATGTCCGCCATGCCGCCAGTATTGTTGGTGGTGTAGGCGGAGTCGGCCATGCCCGTGAGGTTGCCGGACGCCGTGACGGTCGCCCAACTTGATTTGTTGAACGTGGCAAATACATCTCCTCCGGTGCTGCTGTTAAACGAATTGAGATACCCGGTAATCCCAGCACCACCATAGGTGTTTGGGTTGACGCCGCTCACGGTGACGCTGCCGGTGGTGGAGACGTCCAAGTAGCCGTAATTCCTGTAGATGTCACCCAGGTTCACGTTGAGGGTGCCGGTGCCGGAACCGGCATTAAAAACCATATTCGTCATGCCGCGCCCGATCGACGTCGAGCCCATCAAGCCCAGGGGGCTGGGGGTGGTGCCAAAAGTCTGGCTGTTGGCGGTGTTGGCCGCGCCCTGAATGATGAGGGTGTCACTTTGGGCCGCGATGTCAGAAGTGCCGATAGCGTTCACGAAGCTGCTGACAGAGAGAAGGCTGTTGGGGTTGATGATGTTCGAGGTCGGCGCTCCGGAGGCGCTGAAGTCGAGTTTGAGGGTGCCGTTCCGCAACGACGTGATGCCGGTGTAGGTGTTCTGGCCGGTGAGCGTGAGCGTCCCCAACCCGACTTTGGTCAGGCCCGAGTTGACGCCGCTGATGACGCCGCCCACGGTGACATTGTTCCCGTTGGTGTCGAAGGTGGCGGTCACGCCAGTGCCGATGGTGACAGCGCGGCTGCCCAGGTCGGCGTTGCCCCCGGCCTGGAGGGTGGCGGCTCCGGTGAAGTTGACGGCTCCGGTGCCTAGGCTGCCCGCGGAGGCGACGTTAAGGATGTTGCCATTGTTGAGGAGGCCGCACCCGATGTAGGTGCCGCCGGCGTAGGTGTTGTTGGTGTTGGTGAGGTAGAGGGCGCGGCCGCCGCCGTAGGTGAGGCTCGAAGTGTTGTTGTCTAGGATTTGGGAGTTGATGATCATCCCATGCACCGCGTCGACACCACTATCTGTGCACTGCGCGATCCACAAGTCCCCGCTGGAACGCCCCTTGAGGCTGCCGCCGGTGATCGTGGTCATACCGGTGGTTTGCCATGACCCCAAAATGCCGCCCGACTCGACGGTGAACGCGCCGGGGAGCGTGAGGCTGCCGCCCACGCCACCCGCAAAACTGAGGCTCTGGCTCACCGTGCCGGTGGCCGTGGAACCAGCAGCCACAGCGGTATTAAGTCCCGACCCCCATGAGGACGTGGTCGTGGCCGCGACCAGGGTGCCCGAGGTGCCGCCAGAGAGACCGACCAACCAATTTCCCATAGAGTAGGCACCGATCAGGATAGCGTTGGCCCCTGAACCGCTGATGTTGCCGGTGCCGGTGACGGTGTTGGTGAAGCTGGCGGCGCCATTCGGGCTATAAAGCCCGAAGTTCACCACTCCGCCCACATTGCGGATGTAGTTCGTCCCGCTCGCCCCGTTGAAGGTGATCGTGGAGATGTTGGAGGACTGGTCGGTGGTGAGGCCGTTCACGCCAGCGCCGATATTGAGGCTGGCGAAGGTCTGCCTGTTCACCGTGGCGTTCTGGCTGCCCAACAACACGAAGCTGCCGCCGCCATTGCCACCCAGGGTGAGGGAGGCGGTGGGATTGATGCGATTGGTGACGCCAACTCCTGTGGTGCCCACGTTGAATTTCCCGCCGCCGTTGACGGTCACGGCGGAGGTGTTGGTGAGATTCCCCGTGGTCAGTTGGACGCTGCCGCTGCCATTCAGGCTTTGCACGACCGTCGGCCCGCCGTAGGTGTTGTTGCCGGTCAAGGTGATGGTGGAGGCGGTGGAGCTGTAGCCCGTGACCCAGGTGACGCCGTAATTGCTGCCGCTATCGCCGATAGCCCCGGGCACGGTGAGTGCGCCGATGGTATCGGTCACGCTGCTATTCCCAGCAAGGGTGATGGCTCCGTTCCCCATGTTCAAGGTGTAGCTACTCGAAGAGGTGAGGGGTCGGAGGGAAAAAGCGCCATTCCAGACCTGCGCGTTGTTGTTGCTAAACGTCGTGTTGGCGCTGGGGGCCAGGCTGCCGCCGGTGATCGTGAGCGTGCCCGTGCCCAATGCCGCCCCGGCGTTGATTTGCAGGGTGCCGGCGTTGAGCGTGACGCCGCCCGAGAAGGTGTTCGCGCCGTTGAGGGTCAAGAGGCCCGTGCCCGCCTTCGTGACGCCCTTGGCCGTGTTGCCGTCGGAAATGATGCCCCCGACGGTGAGGTTGCTGTAATAACCATCCGACGTGATCGTGCGGGTGGTGCCCGCCGCGGTGCCCAGGGTGGCGTTGCCGTTGAGGGTCAGGGCTTGTTCAGCATACATGACTGTGTTTACGCCTCCATTGACCGCGTTAAGGGCTGACGCCAAATACCGGTTGGTCGAAAACCCGAAGTCGCCGTTCCAGACCTGCGCGTTGGTGGTGGTGATGGCCCCGCCGCTGGTATCGGCAAGGGCACCGCCGGCGATCGTGAAGGTGCTGACCGTGGCATTACCCAGAGCCGCGGCGTTGTTGATGTTCAGGGTGCCATTGTTCAGCGTGACGCCGCCGGTGAATGTGTTCACGCCCGAGAGCGACAGGGCGCCCGCGCCCGCCTTAATGAGGCTGTTGGCGGTCGCGCCATTGGAGATGATGCCGCCCTCGGCGAGGGTGCCGGAATTGACCGTGATCGTGCGCGAGGTGCCCGCCCCCGCGCCGAGGCTCACGGCCCCGGTGCCCATATACAGGTCGTAGACCGCGGTGGTCAGGCCGGCGCCGGTGAACGCGAAGTCGTTATTCCAGGTTTGCAGATAGTTGCTGGTGATGATGAACGTGCCGCTGGTGTTGCCGATGGTGCCGCCGTTGATGGTGAATGGGCCGGCGACGGTGCCGAGGGCCGCCGCTTTATTGATATTGAGCGTGCCGGCGTTGAGGTTGACGCCGCCGGTGAAGGTGTTCGTGGCGTTGAGGGTGGTGGCCCCGGTGCCGGCCTGGGTGAAGGATCCGCTGCCGGTGATGGCCGCCCCGCTGAAGTCGACGCCCTGGATCACCGCGTTGCTGCGGTTGATGGTCAGGTTGCCGTTGTCAACGATGGCCCCGGTGGACGAAAGGTTGCCCGAGGTGGAGCCGCTGCCGAGTTGCAGCGTGCCCTGGCTGATCGTGGTGCCGCCGGTGTAGGAGTTCGTGCCGGCGAGGATGGTGGTGCCTATGCCGGTTTTGGTGAGGGAGCTGCCGGTGCCGGTGAGGTTGCCGGAGTAGGTGGTGTCGATGTTGTTGTTGCCCAGGTTGAGGGCGACGGCGGCGGCGGCGTTGTTGGTGAGAGCGAGGTTTTGGTCGCCCTTGAGCCCGCCGAGTGTGACGGCGGTCTGGGTGCCAAACGTGAACGTGCCGTTGTAGCTCTGGGTGTAGTCGAGGGTGCTGTTGCCCAGGGCCAACGCGGAGCCGAGGGTGAGCGTGCTGCCGCCGGAAACCTTGGTGGTGCCGGCGAAGGTGTTGGCGGTCGTGAATGTGGCATTCGTCACAGCACCACCTGTGTTTGCGCTCAGAGTCACTGTTGATCCCGAGACGCTGGAGACGGTCGTCCCAGCCGTGACGTTACCGCCGGTCACAAGCATGCCCGCGTAAACATTGCCCGGGGCGGTCAGGGTGTAGGTTGCTGAACTACCCGGCGCGGACCCATTGACGGTGCCGTTGTAGCCGAGGGTGGTGTTGCCGCCGCCCTTGATTTCGAGGGTGTTCATGTTGGCGGTGCCCGAGAGGCTGTTGGTGGCGACCGTGCCGCTGATCGTGTTGGCGAAGGTGTTGGTGTCGTTGCGGCTGATGACGAGCGAGCCGAGGTTGTTGATCGTATTGGTCGGATCGAGCGAGCCGTGGGTGGTGCCGTTGCCGATCTGGAGGGTGCCGCTGGTGCCGATATAGACGCCGGTATAGGCTCCGCCGAGGGCGCCCCCGGATGCGAAAGTGAGGGTGCTCGCGCCGGGGGTGGCGTTGGTGGCCGAGAGCGTCACGGTGTTTCCGACGATTGCGGTCACTACGACCGTCACATAATTCGCGCCGGTGCCGAGGCCGGTTCCTGTGACCGGCTGGCCGACGTAGATGCCCGTGGTGTCGGGCACGGTCACCGTGGTGCCGGTGTTGAGGGTGCAAGCCTTGATGACAGTCGCCGAGTAGTCGCCGGTCGCGAGGACCGTGCCTTCGTTCACGAAGGTCATGCCGGTATATCCGTTGGTGGCGGTGAGAGTCAAATTCCCGGCCCCAAATTTACTGAGCCCGGTGGCGGAGAGTGAGTTATTGAACGCGCCGTTCACGATATTCGAGTTAATCACCAAGGAGCCAGCGGTGTTATACTGGAAAATGTTCAGGGCGCGACGGCCGTTTCCGGCAAGGTATCCGCCGGTGATGGTCGAATCGAACGCCCCCACATTGCCGGACACCAATATACTGCCACCAGCAGCCAGTTGAGAGGGGGCCACGGATGACAGGGTGAGCGTGGCGTTCAATGACGGCGTGTTGAGGGTATTGTTGAAGCGCAGGTCGCTTCCAACGTCCCCGTTGTTCGTGAGGGTGGCGTTGGCCGTGACATCAAGGTGCGTCCCGCTCGTGCTGCTGACAGAGCCCGCCGTGGCTGCGTAGCTCGAGTTGGGCATGGAGATGACTTGGTTGCCCGAGAGTGTCGCCCAGCTCGATTTGTTGAACGTGACAAAACCCATGGTGTAAAATCCCGTAATCTGTGAAATGTTGATCAGGCCGTTGACAGTGGGGCTGGTGGTGGTGACCGTGACGTTGCCGGTTGTGGTGATGTCCAGGCCATTATTCGAATTATACCCTTGGGAGTTAGAGCCGGCGGTTCCGCCATAGGTGATGCCGCCCATGTTCACGGCGAGCGAGCCGGTTCCGCTTCCGGACGCAAAATTCATGTAGGTCATGCCTCCCCCGATGGCCACTGAGCCTTGGGTAGCGAGCGGCGAGAAGCCGGTAAAGGCCTGGGTGTTGGCGGTGTTGTCCTTGCCCTGGATGGAGAGCGTGGCGGTGGTCGCCACGTTGGTCCTCACGCCGCCGCCGTTGAGATTCAATCCCTGATAGCCGCCGGTGGTCAGGAGGCTGGCTGGGTTGATGATGTTCGAGGTGGGTGCGCCGGCTGCGCTGAAGTCGAGCTTGAGCGTGCCGTCGGTCACCAAGGTGGTGCCGGAGTAGGTGTTCGCGCCGGTGAGCGTGAGGGTGCCCTGCCCGAATTTATTCAGGCCCGAATTGACGCCGCTGATGACTCCGCCCACGGTGATGTTGTTGCCGTTGGTGTCGAACGTGGCGGTCACGCCAGTGCCGATGGTGACGGCCCGGGAGCCGAGCGCGACGGTGCCTGCGGCCTGGAGGGTGCCGGGGCCGGTGAAGTTGAGTGCGCCGCTGCCGAGCGAGCCCGCGGAGGCGACGTTGAGGATCCCTTCCCCGAGGTAGGTGCCGCCGGCGTAGGTGTTGTTGGTATTGGTGAGGTAGAGGGCGCGGGCACCGCCCTTGGTGAGGGCCGATGTGCCGTAGTCAACGATCTGGGAGCCGATGACGACACCCGTGGTCGCGCTGGCCGTGCCGCCCTGGACGACCCAGAGGTCGCCGCCCGAGAGGCCGGTGGCGAGCGTGCCGCCGGTGATCCGGATCGG
>JBAXXD010000078.1:0-18714 GCA_037128135.1 Verrucomicrobiia bacterium
TGTCCGACTCCTCCCTGATGGACAACCTTTCCAGCGCGGACTTCATGTGGGCCAAACTCGACCTGTGGAATCGGGGCGGTTTTCTGAGCGGTTCCGTGCCCACGGCCAAGCTGGGCACGCATATCTTGCGCCTGCCGGGCCTGGATGCGGGCGAGTTGCTTGTCGAGCCGGGGCTATTGGTTGCCATCCCTGCCGGGAAGGGGCGGGTGCTGTTCGACACTCTGGCCTGGGAAGAAGCCTGCACCGCCGAAGGCGAGCGCGTCACCCGGATCGTCTCCGCCCTGGCGATGAACCTGGGCGCGAAGATCGCCAAGCCCCGTGGCGACGCTTACGACTATTTCCCCGTGGACTTGGCCAAGTTTGCCAACATGGGCTACGTGGACGAGGTTGCCGAGGACGGCCAGGGCGGCGGACTCGACCAGGGAAAGTTTGACCTCTGCTTTTTCCTGACCAATCACACGGAACGAGTGAACGGCACGGGCGCGCCCATCGCCGCCGAGCCATTCCCGGAGAACACCCGTTTCTGTGGTGTGCCGTTCCACCTCACCGCTCCGAAAAAAAACGACGGCAAGGCCATGATCGCCCTGCGGGCCACCGACCGCGCGCTGAAGTTGCCGGACAAGGTCGTGAGCGTGCCCGTTGGCCGCAAGGCCGACAAGCTCTGGTTCATCCACGCCGCGAACTATGTCCCAGCCAAGGGCACGGTCATCGCCAAGTATCTGGTTCATTACGAGGATGGAACGGTTGCGGAATTTCCCTTGCATTCCGGGATCGAAATCAATGACTGGAGCGGGCCTGTGAAACCGGAAAACGCCAGAATCTGCTGGACCGGCAACAACCGGGTCTCGAACAGTGTCGGACTCTTCCTGGCCGAATGGACCAATCCATTTCCCGCGAAGGCGATCCAGTCCATCGACATTGTCGGCGCCCTCACGGGGGCGCAACTGGGCGTGGTAGGGATCGCCGGGGGCGTCAAGAAAGAGGACTCCACCTCGCCTCTGGCCCGATGGGATTTCTCCGAGTTCAAGGACGGCAAGGTGGCCGATAGCGTCAGCGGTGTCATCCTATCCCTGAACAAACCCAAGGACGCGCCGGATCCGGTGGCGGCCGAGTTGGACGGCGAGGCGGCCTTGAAACTCGACGGTCAGTGGTTCGCCGGGGATTTGGGAAAAGTTGCATTCGATCCGGACAAGCCGTTCACCACCAAACTGTCCTTCTCCCTGGCGGCCTTGCCCGAAGGGGCCCCGAAGAACTATGGGCTGTTCGAGTCTTCGGCCTTTCGCATTGGAGTGGACGCACGAACCATGTTGTTTTGGCTGGAATACTTGCCGCGCACTGACGCCAAGAAGATCATCCTGAAAGGCAAGACCGGATTGGAAGTTGGCAAGGGATACGAGTTGGCGATCGTGTTCGATGCTTCCGGAGCCAAGCTTTACTTGAACGGCAAGTTGGAGGCCATGAAGGGTGGGGCGATGCCACTGCCGTATAAGGGGACGTTCTCGGTGGGCCAAAACTCCGGAGCCGGCACACTATTCGGCATCCTGCGAAGCGTGGAGCTGGGGCAAAACCAGCAAAAGGGAAATTGACAATCGGGCATCGGAAGTAACGCGCTATCATGACATCCGTGAGCAGAATTCATTTGAAGTCCGTCCTGCCCGCCTTCATGATGATCGTTTCCATTCCCGCAGCAATCCGATCTCGATAATTCACACCATCATTTTATGTATCATTCCAAAAAACTTTTGTCGGCCCTCGCCGCGATCATAACCGCCGTCCCTTGGGGCGCATCCTTGGCGAACCCCGCAACCGCGTCAGCCCCGCAACAGAGCGGCCTGTTCCAAAATGGCGACCGCTGGACCGCGGTGGGCGACAGCATCACGCACGGGGGAACCTATTACGCTTGGATCTATCTTTACTACGCGACCCGTTTTCCTGACCGGAAGATTGATTTTTTCAATGCCGGCAACTCCGGCGACGACGCCCACGGCACCCTGAATCGCTACGACTGGGACATCAAACCCCACAAATCGACAGTCGCTTCCATCATGTTAGGAATGAACGATGTGAGGCGGGAGATTTACGGTGATATGCCCATGACGAATCAACTGCGCGACCAGCGCACCTACATCCTCGAGGGATACCGCAGTTTCATGACCAAACTGGTGAAGCGGATCCAGGCCGACGGGACGCGGGTTATCCTGATCACTCCGTCGATTTACGATGAAACCGCCAAAAATCCGCAGGGTGGGGTTCTTACCGGCGTCAACGGCGCATTGGGAGAATGCGCGACGTTTCTGCGAAATCTGGCCGGGGAAACCGGATGTTCCGTGATTGATTTCCACAACTCGATGGGGGCGCTCAACGCCAAAATCCAAGCCAAAGATCCCGCCATGAGCCTCATCAAGCCCGACCGGGTTCACGCCAGTCCGCTCGGCCATTTTGTGATGGCATACCTCTTCCTCAAAGGGCAGCAAGCCCCTGCTGTCGTCTCCAGCGTCTCCCTTGACGCGACCGGCTCCAAAGTCCTCAAAATCGAAAACGCCACCGTGGAGAAACTGGCGGCCCGTAACAATGAGGTGACTTTTACGTTGATCGAAAAGGCACTCCCTTATCCCGTGGACAAGGAGCAGGAACCCGCGCTGGCCTGGGTGCCGTTCAATGACGAGCTCAACCGGGAAATGCTTAAGGTCCGCGGGCTGGTTCCGGGCGAATACCAGCTTTCCATCGATGGCGAACCGGTGCGCCGGTTCAAAACTGAAGAGCTGGAAACGGGAGTTAACCTCGCCGTGGAGAAAAACACGCCCCAGGCCCGGCAGGCCGCCGGAGTTCTGGAGTTGGTGAAAGCTTGGTGCAAACAAGTGCAGGAAGTGCGCATGGTTCCCACCTTCGAGTTCTGGAACCTGAGCGACGTGCCGCACCCGATCGCCTTGGAAACTGTCCGCGCCCGCGTGGAAGCAGACATGGCCCGGGTCGCCGAGCAATTCAAGGACGCCCCCAAGGAACAATACAAAGTGGACAACTATGCGCGCTACCTGAAAAACAAGTCCTGCGAGGCGGAGCAGATTGCCAAGCTCGGCGAGATGGCCGAAGAAATCCGCGCCGCCGCTCGGCCCCAACCCCACGCTTACAAGCTGGAATTGGTGAAGCCGTAGTTACAAATAATGGTTGCCATGAGAAATAAAAACCCCATAAGAACTGCGGAAGAAAATTTCCACACGATGAACATGCTGAACCCTGACATGGAACTGAAGATTGACGCCCTGCTGCGGCAGATGACCTTGACCGAGAAGGTCTCGCTGCTTTCCGGGCGGGACATGTGGCACACCCAGGCGATCGAGCGGCTGGGCGTCCGCGAGCTGATGATGAGCGACGGGCCGCACGGCGTGGGCGGTGGCGAGCCTACCACCGGCTTTCCCACCGGCATCGCCATGGGGGCCACCTGGAACCCGGACTTGATCCGGAGCGTCGGCGTGGCGTTGGGCAACGAGACCTTGGCCAACGGGAAGGATGTGCTGCTCGGCCCCTGCGTCAACATCGTGCGCCATCCGCTGGCGGGCCGGAATTTCGAGACCTATTCCGAGGACCCCTGCCTGACTGGGGAGATCGGCGTGGCTTGGGTCGAAGGGCTCCAGAGCGTCGGCGTCGGGGCCTCGCTCAAGCACTACGCCTGCAACAACCAGGAGACCAACCGGGACCGCGCCAGTTCCGTCGTGGACGAGCGCACCCTGCGCGAGATCTACCTGGCCCACTTCGAGACCATCGTGAAACGGGCCAACCCCTGGACTGTCATGGCTGCCTATAACCGCGTCAACGGCCTCTACGCCAGCGAGTGCGATCACCTGCTCAACGGGATATTGAAGGACGAGTGGGGCTTCGACGGCGTGGTGGTGTCCGACTGGGGCGGCAACCACACGACGGTCTCCTCCGTGCGCGCCGGTCTGGATTTGGAAATGCCCGGCCCCCCGAAGTTTTTTGGGTCATGGCTGGTGGAGGCGGTCAACAACTGGCAAATCCCGCCGGAGGCGGTGGACGAGGCTGCGCGCCGCCTGCTGCGCCTGCTCGCCCGGGCCGGAAAGCTGGAGGACGCCCCGCGCGCCGCCGGCGAAGCCAACACTCCTGCCCACCAACAGTTGGCGCGCGTCGTGGCCGAGGAGGCCATCGTGCTGCTCAAAAACGAGGGCGCGATGTTGCCGCTGGCGGTGGAGAAACTGGACACCCTCGCCGTCATCGGGCCGACCGCCGAGACCACCTCCATGGCGATCAGCAGCGCGAGCAACAAGACCCCGTATCGCGTCGGCCCGCTCGAGGGGCTGCGCGAGGCCCTCAAGGAACGGGTGAAGATCGAGCACGAGCCCGGCGTGGACCATTCCTACGAGATCATGCTGAACAAGGTCGGCTGGGTGAAGCCACCGCAGGGGGAAGGCTTCGGCTGGTATGCCGAGTATTTCGACAATCTCGATTTGGCCGGCGAGCCGGTCGGCACCCGCGTCGAGGGCAAGGTGCATTTCTGGCGCCACGGCACGACGCCCTGCGAAGGCGTCAAGAAGTGGGAGCGCTATTCCGCGCGCTGGAACACGACCTTGACCGTCCCCCACACGGGCCGCTACCAGATCGACTTCGCCAGTGCCCCCAACTGCGTGCTGCGCTTGTTCGCCGACGGGCAAATGATCGCCTCATACAAGCCGGAGCCGGGCAGCGCTACGTTGTCGGGTTTCGCGGTGGATATCGACCTCGCAGCCGGCAAGCCGTGCCAGCTGCGCGTCGAATACATCAAGCTACCGGCCCAGGAGGCGGCTTTCGCGAAGATGCGGTTCATTCCGCTCGCCAACGCCGGCTACGAGGAAGGGCTGAAGCGGGCCGCCGACCTCGCCGCACGTTGCGACGCGGCCCTGGTGTTCGTGGGATTGCCCGAGGCTCTGGAGACGGAAGGTTGCGACCGCCCGCACCTGGACCTGCCAGGGGCACAGGCGGAACTCATTCGCGCCGTGGCGAAGGCCAATCCGCGCACCACCGTGGTGCTCACCTGCGGCGCGCCGGTGACCATGCCCTGGATCGAGGATGTCCCCGCCGTCGTGCTGGCCTGGTATCCGAACCAGGAAGGCGGACGGGCCATCGCCCGCGTGCTGCTCGGCGAAGCGGAGCCCGGCGGACGCTTGCCGGTCACGTTCCCCAAGCGCCTTGAGGACACGCCGGCCTTCGGTTATTTCCCCGGCGAGCGGGAGGTTCCGTATGGGGAAGGCATCTTTGTTGGATACCGCCACTATGACAAGCGTGACATTGAGCCGCTCTTCCCGTTTGGGTTCGGCCTGTCCTACACGCACTTCGAATACAGTGGCCTGCGCGTGCCACGCACGCTGGACGCGGATCAGCGCCTGAAAGTGTCTCTGGACGTCTGCAACGCCGGCGCCCGCGCCGGTGCCGAGGTCGTGCAACTCTACGTCGGCGACCCGCAGGCTTCGTTGCCGCGTCCGCCCAAGGAACTCAAGGCGTTCAAGAAAGTGTTCCTGAAGCCGGGAGAGAGCCAGCGGATCGAGTTTGTATTGAGCGCGCGCGATTTCTCATTCTATGACCCGGCCCGCAAGACATGGGTGCTGGAACCGGGAGCGTTTGACATTCTGATCGGTAGATCGTCGCGCGACATTTGCCTGCAAAAACGTTTTCAGGCGGCTTCCTGAAGGCAGTATGGCATGAGACTTGGAGGTGGCTATTGTGAACATTCCATTGCACAGCGACCGGTTGCGGGTGGAGATTGACGAACCGGGAAAACATTATACGGGGACCCGGTTTGACTGGACCGGATTCATCACTCAGGTAACGCTCGATGGACGGCACACGTTCTGCCAGTCTGAGTCGCCGGATCCGGCAAAGGGGACCGGCGGACGCGGACTCTGCAACGAGTTCGGCATTGAAACGCCCATTGGATTTGATGAGGCCGGTCCGGGCGGGCTTTTTCCAAAGTTGGGCGTGGGCCTTCTGGCCCGGCCGGACGACAAGCCTTATTCGTTCGGGCAACCTTATGCGATCACGCCCTTCCCGATAGAAACCACGCTGGCGCCCCATGCGGTGCGCTTTGTCAGCAAGCCAATGCCATGCGGCGGCTACGCGGCCCGACTGACGAAGGAGATCGCCGTTGAGGAAAACCGCCTGATCATCAGCTGCCGCCTGGAAAATACCGGCAGCAAAACCATCGAGACGGACGAATACACGCATAACTTTGTCGCCATCGACAATCATCCCGTCGGGCCGGAATATACCCTCACCACAGCATTCCCACTGGCTGACGGCGCGGCTACTTCGCCCGGTCTGGAAATCGCCGCCAACCAAGTCTGCTGGCCGGAAACGGTCGCGCCCGGAAAAGGGTTTTATCACCAGAACAGGAACATTCCCGCCGATGCGACGAGCCGTTGGGAATTGCGCCATAATCCCTCGGGGATCGCCATCAGCGAAACCGCTGATTTTCCGCTTTTTCGCTTTGCGCTGTGGGGCATGGGCCATGCGGTTTCGCCGGAAATGTTTTGCCGGATCAGCTTGCCACCGGGGCAAACCATTTCCTGGAAACGAACATATCAATTCAGCGATTAATAAAAAAACAAACCAAGAAACAAATGAACAAGAATTTTCCCAAAGTCTGGATGACCTCCTATTGGCCCAGTGATGCAAAAGGAAAAGCCTTACCCCCTAATCCGGCAACGTATGCCGACCTGGCAGCCCATGGCGTTCAGGGAGTGGATCTCTACGGGAATATCGTCAAGGAGGACCTGGAGCTGGCGCGAAAATATGGACTGAAACTGTCATGGGTTTTTAGGCATGGTCTTCCGGCCGATGTTTTGAAGAGCCACGGCATTGAGCGCGAATGTGCGGTCGCCATCGGCGGCACCTACAACGACCTGAGCATCGATTCGCATACTTTCCCGTTCGCGGCGGGCACGCACGCGATCGATATCTATCCGCCGGTGCATTATGCCCCGTATGATGCGGGCACCAAACTTTATCTGACCGATAACACGACGTTCGGCAAGTATCTGTTTTCCGACACTTCCATGGTTGCTAAGGCCGAAGTGGTCGTTGCCCGGAAACTGTTCGATGGACGCCAGCACCTGACCATCGTCCCTGCGGAGATCACCCGGCGCAACAAGGATCACGTAACCCTATCCTTCCAGTTGACCGGCGAGGAAGGGGATCTTCAGAACACCATGATCGCGGTTTACTGGAAGACCGGGAGTGACAGTCCCAGCGCCGAAGCGACCCGGCAGGCGAAGACGCTGGCAATCAGAAAAAGCCTCGACGACCTGATCCGCGAAAACGGCGGGACCTTTCCCCACGATGTGGTCTGCGCCATGCGCTACGAGGACGAAGGGTTTCTGCATACCGGCTTCGCCCATTCGCCCATGTGCTCGATCCCTTTGTATGATTATTCCAAAAGCGGTATCCGGGGATTCCAAGCGCTCAATGCCGCGGATGATTTCCCCCGGACCTGGGCGTTTCCGGAAATTTACGGCGTCAATGCCTATCGCGACTGGCTTTATTCGTTCCACCAGGCGACGGCCGAATTGGTGCGGATCGCGGTGTCCGAGGTCCACAAGATTGCGCCAGACGTCAGGGTCTTCAGGAATATCACGCGTTTCAACCCCACGAATTTTGCGACGCTGCCCAACGATCACGACGGGTGCAGCACCCAGTTGTTGACCGAACAGTTCGACATGATCAGCCCCGACCCCTATCCTGTCGCACGCACCGGCGATTCCCAATCCGCCAATCCCGACCGGGAGCCGCGGACGGGTTATATCGAATCGATGATCCCGCTCGAGTGCGCGTATTTTTCGGGGCTGACGAAGCGTATGGGCAAGCCCCTCTTTCCATGGATCCAGTCGCATGCGTTTATGAAAGACCTCGCGCATTCTTCATCCAGCGACGCTTTGCACCTGTATGGGCAGGTCGTCAAGGCCAACCCGGACGGGATATTTTGGCTGGGATACCGTGCGGACCATACCGCAGACGGCCACGGCATGACATGCACCATTCCAGACGCGCGCCCGAACACCTGGAAAACGATCGGAAATATTAACAAGCGCGCCCCACGGGATTTGGGCCGCCCGGAATCGCCTCGGGAGATTGCGGTCCTGCGCTTCTACGCTGAACGCGCGCTGGTCGATCTGGAACGCCATTCCCCGTATGACCGATTTCTGACCGAGCGCCTCCTGGGCGCGCTGACCCTGGATCTGGACGAACCGTACGATATTTATGAATATTACAAACGGGAAGACCTGCAGGCAAATGTGCTGAAACGCTACCACCGCGTCTTTCTGTGCGTCGATGATCTCGAAGGCTTGCCGCTGGCCGAACTGTCAGAAGCCAAAATCCCGCTGTCGATCGTTTGCTTCAACGGAAAGTCGCTTGCCGCGCATCCGGAGTTCACCGGGGTCAGTGAGTTTCGTCAACTTGAACAGCCGCAGGTCATCAAAGCCAAGGGCGCCGCCCTGTCGATCGGGGCCGACTTGGCTTTTGCCGTCGCTCTCAATGACCCGTCCGCCGGCATCGCGAGCTCCGGGGAGCAATGTTGTCTCTGGCAGTGGAAACAGGCGCGCTTCGCCTCGTTTATTCCGAGCGATCCCTTCGATGATGCGGAATATACGCGGTGGCTGATGAAGTAGGTGAAGGCGGACGAATATGACAAAGTCTATCACCGACGGAACGAAATGGGTGTTTCAGTTGGAACAGGAGGAAGGGCGAAAAACCGAAGTCGGGCAACTGGAATCGCTGCCTGTGGCGAGGACGAAATTTTCCCGGGAAGTGGATGAGATTCTGGTCACGGTGCAGATCGAGCCGCGAGATGGCATGGTGAACTTCAAAATGGAAGCCAGCTCCGAATCGGACCATCGGTGCATTTTGTCACTGAAGTCTGAGGCCACAAATCAGGGACTTTATTCCTATGACGAGAAAATCCCATCGCGCCAGGTGTTCCGGCAGAGCCCGCATGATCCGGTGAATTGCGACATCGGCGCCCTTCGGCAGCAGGCCGTTCCGATGTTCGCATGGAAGACGGGTGAAGGCTTCATCGTGGCGGTAAACGATACGCCGGCGCTTTACGACAATTTCACGACCCAAACCCTGGATCCCAGTTTGGGCGAGGCAGTTTTATCGTCCGGAGACACCGGCGAAATCACCGGGAAAGCTCCCAAGTCGGTCGTGATCCAAAAGCATTATCCGGAATTGGGGAAAGGCCGGAACCTCGCATTCAACGGCATCATTTTTAATAGTTCCGCCGGGGAACTCAATGAGTTGCGGCGGGATGTGTTGTTTGCCATTGCCAGGCGCTGGGGCGGGAACGCAACCGACCGGCTCGGGGCAACCGCGTTTGCCAGCAATTACATGCTGGTCCGCCGTAACGAAACCGGCCGAAGTCGCTATTGGGTGGTGGCCGGTATCGAATACAGCAATAAGGCCTATACGCGGGACTCTTTCTGGCAGTCGATGGTCTTACCGGTCGAATACGCGGCGCAATGCTATCAGAACGAGGCTTTGAGCCAGCCCGTAGGCGCAGAACGCCCTTTGTTCAGTCTGATCTGGGCCTATCGCAACCAGCTTCAGGGGCAGGAGGTGAATCTGGTTTCCGCCCGAAAAACACTGGATTACATCGAAGCGCACAGCAGGGAAGGCTGGTATTATTCATCGAACGACAAAAAGTTGAAGAGCTTCCAATCCTGGTATGACTTAGTGGCGTTTGAAGAAGACGATGTGATTTCCTATAATCAAGGCCTCTATGCGGTGGCGTTGCTTTCCGCAGAAGCTCTCGGTTTCAAACTTGCCACTCCTCCGGCACTGGCCATCGGAAATTATCAGGCGTTGTTTGACGTGCAGGGCGGATATTTTCCGTTGAGCCGGAAAAAAAATCTTCTGGCCGTGGATCCGTTGGCTGGCGACCTCCTTGCCCAGCTCTTTTTTGATAAAGCGCTGTTGCCCGATGAGTCGGTGCGCAGTCATTTTAACCGGGTGATGGCCCATGCCAAAACCGAATATGGCTTCAAAGTGACCTGTCTGCCTGACGGCAGCTATGCCCCGACCGAGGATTACTCCGCCAAGGACTTCAAGGTCAATTTCGTGGAAAAGGGCGATTACCAGTGGGGAGGCTCATGGACGCTCTATGACATGTTATGCCTGATCGATTGCCATTTGCATGGCGCGCCGGGAGCCTTGGCTGCCTTGATATGGCGCGGAACTCTCGATTTCAAAATCGGCGGCACCTATTTTGAGCATATCAACACCGTTTCCGGCCGGCCGGATAAGGCCAATCAAGGCTGGAACGCCGCCATCTATGCCATCTGGCGGCGCTTGATGGAGCAGGGTAAGGTGGACGGATCCCTATTGAACGCCATCAATGAGGCCAGCCCAGCTAAACCGGGGGCACACTCTTCCTATTGATTTCCTCCACAAATAAACTGGAGACAATAACGACAACACTCTGTTTTAGGAGAGCACAACTCTCAAACTAAAACCAAGCAACTCATCGCGAATCTTGATATAGAAATGCTGCATTTCCCGGAAACCATTTGTCTTTTTTTGTCTGCCGCATTGCTTGTCATCGGCGTTTGCATGCCATCCATCGCATTCGCGCAGTCGAAAGGCAACGGCGCGGTCATTCGCCTGCTCGAGCAGCGGCCAGAGGTCGACTCGTTTGCCCTCGGAGCCAAGCTGTTCACCAATCGGACGCATCTGATCTCGGAGTGTCCGGATTGGCTGAAGAAAAAAAATTTCCTTCGCTGTCGCATGGAGCGCCTAAATATCACCTGTGTTCGTGAAGGCAACATTGTCATCCTGGCACCTGCACCGTTGGCTTCTGATAATGATTGGAGCGGGGCGGAACTGAAAATGAAGGGTTTTGTTCCGACCAAGGATCCTCAATTCCAACTTTTTGAGAGCGACCTGGCCCCCAAAGTCCAGGCGTATGAAAAGCGAATGGTTGCGGGAGAGTTGCTTGTTCTCGGCAAGTGGAATGTTGCTGTGGGGTTCGACGAGCTGATACCCGAGCCTGATCCCGTGAAGTCATGGCCTGGGAACAAAGGGGAGTTACTTTATAATGGGATCCAGTTGCCAGAGACGTGGCCGCCGCGATCGGTGGTTTCTGACGACGAGTCCCCGATGCCGGTTCCTTATCTCACGCATCCGCCCAAAATCATTCCGATCAACCTGGGACGACAGCTTTTTGTTGACGACTTCCTGATCGAGAATACCAATCTGGAGCGCGAGTATCACCGTGCCACAAAATATGAGGGAAATCCGGTTCTCCGCCCGGAGACGCCGTTGGAAACCGGCGCGG
Source organism: Verrucomicrobiia bacterium (assembly GCA_037128135.1). Taxonomy (GTDB): domain Bacteria; phylum Verrucomicrobiota; class Verrucomicrobiia; order Chthoniobacterales; family Terrimicrobiaceae; genus QYQL01. The sequence continues at coordinate 11,315 of JBAXXD010000078.1, forward strand.
ATGGCATGGCAATCGCGACACCGAAGAGCGGAGGGGTCTGGTGGGATCCGGACAAACAGGATTTTCGGATGTGGTACGATGCCGAGTGGGTGGCATCGATGGCCTATGCGACCAGCAAGGACGGGCTGAGGTGGGAACGCCCGGAGCTCGATATTGAGGTCGGTACGAACCGCGTCCTGCCTCAGACGATCGAGGCCGACTCTTCGACGGTGTTTGTCGATTACGCGACCAAGGATCCGGGGCAGCGCTACAAGATGTTTCAGCGCAGCCCCGACAACGATTTCAGACCGGTTGCCCGGCTGATGGTATCGGCGGATGGTGTTCATTGGAGCAAACCGGTGATGTCGGGCGAAATGGGAGATCGGAGCGGCATTTTCTACAACCCGTTCCGCAGGAAATGGGTTTTCAGCCTGCGGGACTACTATCGCGATCGCTCGCGCCGGTATTGGGAAGCCTCGGATTTTTTGAGCGGGGCACAGTGGAAGAATGGCGAACCTGTGCTGTGGATTGCATCTGACCGCTTGGACAAACCGGATCCAGAAATCCAACAAAAACCTCAGCTCTACAACCTCGATGCCGTGGCATATGAGAGCATCATGCTCGGAATCTTTCAGATCTGGTTCGGACCGGATAATGCCGTGTGCGAAAAAACAGGACTTCCAAAGACGACCGAACTCCAGCTCATGTATAGCCGCGACGGCTTCCACTGGTCCCGTCCCGACCGCCATCCGTTTATCCGCGCGGAACGCAGCGACAAGTGGGACCGGGGATATGTCCAATCCGTCGGGGGCGTCTGTCTGGTCCGAGGCGACAAGATTTGGTTTTATTATACGGGATTCCAGGGTAATCCAGACCGGGGCAAGGGCAAAGGAAAGACCGGTTTCGGCATGTATGACAGGGGGAGCACCGGAGTCGCATTCCTGAGGCGAGATGGGTTTGCCAGCCTCAACGCCGGCAAGGAACCGGGCACGCTGACCACACGGCCCGTTACTTTCAGTGGAAATCGCCTGTTCGTAAATGCCGACGCGGAGAAAGGTCGGCTCCGTGCCGAAATCCTGGATGAGAACGGTCAGCCGATCAGCCCGTTTACTAAGGCAAACTGTCAACCTGTTACATCCGACGGGACAATTCAGCCTGTGCGTTGGAATGGGGCGGAGGATCTTTCCAGCGTGGCCGGAAGGCCGGTGCGCATCCGCTTCGAACTGGAGAATGGGAAACTCTATTCGTTCTGGGTGAGCGCCGACAAAACCGGGCGAAGTGACGGCTACGTTGCCGCCGGAGGACCTGGATTCAACGGTCCGACGGATACGGTCGGAGTCGGATCTTTGGAGGCAGAGAAGCGGTTTTCCACCAAGCAGGTTCGATCGACAAGCCATGAATAGATATTTTCCAGTTTTCCAGGATGGCTTTGAGTTCCCCGGCTCAAAAGCAGTACAACCATGTAGTAAAAACCCAGGTGACTGAACGCCGCCGGGCATATGCTGATGGCAGAAATCTGGTTGCAACATGTCGCTCCAATGATTTCCGCCAGTTCCTCATTGAAAGAATATGACACCAAGAGAACGCATCCTCTCCACCATCGCCCATAAAGAACCCGACCGCGTCCCGATCGATCTCGGAGCAACGCCCAGTTCCGGCATATCTGCCATCGCATACGGGAACGTGAAACGGCATCTCGGATTCACGGACGGGCACAACCGTGTGTATGATGTGGTCCAGCAGCTCGCCCAGCCCGAAGAGGAGGTGTTGAAGCGGTTCCACGTCGATGTCGTTGATCTCGGCCGCACATTTGATGTGGCGGATTCCGACTGGTATGATGTGACGCTTTTTGACGGCAGCGCGGCGCAGTATCCGCAGTGGTTCCACCCGGCGGCGTCGCCCGATGGCGGATGGCGCTCGTATGCGGCGGACGGCACCGAGATTGCCATGCAGCTAAAAGGCATGAATTTCTATGACCAGACGTGTTTCCCCTGGCTCGATGATTATCCGGCGGATTTCAAAGGCCTGGCTAAGGCAATGGGCAAGGTGCATTGGGCTGCCCTGGCGCACAGCCCATGGGATCACGCGGGCGATGCCGGGTTCTGGGAAAAGCTCCGCGAAAACGCGATCGCGCTAAGAAATAATTCCGACCGGGCGATCATGGTCGTGGTCGGCTGCAACCTTTTTGAGTGGGGGACCTTCCTGCGTCGGATGGACAATTTTCTCATGGATCTGCTGGCCGAACCCGAGCAAGTCGAGCGCCTGCTCGACGCGCTCATGGAGACGCATCTTGCCACGCTCGACAAGGTCTGTCGGACCGTGGGGGATATCGTGGACGTGTGCCGATTCGGCGATGATCTGGGGACCGACACCGGGCCGTTCATGGCCCCGGCCACCTACCGCAAGCTTTTCAAGCCCAGGCACGCGCAGCTCTGCCAATACGTCCACAAGAACTCGCAGATGAAAACATTTCTTCATTCGTGCGGATCGATCTACTCGCTCCTCCCCGATCTCATCGAATGCGGGTTCGACGTCATCAACCCCGTGCAGACCGCCTGCTACCAGATGGAGCCGGAACGCCTCAAAGCCGAATTTGGCAGGGACATCACATTTTGGGGCGGAGGAGCCGACACCCGGCATGTGCTCAACCATGGCACGCCGCAGGAAGTCAAAGACGACGTCCGCCGCCGCCTCGACATCCTCGCTCCGGGCGGAGGGTTTGTCTTCAACACGATCCATAATATCCTCCCCGACGTGCCTCCGGCAAATATCGTTGCTATGTTTGAAGCGGTCGAGTAGATCTCCAGAGTAACAAAAATGTGAAGGCCTGAAAAGCCTTCACAGAATCAGGAAATATTTTAATTCAAAATTAAAGGAAATGAAAAACTATGACATTCAAACCGCAATTCGAAGGCGTTGCCTTGCTCGCAGTCAAGTTTAGCCCCAATGACTTTTGCTGAAGATATCAACCTGCACGACATGGCATTCTATGCCCAACACACGGAGGCACAGAGCTATATGAACGATTCAAGACAAACGATGTCATACCGGCTCTTCAAGCCTCGAGACTTTGATCCGACGAAGAAATATCCCCTGCTGCTGTCCTTTCATGGTGCCGGAGAAAGAGGGAATGACAATGAAGGGCAACTTACTCCCTGGGTGGCCGGGTGGATGGCCGAAGAAGTCCAGAGCAAACATCCGTGTATCATCCTCATGCCTCAATGCCCGAGCGGTCAACAATGGGTGGATACCCCATGGTCAAAGGGATCCTATGAATACTCAAATATCCCCATCAGCAAACCCATGAAACTCGCTAAAGAGATCTTCGACAAGTTGCTCAAGGAGAAGTTTGTTGACACCAGCCGCATATACGTCATGGGTGCCTCAATGGGCGGCTATGGCACGTGGAACTTTGTGATGCGCTATCCCGAGCTTGTTGCGGCTGCAGTGCCGGTTTGTGGTGCCGGTGACCCCTCCATGGCCCAAACCATCAATAGAATTCCCATCTGGGCGTTTCATGGCGATAATGATACGACCGTTCCCCCCAGCGGTTCGCAGGACATGGTTAACGCCATAGAAAAGGGAGGCGGAAGAAGGATTAAGATTACAATCTATGAAGGGGTCGACCATGGATCTTACATGAAATCCTGGAGGGAAAAGGAATTGATCGAGTGGGTATTCAATCAGAAGAAAACGGATAACAAGTCGGATGCAGGCGACGGAGAAAGGTAGAAATGGAGACAAGCGCGGGTCGCGCTCACGGCTCGTCAGTTATAAGGAATAAACCATCTATGAAAACTCCAAGTCCTCCTCACATTCCCTCCCTTCTCATGGATCCGCCATCCATGAAATCTGGAAACTCACCGAAATTCTCCGAATGGGTCGGGAGCACTTTTCTTGGAGTTCGGCCGACGTCTGCAAAAATCGGTTTGCAGGATGTCAAGCAAGGCTGGGGCGAACTCATTAGGGGTGCGACCATCATGCGAAATCCGATCCGGATCGGGACGAGACATTTTGCCAAAGGCCTGGGCGTCCATGCCGTCAGCGAAGTGAATGTCTTCCTGCCGGCTCCTGCGCGGTGCCTCGCCGCCCAGATCGGCATTGACGACAAAACCTCGGGCGTAGGCAGCGCGGTTTTCACCGTTGAGACGGAGGGGCGGGAACTTTTCCGGTCGGGGGTTTGCCGGGGCCACGACGCGCCGGTTCCCGTCTCCGTCGAACTGAACGGAGCGAAGAAAGTCACCCTCCGCGTCCTCGATGCCGGAGATGGCGTCACCCATATGGCCCATGCCGATTGGGCCGATGCAAAGATTCTCTTGGCGGACGGCCACGAAATCTTTCTCGATGAGTTGCCTCTGGTTGACGGCGAGTTCTTCGATGAACTCCCGTTTTCATTCACCTTGGACGGAAAGAGTTCGAGGACGTTCCTGCATGAATGGAGGCGCACCTTGAAGTCAGAGCCCGAAAAGGATGGAAGGACACTTCATATCCTGACCTTTTCCGATCCGACGACTGGCCTTGAGCTGCGTTGTGAAGTCACATGCTTCAGCCACCATCCGGCCGTCGAATGGGTTCTCCGGCTCAAGAACACCGGCAAGGCCGACTCGCCATGTATAGAGGACTTGAAGCCGCTTGATTGTTCCTTGAGGGCCTGCGGGAAGGAAATCATCCTCCATCACTCCAAGGGCAGCACAAACTCAGACACCGACTTCCTGCCGATCGATGAAACGTTGGACGGGAGGAATCCGCGGATCGACATCGCCCCGACCGGCGGGCGCTCCTCCGACGGGGCCTTGCCGTTCTTCAATTTAGAATGGGAAGGGCAGGGCGGCATGGTCGGGGCTATCGGCTGGTCCGGGCAATGGGCTTTCCAATCGCGCCTCGACGACAAGGTTGTCAAGCTGAGGGCCGGGCAGCAGACCACCCATTTCAGACTCCACCCCGGCGAGGAGATTCGCACGCCCCGCATAGCCCTTCTCCATTGGGAAGGCCCCGACTGGATCAAGGGCAACAATCTCTTCCGTCAGCTTGTCATCGACCATTACACGCCCCGCATTGACGGAAAGTTGGCGATTCCGCCAGTCGCTGCGAACACCTGGTTTACCTTTGACGCAGGCAATAACGTCACCGAGGCCAACCAGAAGGCGCTCATGCCTTCGCTCGCAAAGGTTGGCGTCGAGGGCTACTGGCTCGACGCCGGATGGTTCGAAGGCGGATGGCCCGCCGGAGCCGGAAGCTGGGTCCCGAAGAAGGAGGCCTTTCCCGACGGACTAAAGCCCGTTGGCGATGAGGCCCATCGCCTGGGCATGATGTTCATCCTCTGGTTCGAGCCGGAGCGTGTCACCACCAACTGCCGCATTTTCAAGGAACACCCGGAATGGGTGATGCACACAAATCCGGAAAACCCGTTCGGCTGTCTCATTAAGTTGGAGGATTCCGAAGCCTGCAAATGGATCACAGAATATATCTCGAAGTGCATCTCAGACTGGGGGGTCGACGTCCTGCGCATTGACTTCAATATCCCGCCGCTTCCCTTCTGGGAGGCCAACGACGCGCCGGACCGGCTCGGCATCTCCGAAATCCGATATGTCGAAAACCTCTACAAGATGTGGGATGACCTTCGGGAGCGGCATCCCGGCCTGACCATCGACAACTGCGCGGGTGGTGGACGCCGCATCGACCTGGAGACGATCAGCCGCAGCTACCCGCTCTGGCAGAGCGACACCCAATGCTGCTTTGGTGGTCACTATGTGGACTCAATATGGAACCAGGTCCAGAATGCCGGGCTGAGCCTCTATGTCCCCTTCCATTCCGGCGGTATGTGGGATTTCGATCCCTACTCCTTCCGCAGCATGGCCACCATGGGGACGGCTCTCTGCCGCGACATTAGCGATGCGGCTCTCGGCAAAACCGCCCGTGAGATGATTGACGAGATGAAATCGCTCCGACCGTGTTATCTCGGCGACTACTATCCCCTGCTGCCCATCTCCCTTGAGGAATCCGCCTGGTGCGGCTGGCAATACGACCGACCCGACCTCGGAGAGGGTTTCGCCATGCTGTTCCGCAGGGATAAAGCGGTTTCGTTTATGACCGGCTGCTTCCCCCTCCGCGGCCTCGATTCAGCCGCTGAATACGAAATCAACCGCGTGGACTCCGAAGAACGGTCCGTAATTTCCGGAGCGTCCCTGCTTGACGGGCTGGAAGTCACAATTACCGAACGGCCTGGCTGCGCCTTGATCCGCTACCGGAAGCGAACTTCCGCAGAGGATACAACTCGGAAACAATCGGGTGCGCATACTTGAGCCACGTGCAAAACCCTGAGAAGACTTATTGACTATGAAACAACACCTCATGACAACACTGTTCACGGCAACGGCAATGCTCATGGCGACGGCATCCGCGCAGGTTCCCGTTTGGAACCTCAAGACGAACCCGATCCCGGACGATCTCAAGACAGGCCATGTCGAGTTCAAGGACGGAGCTGCCATCCTGAATGACGGGGCGACCTTCGCCGTTCCGGCGTCGGCGTTCCAGGACATGAACAACTTCACTGTCATGATCGACGCCGAGTTCGTCATCAGTTCTGAAACTGATCGCAACTACGCCCTTCTCGTTTCCAAGACTGACAAGAACGACGGCTTCGGGATTGATGTGTTATATACAAAGAGCTATTGTTCCTATCATGCGTTTTTCAACGGTATAAAGTTCAAGGAAAACCGTATCGACTTCACGCCGGGCAAAGTCCAGAAATTCGTCATCGCGGCCAAGAGCGGCGTCGTTTCCGTCTATCTCAACGGTTCGGCCGACGCGAAGTATCTGCAGAAGATCGAACCGAATGATGCGCCGATGTGGGTGGGGAAACCGCCGGCAGAGGGGGAAGCTCCCCTGAAACCGTTCAAGACGGTAAAGATCACCGACCTGAAGGTCTACGGTCCCGATTACACCTATGCCTTGCCGGGTGAAAAGCCGCCCGAACTGTTCAACATCGGCGGACGCAACTGGTGCATCACCACGCCGAAAATTACGGACGCAAATCGCCCGAGGATTTTCTGCTACGGCGACTCGATCTCCATGGGCTATGTGCCGCCCCTGAGGAAGGCTCTCGACGGCAAGGTCTATGTCGACCACTGGATCGGATTCGTCAACGGCACTTCCGCGCGCGACATGATCCTCGACAACTTCAAGGAAGCAGCCGCAGCGGGACCATACGACATCCTTTTCATCAACAACGGGCTCCACTCCCTCCAATGGACTCCTGACAAGGTCTCCGATGAAGCTATCATAATCACTACGCGCAATATCGTCCGTTCCTTCAAGGCCGGCGCACCCCAGGCCAGAATTATATGGCTCCAGACCACTCCACAGACCGCCAAGCGCTCTGGCCCCGACCAGAAAGTCCATGCGCTCGGGGAACTGAACGA
>JBAXXD010000079.1:0-18685 GCA_037128135.1 Verrucomicrobiia bacterium
TCCCCGGCCAGGTTGTCCCAGAATTCCCGCTCCTGCAGCATGTTGATCCCGCCCAGCAGGAGGTCGGAATCGCGCGCCGTCACGAGCGTCACCGGATACCCGGCATGGAACGGGGATTCAAACTGGGTCGCCACCACATCGTCCACGAGGTCGGCGGTCAGGTTCAGATCCGCGGTCGCGGGCGGTTCGGGCTCGCTGCGCTCAGACGATTGGCCGCGGATTTTCTGGAGAAATTCCTCGAGCTGCGAGGTCGCGAATTTTTCCGGCTTCGGGCTGACGCTCACGACGTAGCGCATTTTTCCGGTCTCCAGCGGGGAGACGGCCGCCTTGGTGACGAGCTCGGCCGGGATCGCGTCCCGGGGCCCCACGGCCAGCAGGCTCTTTTTGCTTCGCGGCAGTTTTTGGGAGATCTCTGTGCGGGAGAGCAAGGCCCCAGAGATCTGGGCCATCTTGCCCATGAGGGTCCATGCCGCACAGGCGGTTTCCGGGGAGTTCCCGGCCACGAACACGGCGGTCTGCGCGCCATCCGGGGGCGCGGAATACGGGAAGGCGGTCTGGGAAAACAGGCTGAGACTGGGCAGGCGGGCTTTTTTCATCGCCTTGGGAAAAACAAAATCCGAGTCCTCGTAGAGCGTGAACTGGAGATTTTCATCCTGCAGGATTTCGCACTGGTTCGAGACCAGGGGGACCATCTTCGGAGCGAGCCGGATTTCATTGAGCCCCGGCTGGAACGCTTGGATCGGTAGGTAGGCCCGGTGGTCGGAGTGCAGCGCGCCTTCGACGTCCTTGAGCCGGATCCCCGTCTGGAATTGGTCGTTGATAAAAATGTTGAACGACGAGTCGCTCCGGCAGCCCGCGCCGTAAACGAAGTGCAGGCGCAGCTCGGCATTGCTGCGGTCGTCCTTCGAGATGTCGCCCGGCATATAGATTTTCAGCGAGTAGCTGTCGGTGTTCCAGCCCTTGATCGTCGAGGTTTTGAAGCCGAGCTGGCGGAAGCTGTAGATCCCGGGAACTCTCACCGGAGCGTTGCGGACATAGGCCGAATCGGGAAGAGTCATTTTGTCCACGATGGCATACTTCGAGTCCGGGAGCGGGAAGTTGACCATCCCGAAGGCCAGGGCGGTCTGGCTGACCTCCTGCTCGTTGCGTCCGCTGAGGATGATCATGCAGCGGGAGGGATCGCCCGGCAGGGATTTGATGGCGAGGAAGCTGCCGTTGATCGTGCCCACCTCGGTGGCGGTGAGGAACGGCGAGAGCTCGTTCATCGTGCCGATCACGACGTTGTCCATGCCCGGCCGCAGGGCCGTGGCCGTGGAGACCCGGAACGCCTGGTTGTTGAGAGCGAGGGCGACCCCCTGCGTCGCGATCGCGCCCCACGCGAGGTGGAGATCCTGCATCACGCCCGACGACGGCATGCAGATGTTGAACTGATACGGGGTCCAGAGTTTCTCATCCACCCACCAGCGCAGGAACGACAGGCGCTCGGGAACCGGCTTCCACTCGCCGGTCGTGGTCAGATACGACTGGTCGGGATTGATCTCCGTGTAGAGCTCGGGCGCCGAGGGATCCTCGCACTTGTAGGTGTAGTGCTGGGCCACGATGAACTGCATCCGGTTGAACCCGGTCTTCACGAGGTTCAGCGGAAGCTCGACCTCCACGTCGTTCATCGGCTTCGTGCGGTCGAGATAATACTGGGCGACGATCACGTCGTTCATGACCACGCGGAGCACCGAGCGCTCGCTGAGCAGGGCGATCGAATTCGTGAACTTGAGGCGGAGGCCGTAGCTCCTCGGCTGGAAGCGCGCGCTCTGCGGCACGAAGACGGTGTAGGTGCTCGTGGCGTTGCGCAGCATGATCGGCGCGTCGAGCGGGATCAGGCGACGCAGCGGAAGCCGGAACGACTGCAGGCGTTCCCGGGGGGCTTCGACCTGCGGGACCGGCGTCGCCGCAGGGGCTGCGATCCCGGGCGGGACGGTTGGAGCGGCCGGCGGCGTGACCTGGATCCGGCTTTGGGCTTTCAGCGTCGCCCCGCCCGCAAGCAGGAGTGCCAGCACCGTGACAAGGCGGAGGGTGGTTGATCGGGTTTTCATAGGATGGATTTTATACGGATGAGGGGCTGGTTGTTAAGGGTTTTCCGATGCGTTTCGAGTTGGCCACGAGCATGACATGGCCGAAATGCTGAAGCGAGTGGCGGATCCCCAGGACCAGAAGAAAAAGCGCGCTGCGGGACACTCCGATCCGCCGCTCGCGCGTGGTCTGGAAGTCCACCCAACGCTGGCTGCTTCCGTTGACCAGCCGCACCTTGAGCTTCATCTCCTCAAGCGACTCGTGCTCGAATTGGGTTCCGACAAAAAGCGCGCCCGGCTCGCGCCGCGCGTTTCGGATCACCATGTGGATCGGCGTTTTTCTCAAATCCGGATCGCCGGGAACCGTTAGCTCGACCCGCGCGCCATCGACAAAAAGCGACTCGAATGCCGGATCCAGAATCATCCCGCACCCGTTGATCGACAAATCCCGGATGGTCACCGAATAGGATTTTTCGCCGAGTTTGACGCGGGCGGCGAGGTCGATCGGCATCCGGTGCGTGCTCCGGCGCTGGCGCCGCTCGAAAAGCGTGCCCATCGCCGCCAGCAGGATGAACACGTTGAACGACGCCCAAAACATGGTGACGCCGGTCGGGAAGCTGTCCTCCGGGGTCATGATGAACCGGATGACTCCGAAGACGATGGCGGCGGTATTCAGGATGAGGAGCGCATAGAACGGCCTGGCCAGCGGGCTGATATAATCCTCGTGAAGCGTCTCTCCTTTCGCGGTCACTTTGAACGTGGGGGCATGCGGGTTGAGGAAGACCTTCAAGATGGCCGGAAAGGTATAGACCGACTGGATCAGCTCGTAGAGCTCGGAGACAAACGACCAGCGGACCTTGCCGAAAAGAAAATCGGACACCATGAAAACCGCGAGCAGGTGGGGGACGGCGAACGCGGTGAAGTCCACGAAGTTCGCGTCGTAGATTTTCAGCCCGAAAATCAGGAAGCAGAGCGGGGCGAGCATGAAGGCGAGCCGGGCATACGAGAAAAACCAGAAGAAGCAGCTGCTGAAGTAGCAGAGCCGCTGCGGCAGGGTGAGGCCGGGGACGAGCAGCGGGTTTTTCAGGAGGAAGATCTGCACCATGCCCTGCGCCCAGCGGATGCGCTGGCCGATGAATCCGCTGAGGGTTTCCGGCGAGAGGCCGGCGATCATCGGGATGCCGATGTAGGCGCTGTTGTAGCCGCGTGCGTGGAGCGCGAGCGCGGTCTCGGCGTCCTCGGTGATCGTCTCGCCCGAGATGCCGCCCGTCTCCGCAAGACACTTCCGGCGCAGCACCGCCGCTGAGCCGCAGAAAAATGCCGAGTTCCAGTAGTCGAGCCCGCGCTGGATCACCTTGTAAAACATTTCGTTCTCCCCCGGCATGTTGGCAAATGTCTCGAGGTTCTTCTCGAGCGGATCCGGGTTGACGAAAAAGTGGGGGGTCTGCACGAGGAAGAGCTTCGGGTCGTGCTGGAACCAGCCGATCGTGTTCTGCAGGAAATTTCTGGTCGGGGCGTGGTCGGCGTCAAAGATCGCGACGAGCTCGCCGTGGCTCTGCTGAAGCCCGTTGTTGATGTTGCCGGCCTTCGATTCGAGGTTTTTTTCGCGGGTGAGGTAATGCGCCCCCCACCGGTCGCAGAGTGCCTGAAGGTCAACGTGCCGCCGCCGCGCCGCCAGCGCCAGCTCGGGGTCCGGCGAGTTGCGGCGCTGCTCGGTGCCCCCGTCGTCGAGCACGTAAACCTTCAGCTTCTCCTTCGGGTAATCCATGTCCAGCGCCGAGAGCACCGTCACCTCCAGGAGCGCCTGCCCCTCGTTGAAGGTCGGAATCATCACGTCCACGGTCGGAAGCGCCTCCGGGCCGCCGGAAATCCTCAGCGGCCGCCGGTCGAGCGGATCCACGTTCACAAAAATGCTCAGCATGTAAACCGTGAACCCGTAGAACTCCGCGAAATACAGCGCCATCGCAAAGAAAAAGCTGACCGGGTCGTGGTAGATGAGCGTCGTGAACGTGCGCCAGTAAAAATAGTCCACCGAGAGAAAGGTCGCGAGGAACAGGAACACGACCCGCACGGTCTCCTGCTCGTTGAAGTGGCGGAGCACCATGAAGCCGATCATCGCCACCACCGCGACCGAGATCTGCGTGCGGGTCGAGATGCTCGACGCGCACGCCACCATCCCCAGAAGAAACAGGACGGAGAGGCCGACCGGCATATACCCGGGAAGCCGGGTGCGCAGCGCGCCGGCCTCCGGCAGACGGAAGCGATCCAGAAAATTCATGGTGGCGGAAACCCGCCCCCCCGACGGGATTTCAGTAGGATCTGGAGATGGCTCTTCAATGCCCTAAAATGACGGCCAGCACATAGCCGATGACGCCGGAAAACAAAATCAGCATCAGCACCGCGCCGCGCGTGATCGGCTTGATCTGGGCGGAGGTTTTGTCCAGCTTCAAAATCAGCGCCTCGGATTCCTTCTTCACCACGTCGAGCTTCTTCGTGCAGTAGTCGATGTTCTCGTGGTAGGCCTCGATCTTTTTCCGCGACTCCTCAACGTCGGTGGCATCGAGCTTTTTCTGGAGCTCCTGGAACTGGAATGTCACCCGGTCGAGCGAGGGCAGGAGCGAGATCCGGATCGCATCCGAGAGGACGTCGGCGCTGATCGGCGACCCGGAGGCGGCCGGTGCCGACTGGATCTTTTCGAGCAGGAGGTCGATCGCTGGCTGGATCGCACGCCGGACGGATTCCGAGACCGCCTCGGCGGTCGGAGCCTGCAGGGATCCCGCGCGGGGGATCTCTTGGATCTGCGCCACGAGGCGATCCATCGAGGGCTGGAGGCTCGAACGCACCGCCTCCGAGAGCCCCTCCGGGCTGATGAGCGGCTGCGAGGGCCGACCGTCCGCGCCGACCGACTGCACGACCGCCGGGGCACGGTAGTAGATGTCCAGAAGATCAATGAGGGCGAGCGCCGGGTCGTTGTCCTGGATGTTGTGCCGTCGCTGCCACTCAAGCACCTTGGCGCGGATCTCGGGGTTGTCGTTCATGGAAGAAGGATGGATTGGACTTTGAGCAACTGCTGGTTCAAGACGCGAGTATATTCGACAAGCCGCTGCCGGTCGAGAACGTTCAGCGTGTGCGAGGCGAGCGCCTGGGGGATCGTCCACGAGTTCATCTGGAGGATCGTCGTGAGGTGCTCGGGGAGCTTCCGGAGATCGATCTCCTTCGCGCCGATCCGGAGGAGATCCTCGCGGGCCCGGCTGTTTTGGTAAATCCGCAGCGACTGGCTCTGCTTGTAGTTTTTCACGACGAGCCACTCGGCTTGGTTGCCGACCTTGCGCGCGATTTCTCCGGCTTGGAAAACCGTGTCCTTGTCCTCCTCGACGATCAGCACCAGCGTCACCGAGAGCATCAGGCTGTCCTTGAACTTCAGCAGGTCGGTCTCTTCCAGCCAATCCATGAAAATCCTCTGCTGGGCGCCGACCCCGTCCACGAGGACGACATCGGTCGCGTCGAGCGCCTCAACGATGAGGTCGAGGTTTTCGCTGTGGCCGATGTTCAAAAACTGAGCCTCCGGGTAGAAGCGTGTCAGCGTGCTGTTGTTGTAGTCGGGATCGAAGGCGATGAACGAGCGGTGGACATCGTTCAGCCACTCGATCAGGCGCACGCAAAAAAAGGATTTTCCGACCCCTCCCTTGTCGATCGCCGTGAGGATCAGCCGCTTGTTCTGCAGGGTGGCGGACGGCGGGGAAAGCGACGGGGCGTAGGGAGCGAAAGTGGTCATACTTCCTGTGGAGCGATGCGCGGGCGGACGGAGCCCTTGCCCGATCCCGAGTGGTCGCCGGGCCCGGCATGCAGGATCACGCGCGGGAGAAGCACCGATTCCATCGCGGCGAACTGCTCGAAGATCCGCTCCTGATACGAGCGCAGCCGGTGGCGCTCGAGAAGCGAAAGCGACTGGTCCTGCATCAGCCCGGCCAGCGACTTGCTCGTGCGCTGCATGATGCTCAAAAGATTCCAAGGCAGCCGGGCGATCGTGATCTCGCCGGCCCCGAGGCGCAGCAGCTCCTGACGCGTCTTGCTGTTGTCGTAAATTTCCGTCGCGGGGCTGGTCTTCAGGCTCCGGACGACGAGCCAGTCCACGTTGGCTCCCAGCCTGCGGCAGAGCTCGCCCGCTTGGAACACCGTGTCCTTGTCCTCCTCCACCATGCAGACAAACGTGACCCCAATCTCGCCGAGCGCCCGGTCGCCGGCCAGGCCGTTGTTTCCGATCCAGTCCACAAGCATCGGTATCGAGGCGGGCGATCCGTCCACCAGGATCAGATCCGCATCGTCCAGCCCGCTCAAAATCTCCCGGAACCCCTCGTCGTCGGCGGCGGTCAGAAATCGCGAGTCCGGCTGGAATCGCGTCAGCGTCCCGCTCGACCAGTCGGTATCGAAGGCGAGCGCCCGCAGGTTTTTTCCGGCCAGCCAGTCGGCCAGGTTGATCAAAAAAAAGGATTTCCCGACCCCTCCTTTCGAGGTGGCGGTGATGATGATCCGGCGGCTGACCGGCCGTTCGACAAACGCCTTGCGGGCGGTCGGGGAAGGAAGCACCGGCGGGTAGTCGCTCTGCTGCGGCCGGGCGTGTTCGCGCGTGGAAAAACGTCCGAAACCTTCCGGCCCGGAACTGCGCGCAGGCTGCCCCCTCAAGGGATCGCCCATGGAAAAACTTTTTTCAAAGCTCATGGGATCCACCTGCTCGCGAATTGGCTTGTCATCATAGTTCTCCCTCCTGCGACTCCGGAAAAAATCGTCCGAACCGTGGGAAATCCAACATGTGCCGCGGCAGGAAACGGGAATTTTTTCAGGGGCGAATTTGGCACAAATTGCGACCGGTTGCAAGACAGCATATTCCCTCCGCCCACTCGAGGACAAGGTTTTTTGTCCGCCGCACGCCTGCATTTTGCCGCTTCCGCACGACGTTCGCGCGGGCGGAACCTCAAAAAACCTTGGGCTCGCCCTCCTGAAGAAAGCAAACCCGATCGGCGAGGCGGAGGGCTTCCGCGCATTCCATGAGCCGCTGCGGAGGTTCGTGAAGAGGTTCGTAGCTGAGGCGGAACGTGCCGAAGTGCATCGGGATCATCGTGCGGGCGTTCAGTGCCACGAACGCCTTGAGCGCTTGCTCCGGGTTCATGTGGACATCGCGCTTGGTCGGCGCGTCGTAGGCGCCGATCGGCAGGAGGGCGATCTCGACCGGGAGGCGCTCGCCGATTTCTTTGAACCCGTCAAAATACGCGCTGTCCCCGCAGTGGAAAACCGAACGCCCGGCATACTCGACATGGAACCCGCCGAACCCGCGGTGGTTGTCGTGGAGGATGCGGGCCCCCCAGTGCCGCGCGGGGGTGAGCGTGATTTTCAGCGACCCGAATTCGAAGGCCTCCCAGCAGCGGAGCTCCTGCACATGGTGGAAGCCGAGCCCGCTGACGAGCCCGCCGACATGCTCGGGCACGATGACCGGCTGGTCGCTTGCCACCGCGCGGAGCGTCTTGCGGTCGAGGTGGTCGAAGTGCGCGTGCGTGACAAGAACCAGATCGATCGCGGGCAGGTCGCGGATCTCGAGGCCGGGCTGCCGGATCCGCTTCACGACCTTCAGCCATTTCGCCCAGTTCGGATCCACGAGGATGCTGTGCTCCGGCGTCTGGATGAGGAACGACGCGTGCCCGATCCATGTGAGCGCAATCTGCCCGGCGGCCAGCTCCGGGAAAACCGGCTTGAGCTTCCTTCCCTGCCGCTTCGTGAAAAGCGACGGAATAATCACCTCGGCGAGAAAATTCCTTTTGTGCCACCCCTCGCCGAGCTTCATGTCCACGTGGTGCTCGGGGCGGCGGGCTTTTCTTTTTGCGAGGAGGCGGTGAACCATTGCTTTATCAGATCCTGCCAGCGGCCCGGCTGCCTTGCCGAGGTTTTTCGTAAAAACAAGGAGAAAACAAGGGGCCAGTCAAGAATGGTGCTAACTTAAAAGTGGTTTGGCATGTAGAAGCGGCAAGATGCCGCTTCTGCGTTGGCTTAAGTTAGTGATAGTGCCATGCGAGACCCTTTCCTGACCCCTGGAGATCTATTCCAATCGGAGGTTGATGCCTCCACAACCAACACGTAGAATCCCAAACATACCCGCATTTCATAGCTTGTTTTAGCTCCTGTCGGTTCGAAAATGGATCCTGCCCCAGATCAGGAAAATCATATATCTGCTGCTCATCATGCTTAACATAAAAGTCACCGCGCTCGCGGAATCTCACTGCCTCACTCCGAAAAATCTTCCGGAGACCTGCTATCTTTTTTCCTACTTCGTGGACAATGGCCAGGACGGCCTGCGCCTCGCTTGGAGCCGGGACGGGCTCAAGTGGCAGGCTTTGAAACACGGGGAAAGCTTTCTCCAACCCAAGGTCGGCAGGGAGAAAATCATGCGCGACCCGTGCATCGCCCAAGGGCCGGCCGGCACCTTTCACATGGTCTGGACGGATAGCTGGGAAAGCCAGACGATCGGATACGCCTCGTCCAAGGATCTCCTCACTTGGAGCGAGCAGAGGGACCTCGCCGTGATGAAGGATGAGCCCGCGGCGAAAAACTGCTGGGCACCCGAGATCGTTTACGACGCGGAGCAGAAAGGCTTCATCATCTTCTGGGCCTCGACGATTCCGGGGCGGTTTCCCGAGACCGAGTTCGGGGGCAAGAACGACCACAACCACCGCATCTACGGCACCGCCACGCGGGATTTTAAAACCTTTACGCCCACGAAACTTTTCTTTGATCCCGGTTTCAACTGCATCGACGCGACGATCCTTCCGCTGCACGGGAAGTTTTTTATGTTCTTCAAGGACGAAAACAAGCTGCCCTCGCCGATGAAGAATCTGCGTCTTGCCGTGGCGGATCGTATCTCAGGTCCATACCTCCTCCAGGCCGATCCGATCAACCCGCCCGGAAGCTGGGTCGAAGGTCCTTCTGCTCTCCAAGTGGGTGACACCACATATCTCTATTTCGATGCTTACACAAAGGGTTGCTACAGCGCGCTGCGATCTCGCGACCTGAAGACCTGGGAGGACGTCACTCCGCAACTGGATTTTCCGAAAGGCACAAGACATGGCACCGCCTTCCCGGTGAAGTCCGGGATATTGAAACGCCTCCTCGACGACGACAATAAGCCCGGCCGCTGAGATCCCCGGCCACGCGCCTCATTCCATCTCTTGCGAACGGGGTTAGTCCCAAACCGTCACGTAAGATCGAGTCTAAAGAAAAACGTTCCGTGTTCCTCTCTCGCGCCTGGCTCCGACGGGCATGAAGCGGAATTCTGAAAGTGTTTCGTTCTCGATGTTCTCTCGATGATGCCCCGGCGCTCGCAGCCTCATGGGAAGCCGTTCCCCGTTCCTTTTCCTTCTCTTGCGTGACGGATTTGGATTTTTCCCTGCTTGTTTTTCCACGGGCGCACCGCCGCCCCCGCCTGCCGAAAGGCTCGCCATCCGCAAAACCCCATCTCGCACGCCATCCAAATCATTTACAAATAATGTATCACCTGGGACATTATTTGTGAATTTCATGATAGGGAGCAAGCAGACGTCTGCCTGCAAAATGAGCCATCCACAATAATCCCCCCAGTAGATTCATCTGGATGGCATACAAAAATTGTCCCATGTGGGACATTATTTGTGAACATCCCTGGCGGAGTGGAAACGGGGACTGGGGGCGAGGATGGGGCCGCCTTTGAAGGGAGGGCGCCTTGTTGAGGGCGACATTCCGCGGGCGGCGAGCGGCGTGCTGCGACGCAAATCCGCGTAAGAACGCAGGGGACAGGGGGGAGGTTTGACGGACGATAGATCAAGGGAGGGGTATCGCCCTCGGCACCTTTGCTGTGGCAGATCGGATGCCGGGGGCGACCTGCCGCCATTTATTGCGCTTATGCGCGGATCGGGGTCAGTCAACCTAAAAAGGAAAATGCAGGGGCAGGGGCTCCCGCAGAGCCCCTGCAGAGAGTTGGAGGAAGATCACCAATCACCCGGAAGATGTGGACCTATTTTTCGTAACTTCATCTCCTCTGCGTCCCTGCGCCTGCGTGAGATTCTATTTCGGTATTTAGGGTCAAAGATCCTTGACGGTTTTTCTTCTGTGTTTTGAAGCAGGTGACGGACCATCAATCCTTCTCCGGGTGGGCCACGAGGTCATAGACCTGCGAGCCGATGACTTTCGCGTTCACAAAGGTTCCGGGTTCACACGGCTCCGTGAGGACGGCCCGGCAATCCACTTCCGGCGCGTCGTGTTCGGTGCGGCCGATGTTCGGCTGTTCGACGAGGATCCGGACGGTGCGCCCGGACATGGCGGCGGCGGTTTCGCGGGCGATCTTCTGTTGGAGCTGCATCGCCTCGCGGTGGCGGCGGTTTTTGACGCGCGGGGAAACCTGTCCGTCCATCTTCGCGGCGCGCGAGCCGTCCTCCTGCGAATAGTTGAAAACCCCGAGCCGCTCGAAGCGTGAGGACGCGATGAATTCCAGCAGCGCGTCGAAATGTTCCGCGGTCTCGCCGGGGAATCCGACGATGAACGTCGTGCGGAGCCCGAGCCCCGGGATGCCTGCGCGGAGGCGGGCGATGAGGTTTTCGATGTGGCCGCGCGAGGTTTCGCGGCGCATCGCTTTCAGCATGTCCGGGTGGATGTGCTGAAGCGGGATGTCCACGTAGCGCGCAGCCTTCGGGTTGCGCGCGATCGCGGCGATGAGTTCGTCGCTCCAGTGCGCGGGGTGGGTGTAGAGCAGGCGGATCCAGAAATCTCCGGGGATCTCCGCGATCGCGTCGAGGAGCTGGATAAGCGTCGTTCCGCGGGCGGGGTCGGCCGGCTGGCGCGGCCCGGCTTTTTGTTCCCAGAGATCCATCCCGAAATACGTGGTGTCCTGGCTGATGAGGTTGATTTCCTTGACCCCGTCGGCGACGAGCTGGCGGATCTCGCGCAGGATGGATTCCAGCGTTCGGCTGCGGTGGCGTCCACGCATTTGCGGGATCACGCAAAAGCTGCACGGATGGTTGCAGCCCTCGGCGATTTTGACGTAGGTCGTGTGGCGCGGGGTGAGGCGGAACCTCGGTGTCGCGTAGTCCGGGATATACCGCGGCTTCGGGGTCACGAGGTTCAAAACCCCGCCGCCAGCGCCCAGCAGGCCGCGGAAAATTTTCCCGGCGCCGGAGACCTGGTCGAGCCCGATGAACGCATCCACCTCCGGAAGGTCGCGGGCCAGCTCTTTGGAAAACCGCTGGGACAGGCACCCGCTGACGACGAGTTTCTGGCCCGGCCGCAGCCCGCGGTGGGACTCGAGGATCGCATCCACCGACTCCTGCTTGGCGGAGTCAATGAACCCGCAGGTGTTCACGACGAGGATGTCCGCCTCGGCCGGATCGGCAGTGATTTCGAACCCCTCCTCGCACGCTCCGCCGAGCATGATCTCGGCATCCACGAGGTTCTTCGCGCAACCGAGGCTCACCATCCCGATTTTCCGGACGGACGGACTCACATGCGAGGAAACCGCGGCCTTCAGCCCGTGTTCCTGCATGGGCAGGATGCCCGTGCCACTTGGGCGGACGGCCTTTGGCATCGTCAGGGAGTTGGAGGCGCAGACGGCGATCCGGGCGGGGGAATGGCCGGAACAAACCGCTCGACGGCATCGGTTTTTTCCAGCGGAAATTCTTCCGGCGCGGCGACGGGATCCGGTGCGGCGGACGGGGGAGCCGTTATCTCGGCGGGCGGCTTCGACCGTGCGACGCGCTCGATTTTTTTGATGGTGAAGTAGGCGAACAGCCCGGCGGCGGCGAGGAGCAGCAGCAAGACAATGGTGGCGAGGGTCGCGAGAATTCTGAAACGTTGCCTGCGCGCCGGCTTGGCCATCGCGGGGAGATGGGCGGCGAGCGCGTTGATGTATTCGAAGCCACCGGGGGCGGCGCCCGCCCGGTCGGGGAGGAGCGGCCGGATCTCATCCTGCGGGAGGCCAAGGTATTCCGCATAATCGAGCAGGAAGAGCCGCACATACGTCGGGTGGCTGAAGCCGGAGAAGTCATCGGCCTCGATCTCGCGCAGCCGCTCGACGCGGATCCGCGTGTCGGCGGCCGCCTTCTCGATCGGGATGCCCGCCTTCGCCCGGGCCGCGCCCAGCCGCGCTCCAATAAAAAAATCCGGTGTGTCCATGTCTTAAAATTCTTCGTTCAGATCCACGAGGATCTCGCGGTCCTTCGCGCCATCCTTCGGCCCCACAATGCCACGTTGTTCCAAAATATCCACCACGCGTGCGGCGCGGGTGTAGCCGAGTTTGAGCCGCCGCTGGAGCATCGAGGTGGATGCGCGGTTTTCCTGGCGGACGATTTCGAGGCACTTGGCGACGAGTTCCTCGTCCTCGTCGCTCACCTCCTCCTCGGGGATGGCTGAGCTCGTCATCTTCTCGTGGATCCCGGCGTCAAATTTCGGCTCGGCCTGCCCGGCGACATATTCCACGATCCGGTGGATCTCCTCCTCGGTGACGAGGACGCCCTGGGCGCGGGTATATTTCGAGGTTCCGGGCGGCAGGTAGAGCATGTCGCCTTTCCCGAGAAGTTTTTCTGCGCCGTTCTCGTCGAGGATCACGCGGCTGTCGATCTTGGAGGCCACCTGGAAGGCGATCCGGCTCGGGATGTTCGCCTTGATGATCCCGGTGACGACATCGGCGCGCGGGGTCTGCGTGGCGACGATCATGTGGATCCCCGCCGCGCGGGCCATCTGGGTGATGCGTGCGATCGCGCTCTCGACATCCGCCGGCGCGGTCTGCATCAGGTCGGCCAACTCGTCCACGATGACCACGATGAACGGCATGCGGTCGGGGACGATGAGGTCGTCCGCCCGCGGCACGCGGATCGGCGGCATTTCCTCGTCGGGCCCGTCCCCGTTTTCGGTGTCCGTCTCCTCCTCCGGCGGCGGGGCAGCCGGCACGCTTGTCGCGTCGAGTTCCTCCTGCGATTTCGGAAGCGGACGGCCGTTGAATGTGGAGATGTTTTTTACCCCGCACTTGGCGAAAATTTTATAGCGGAGCTCCATTTCGTCCACGACCCAGCGGAGGGCGAGGAGGACTTTTTTCGGGTCGGTGACGACCGGGGTGATCAGGTGGGGGAGCTTGTTGTAGCTCTGCATTTCGACGACCTTCGGGTCGATCATGATGAACCGCAGCTGCTCGGGAGAATACCGGAAGAGGAGGCTCGCGATGATCGAGTTGATGCAGACGCTCTTCCCGCTGCCGGTCGTTCCGGCCACCAGGCAGTGCGGCATTTGGGCCAGGTCGCCGATGATCGTGTGCCCGTAAACATCCATGCCGAGCGCCAGCGGCAGGAGGCACTTGGTCTCCCGCCAGGCGTCCTTCTCGAACAGCTCGCGGAGGGTGACTTTCACTTTTTTCGAGTTGGCGATCTCGATGCCGACCGTGTCCTTGCCCGGGATCGGGGCGAGGATGTTGATCCGCTCGGCGCGCGTCGCGCGGGCGATGTCGCGCTCGAGCACCACGATTTTGTCCACGCGGACTCCGACATCCGGGTAAACTTCGTATCGCGTGATCGTCGGGCCTTTCGTGATCGTACCCGGCGTCGCCTTGATCCCGAAGGTCGCGAGCGTCTCGATGATGAGACCCTGGATCATGAGGAGTTCTTCGCGGTCGAGCGGAATCCGTTCGGACTCGTCGTGCGGATCGAGGAGATCGAGTCCCGGGAGCGTGTAGTTTTCGAGGTGGACCCCGGCGAGTCCGGGCTTGATCGCGAGATCCTTCTCCCCGCGCAGGTCCGACAGCTTTGGCTTTTTTGCCACGGGCGCCAACGCGTCAATGATCTCCGGCTCCGGTGCGGGCGCAGCGGGTGCGGCGGGCAGCTCGGGAGCCGGCTCGATGAGCGCGCCGGGATCTTTTTTCCGGAGCTTCTTCTCCAGTTTTTCGGCCTTCTTTTCGAGCGTCTTCCGCTCCTCCTCGATCCGGCGCTCGCCGTCCATCCGCTGCAGCCTCGCGAGGTGGCGCGCCTCCCGCCAGACGAGAAACGACTTCCAGGCATGCCTCATGTCCCGGACCGGATGCGTGGAAACCGCGAAGATCAGGCTGATCAAATACAAGATCGCCAGCAGGGCCGCGGAGATCGTCCCGAACGGCTTCAGGATCGCTTTTGTCCCGACATAGAACCCGAACCAGCCGCCGGGCCCGTCCGGGCTGATGTCCTTCTGCCAGCTTTGAAGCGCCCAGGGCTGGATCGCAAAAAGGCACGCCGCGAGCAGCACCATCAGCGCGCCCCAGCCGGCCTTGTCTTTGAGCGAATACCCGGGTACGAACCACTTCGCCAGCCCATAGCCGACCAGCCCGACCGCCAGCAGATATCCCGCCGCGCCAAACAAATACAAGACGTGCCCGGCCAGCAGCGCCCCGATCAGCCCGCCCAGATTGTGAACCACCGGCACCGGGGACGCCTTCGTGTAGATCAGCCACGCCCACTTCGGAATATCCCCGGGGGAATACGTCACCAGCGACACAAACAAATACGCGCCCAGACAGACGAGAAGCAGTCCGATAAAAAAATGGGCGGCCCAATTGTTGCGCGAGCGATTAGCCATGAAACGGGTAAGTTTCCCGCATTTTCTCCTGTTAGGCAAGCTTCTCAAAATGTCTCAGAAAAAGCCGGGCGGGCGATCTCCCCTCCACGGGCGTCCCGCCGGCGGGCTTGATGGCTGGGGTCCGGAACGTTTTTCTTGTCTCTACTTCGTCGCCGTGACGAGAAGCGTTTGGAAGTGCGGGGCCTCCGCCTCCCGGGCGACGATCGAGGAATGGATTTTGGAAAACCCGGCCTTTTTGAGCATCTGGAGGAACTCGACCTCCGCGAATCCGAGCCAGATGTGGGCGTAGAGCTCGCGCGCCTGCTCGTAGCCGTGGCTGGCGAGGTCGAGGATGACGATCCGCCCGCCGGGCTTGAGGATCCGGCACGCGGCCGCGAGGGCGCGCGGCGGGCTCGGTACATGGTGGAGAACCTGACTGAAGAGCACCAGATCCACCGACCCCGGCTCAACCGGCGGCTCCTCGACGTCCCCAACCCGGTATTCTAAGTTCCGGAACCCGTGATCGCGCGCCAGCGCCGAGCCGAACTCAACCATCTTCTCGGAATTGTCCACCGCGATCACCTTCTTCGCCGTGCGCGCCATCAGTTGTGCCAGCATCCCCTCGCCGGCGCCCATGTCAGCGATCACCATCGGCGGCAGGAGCCCGAGCGCCGCGTGCGCGAGCGCCTGCCAGGACCGCCCGGGCACATACACCCGCCCGAACCGCCCGGCCAGCTTGTTGAAATACTCGGCCGCGCGGTCTTTGCGCTTCCGCATCGTGAGCACGAGCGCCGCGCGGTCGCGCGCCGCCTCGGGAAGATCTTCCCGCGCGGATTCCCGGATCGCCCCCACCACGCCGCCCGGATCGCCCGCCGCCGAATAAAAAATGTTTTTTCCGACCCGGCGTGCGCGGACGAGGTCCTCGCGCTTGAGCAGGCCGAGGCTGGCCGAGATCCTCGACTGCGCCATCCCGAGGATTTCCTGCAGCTCCGCCACCGTGAGCTCCTCCCCGGTCAGCAGAAGAAGCAGCCGCAGCCGCGTCGGATCGGAAAGCACCCGCAGAGATTTTATTGTTGACGACATCTGACCCATGAATACATTGGCATATCTCAATACGTAAAGCCTCACCTTCAACAAAAAAATTCCTTACCATGTCACGACGTTATATTTTTTCTTCCGAATCCGTTGGCGAGGGCCATCCCGACAAAGTTTGCGACACGATCTCCGACGCGATCCTCGACGCGTGCCTGAGGCTCGACCGCACGAGCCGGGTCGCCTGCGAGACGTTTGTCAAAAGCAACACCGTGGTGGTCGGCGGCGAAATCACCGTGCCGAAGCTCCGGGGCGCCTCGCTCGACTCCGCCCTGAATGTCGGAAAAATCGTCCGCGACGCGATCCGCGAGATCGGCTATGTGCATGACGACGACGTCTTCCACGCCGACCGGGTATTCATCAACAACCTGCTCACCAGCCAGAGCCCGGACATCGCGCAGGGCGTGGATGCGAAGGCCGCCGAGGGGAAGGGCACGGGCGAACAGGGGGCCGGCGACCAGGGACTCATGTTCGGGTATGCCTGCAACGAGACGCCCGAGCTTATGCCCGCACCGATCATGTTCGCCCACCGCCTCGGACGCGAGCTCACCCGCATCCGCAAAAGCGGAAAGGTGAAATGGCTCCGCCCGGATGCCAAAAGCCAGGTCTCCGTGCTTTACCAGGATGGACGCCCGGTCCGCGTGACCAACGTGGTCATTTCGACCCAGCACTCCGACGACGTGAAGAACGACGAGATCCGCCGGTTCATTATCAATAACGTCATCCGCAAGGTCATCCCGAAGGATTTCCTCGATGCGACGACCGAGTTCCTGATCAACCCGACCGGACGGTTCGTCGTCGGCGGGCCGCAGGGGGATTCCGGGCTCACCGGACGCAAGATCATCGTGGACACCTACGGCGGGATGGGGCGCCACGGCGGCGGGGCATTCTCCGGAAAGGATCCCTCGAAGGTGGACCGCAGCGCCGCCTACATGGGTCGCTGGGTCGCAAAAAATGTCGTGGCCTCCGGACTCGCGGACCGTTGCGAAGTCCAGTTCGCCTACGCAATCGGCCACCCGAATCCGGTGAGCATCCACATCGACACGTTCGGCACCAACACGGTGGATGAACAGCAAATCGAGCGGGCGGTGACCTCGGTTTTCAGCTTCAAGCCGGCCGACATCATCCGCCAGCTCAACCTCCTCCGCCCGATCTACTCGCGCACCACGAACTACGGCCACTTCGGCAAAGACGATCCTTACATCACATGGGAACGCACCGACAAAGCCTCCCTGCTGAAGAAGAGTATTAAGGGTTAAGACTTAAGATTTAAGTTCTCCGGCATGGCGTATCGTTCGTTTGAGGATCTTGAGGTCTGGCAGAGAGCCTGTCGGCTGTCGGTCGGAATTTTCGAGACGTTTCATTCTTGTAAATACCAAAATCTCACCGCCCAAATCGAACGGTCCGGCCTTTCGGTGCCATCAAATATTGCCGAAGGTGCAGAACGTGGAGGTTCGAAAGAATACGCCCAGTTCCTGAAAATCGCCAAAGGATCGGCCGGAGAACTCAGAACCCAACTCTATATCGCAAAAAAACTTCATGCCATCCCGGCATGAAGCCGCTTCGCGCATGCTTACGGAAAGTTCCGAAATCTCCGACATGATCGAAGGCCTAAGAAAAGCCATCCTCCGCACAAAGCCTCAGCCACTTAAACCTTAATACTTAAACCATAATACTCGTCCTTATGTCAAAAACGCCCCGCTCCGCCATTAGCCCCGCCACATCCACCACTTCCGCCACCGCCAACCTCGCGAAATATTCCGCAGCGACTCCGGCCGGGAAAGATTACATTGTCTCCGACATCGCGCTCGCCGGTTGGGGGCGCAAGGAAATCAGCGTCGCCGAGCACGAGATGCCGGGCCTGGTCTCGGTGCGGAAAAAGCACGCGAAGCACCAACCGCTCAAAGGCGTGAGGATCACCGGATCGCTGCACATGACGATCCAGACGGCGGTGCTCATCGAGACGCTCGTGGCGCTCGGCGCGACCGTGCGCTGGGCGAGCTGCAATATCTTTTCGACGCAGGATCACGCGGCGGCGGCCATCGCCGCGACCGGCACGCCGGTCTTCGCATGGAAGGGCGAGACGCTCGAGGAATACTGGGAGCTCACGCTCAACGCGATCACGTTTCCCGGTGCCCTTGGCCCCCAGCTCGTGGTGGACGACGGCGGCGACGTCACGATGCTCATCCACAAAGGCTACGAGCTCGAACAAGGCAGCAAGTGGGCCTACCAGCCGGCCGACAACCACGAGGTCTCAGTGGTCAAAGCCCTCCTCCGCCGCATCGCCAAAGAGCGCCCCGGCTTCTGGACAAAAGCCGCCAAAGCCTGGAAGGGCGTCTCCGAGGAGACGACCACCGGCGTGCACCGGCTCTACCAGCTCGCCGAGCAGGGCAAGCTCCTCGTCCCCGCGATCAACGTCAACGACTCGGTCACCAAGTCGAAATTCGACAACCTCTACGGCTGCCGCGAATCGCTGGCCGACGGACTCAAGCGCGCGACCGACGTGATGATCGCCGGCAAGGTCGCGGTCGTCTGCGGATACGGCGACGTCGGCAAGGGGAGCGCCCACTCGCTCCGCGCCTACGGAGCCCGCGTGATCGTCACCGAGATCGACCCGATCAACGCCCTCCAGGCCGCGATGGAAGGCTTCGAGGTCAACACCGTCGAAAGCACGCTCGGCATCGGCGACATCTACGTCACCACCACCGGCAACATGGACATCATCACGCTCGCCCACATGCTCGCCATGAAGGACCAGGCGATCGTCTGCAACATCGGCCACTTCGACAACGAGATCCAGGTCGATGCCATCAAAAAACACAAGGGCGTCCGCATCGAAAACATCAAACCGCAATACGACCGCTACTTCCTGCCCGGCGGAAAAAAAAGCATCTACATGCTCGCCGAAGGCCGCCTCGTCAACCTCGGCTGCGCGACCGGCC
>JBAXXD010000080.1:0-18455 GCA_037128135.1 Verrucomicrobiia bacterium
CTGCCAATCAGCTGCCAATCAAGAAATCGGGTGGCGTCGGAAAGAACAGCGCGAACTACTGGATTGGGCGTGTTTTCAAGCCCGTGAACGCAACAGGGGGCGAAAGTCCTCACTATTTCATGCGGATTTCATTCAAGGGGCAGCGGGTCGGATTCTCTCTTGGAACCGGGAATCAGGACTCGGCGGCAAAGATGGCGGCTGGCATCTATTCGGATCTTCTCGCCCTTGGGGTTGAGGCGACTCTTGCCAAACACCGCCCCCAAACGGCCAGGCCGGAAGTCTCGGCAACGGTCGGGGAGTGGATCGCGGCGGCTCGGACGGTTTCGGAGGCGAACGCCTCAACCTTCAACTGCTACCAGTGCAGCCTGCGGAAGATCGTTGGGGATGTCGTGGGCGTGAAGCGGACGAAGAAACGGTTCGGGCCGGGGTTGGGTGGCGCGGCGGAATATCGGGCAGAGCTTGATGCTGTCAGCCTGGATGTGCTGTCTCTTTCGGCAATTCAGAAATGGCGGCTTGAATATGTGAAGCGGGCGAAGAACCCAGCGCAAGAGCGGAGCCGCATGACTTCCTGCAATTCCACCGTTCGGCAGGCGCGTTCGCTGTTCGCCGGAAAGATCGTGAAATTCCTTGCCGATGTCCGACTTCCTTCGCCTCCTCCCTTTGCCGGGGTGGAGTTCTTTCCGAAACAGTCCGCGAAATACTTCAGCCGGATTGACGCGAAGGCGTTGCTTCAGGCGGCGCACGGGGAGCTTGCCGAAAAGGATGAACCGGCGTTCCTCGGCATGTTGCTTGCTCTTGCGGCGGGCTTGCGCCGGGGGGAGATTGATTCCCTTTGCTGGCATCAAATTGACTTTGACCGGCAGCTTGTCCGTATCGAGAGCACGGATGCGGCGCATCTGAAAACAACGGATTCCCGCGATGAGGTTGCGCTTGATGAGAATGTCATTGCTTTGCTCCGGGGCTTCCGCGCGAAGGCTGCGGGGGATGACTTCGTAATTCAGAACGACGCTTCCAGAAACGAGGAAAGCGGGCCGGGAACCTACGGGCAGCGGTATCGTGCTGATGCGGTCTTTGACCGGCTGAACGCATGGCTGCGGGCGCATGGCGTGAAGGCGCGGAAGCCTCTGCATGAACTGCGCAAGGAACTGGGCGCACTGGTGACGGCGGAACACGGCATCTATGCGGCTTCGCGCGTCCTGCGGCATTCCAACGTGGCGACGACTGCGGCGCATTACTCGGATCTGAAAACTCGTCCTGTCGTGGATGTGGGCGCGTGGCTGCTGCCTGAGAATGCTATCCCTCTGCCGAAAGAGGAAAGCGAACCTGCGCGGGCGAGGAGGTCGGCGTGAAAGCAAAAAAGAAGGCGGTTCCTGCCATTCCGGCAAAGCTGAAGATGGCGAAGAAAAAGCCTGCTGTGGTTGACGGCGGCGTGAAAG
The DNA here is from genome assembly GCA_037128135.1 of Verrucomicrobiia bacterium. Classification (GTDB taxonomy): domain Bacteria; phylum Verrucomicrobiota; class Verrucomicrobiia; order Chthoniobacterales; family Terrimicrobiaceae; genus QYQL01. The sequence goes on from JBAXXD010000080.1 coordinate 1,437, forward strand.
TTGTTCGCCTTGCTCGCGTTGATGGGCCGGATCTAACTTTCCGAATAAGCAAGCAGGCGGTGAAACGATGGCTCGCTGTGCCAACAAAGGAAAAAGAGAGATCGCGCGAGTCCGCGAAACGGGCGCTATACACTGCCAGCAAAGATGACCCTTCCTTCGTTCGTTTGGGAAAACTCATGAAGGAGCTTGAGCCAGATAGCAAAAGGCGGAAGCCCGTAATCAGAACATCTTCAAACGCCGCGTGCTCACTCTCTGTCGGCAGGGCAGACAGGGAAATGGATTATCCCGTCGCGTGTGGAAAGCATCTGCTATCACTCAAAGAAGCGGAGTTGGTTGCTTTGTGGCGGCGGGGGCGGCGCGGTGACCGTGCGGCAGTTCGACGCATGTGCGATAAACAGGATCGGATTCCGGCGTTATACAATGAGGTCGATGAAGTCCTGCGCTACCATTGGTATGTGGCTGAAGGGTTCGGCCTGTGCTGGCTTTCAGCATCTGCTCTTACCAAGGTTCTTGATGCGTGGGGGCTTCTAAAGCGAAAGCGGCGAACCGATTGGAAGGAGGGCGTTTCGTCGGATGATGCGCGGACAGTGAAAAATCCAGCCATTGAGGCTCGGCGAAAGCTCAAAGCAGAAGCTGACGCGGACAAAAACAGACTCAAAGATAAACTTGCCGATCTCGGGTTGAAACGAATTGATCCGGTTGTTGTTGACGTGCGGGATGTGGCGATTAAAGGCCGGACGGTGAAAATAGTTTGAGTTTTTTTCCTATGGTAAAAGGGAGGGGGGAATTCTCCGCGAAGATTTACCCGCCTGAGCAGAAATGAGCGGAAGTGGTGTTCTCCGCTCGTGACTACACACAAGACGCATCTGGCGGCGCAAACGCCAGAACATTGGACGACACGCGCCAAATTGGCCAAGCGGTGGTGGGTGTCGATTGAAACGGTCAAGAGGCGCGAAAAGTCGGGAATCCTGAGGGCTTATAAGTTCGGCAGAGTTACCCGTTATCGGCTCTCGGACGTCGAACAAATCGAAAAAGACGCGGAGGTGCGCATATGATTCATCCTGCTCTACCGGGGCAAACCCGGAAACGAAAAGCCCTGCCAGCGGCAAACTGGCAGGGACTGCTCTCGCTGATCGGACTTTCAGCACTGTATCACGCCGGGAGGATTCTGCAATGGCCTTTCGGCGCGTTGTTCTGGTTTTTGGATGGCTGGCTTGCTGGCCTTGATGCCGAGATTGAGCGGCGGAAGGGGGGCGCATGAGCTTCGCCGATTCCCCATTACAGGCAGCGCTTGACCAGCTCAGAATTCCGCAACTCGGCGCGATGTTTTATCCTGACTGGCGGGCGGGCAAATCTTGCAAGTCGCCATTCCGCGAAGATCAGAACGCTTCGTTCAGCGTGTTCGACAACGGGTCACGCTGGCGGGATTTCTCCACTGGCGAGCACGGCGATGCGGCTGACTTTGTGGCGATGGCCTGCGGGTTGTCGCCGGATGACGGGGCGCGGCGGCTGATTGAACTTGCGGGTGTTCTTCCTGCTGCGCCAGTTCGTCAATCGTCGGCGGGCCGGGAAGATGAAGAGGCTGAACGGGCTCGAAAGCGCTCGGCCTGGCCTGCGTTCGAGAAACCTTCGGGCGCGGAGATTCGCGCGATTTCTGGCCTGCGGTGCTTGTCGCCGGAAGGTGTCGGCATTGTCGCGGATCGCGGGCTGCTGTTCTGCTGCGATTCCGGCGAGGGTCGGGCGTGGGTCGTCACTGATGCCACAAGGCGGAATGCTCAGGCGCGGCGCATGGATGGCAAACCCTGGGAGCGGGTCGGCGCGAAGGCGTGGACGCTGCCGGGGTCGGGGGCGGCTTGGCCGATTGGTCTGCGGGAGGCTTCTTCCTTTCCGGCGGTCGCTCTTTGTGAGGGCGGGCCTGACCTGCTCGGCGCGGTGCATCTCGCTTGGTGCTCCGGGGTGGCGAGCGACATTGCGCCGGTGTCGGTGCTCGGCGCGGCAAATCGAATTCCTGACGATGCTCTGGCGCTGTTCGCCGGTCGCCGTGTGCGAATCTTCGGGCATGCCGATGAGCCGGGGCAGGCTGCGGCGGCGCGGTGGGCTGGGCAACTCGCCGGGGTTGGCGCGGATGTGGACGGCTTCGATCTGGGCGGTTTGCTTCAGTCTTCCGGCGCGGAAGTTGATGACGTTTGCGATTTCTCGCATCTGGACGTGGACGAGTGGGAGCGGCATCGAGATGACATTGAACAGGCGTTCAGCTTTGCGGCACGATGCCACACGCGGGGGTTTTCTGGCGAGGGTGGCGTCATGGTGCAGGCGGGGGCTTGCGAGGCTACGGCCGGGAAGGGGGCGGCATGAGCTCGCGCATCATCAAATATGGGGTGCCTGCCGTGGACTTCAAAGCGGGGCCTGCGCTTGTCGCTACGAACTACGAATTTGACGAATTTACCGAAATAAGGGGTGGGGCCGGGGGGCTTAATCCGTCAAATTCGTTAAATTCGTTCTTCGTTCGGACTCCGCAGCTTCCTCCCGAATGTCTTCATGGTTTGGCCGGTGCTGTGGTTCGGAAGATTGAACCGCACACGGAAACGCATCCTGCGGCGCTGCTCGTTCAACTCCTGATCGGGCTCGGGAACCTGATCGGGCGCGCTCCGTATTTCCTCACTGAACGGGATCGGCAACACTGCAACCTTTTCGGCGTGGTGGTTGGGAAAACTGCTGCTGGCAGAAAGGGGACATCCTGGGGTCACGCGCGGCACATCCTGCAAGAAGTAGATGGCGAATGGGAGAGCAAGCGGATCATGGGCGGGCTGGCTTCCGGCGAGGGAGTGATTTCGGAATTGCGGGACGCTGAGGAGGGCGAGGAGGGGCCGAAAGACAAGCGGCTGCTGCTTCACGAATCCGAGTTCGGCGCGGTGCTTCGGGTTCTGCAACGGGAGGGGAACACCCTTTCGGCAACCATCCGAAACGCCTGGGACACCGGCACGCTTCGGAATCTGGCAAACGCGCATCGCGGAAAAACCGGCCAAAGCCTGCGGGCTTCGGATTGCCACATCTCCATCGCGGGCCACATCACGAAAGAGGAACTGTCTCGGCTGCTCACGGCGAACGATGCGGCAAACGGTTTCGCGAATCGGTTTCTCTGGGTCTTCTCGGAGCGGACGCGTCTGCTGCCGGATGGCGGCGAAATCTGGCGCGAGGACTTCTGGCCTGAAATTCAAGGCTTGCAGGCGGCGGTGCGTGAAGCTCGGGCGCAAGGCGAAATGCAGCGCACCGACGAGGCGCGGGAATATTGGCGGGAGATTTATCCTCACCTTGCGGCAGAGAGACCGGGACGGTGGGGCGAGGTCACTTCACGGGCTGAGGCGCAAACCGTGCGCCTGTCCTTACTGTTCGCTTTGCTTGACCGTGCGGAGAAAATCGGGATCGAGCACCTTACGGCGGCGCGGGCGCTGTGGGACTACTGCTGCCAGTCGGCGCGGTGGGCGTTCATGGAAAGCCTCTACTCGCCGGAAGCTCAACGCATCCTGGCCGCATTGGAGCGCGGGCCTTTGACTCTTACGGGCATCCATGAAGTGATGAACAAAAACACACCGGCAGAAAAAATCCGCGCGGCCATGTCGGAAATCAAAAGCCTGGTCTTGCAGGATACGCGGGAGACTGCCGGAAAAGATGCGACTGTGTTTTCTCTGCGGCGAAAGGGGGCGGCATGAACCTGCTCATGGATAATCGTGAGCCGTCGCCACATCCTTGGGAACGCTTCCTGCCTTCCGGCTGGGGTATGGAATGGGGTACGCTTGACACCGGCGACTTGATTTGCTCAAGGCTTCCTGACGGGCTTGTGATCGAACGGAAAGTGCCGGGGGACATGGCAAATTGTGTCGGTTCCTCCCGTGAAAGATTCGAGCGCGAGCTTCGGCGTTCGCGCCACTGCGGGAAATTCATCGTGGTTGTCGAGGGAACCCTGGGCGACGTTTGCTCTGCGGCGCGTGGGATGCACCATTCGTCCATTGTCGGCAGCATCGCGGCGTGGACGGCGAGGTATTGCCCGTTCGTATTTGCCGGGTCTGTCGAGGCTGCGGCTGACTTCTCGTTTCGCGCTCTGGCTTCTCAGGTTCGCGACATCGAGCGGGCTGCGAACGCATTGGAAGGAGCGGAAGGTGTTGCAAGGGTTCGGAAGGTTGGTAATGGCTCAACTGCCGGGAGGGCATTGGAATCATGAAAAAAGGAAACCTTAAAACTCAAACACCGGCAGCAGGTAAACTGCGGAGGGGTCGCCCGCCCATGAACGAAGTTCGCGCGTTGGTCGTTGACGGGGTCGGCGCTGTTCCTCCCGATGTCGCAATGCAGGACGCGTGCCTCCGGGCTTACCTTCAGCGTGGTTCCTTTCAGGCAGTCGCAGACTCCCTCGGGATCTCGGTCGGGCTGGCTCACCGGCATGTTTGTGCAGGGTCGGCTTATCTCCGCGAGGCGGGTTCCCAGTCACATCGGGCTGCGGTTCTTGGGTTGGTCGAGGGGCGATGCAATCACCTCTGGCAGGTCGTTGATGGTGCGCTGTCTCTCTGTGGGGCGTCCGGCCAGGTTGACAGAATCGCTTCCCTTGCTGCGGTCGGCGCGAAGCTCTGCGAATTGCTGGCGCGGTTTCACGGGGTCGGTGGCTTTGATGCTCCTCCTGCGGTCGTGGATGTCAACCGGCTATCCGAGGTTGCGCGCCGGGTGATGTTGGCAGGCCCTCATTCGAAGGCTGCGCGGATGGCGGCTCGGTCTGCTATGGACATGGCCGGGGTGAAGGGAGCGGATGTCCGGGATGTGTCGCCGGAAGGGAAATCATGAGCATCGAGGCGCAACTCGGGGAAATGCTGCGGTGGTGGGAACTTGAATCCGATGAACTGCGGTGGTCGGGGCGTCTTCCCTTATGGCCATCCGATGCTGACCGCGCGGCTGCTCGGGCGTGTGCTGTCGCGGATTTCGCCTGGGCGGAACAGCAGGCGGAACGGTTCGCTGCTGTGGCTGCTGCGCGCGGGGATTTTACCGAGGTCGCGGAACTTATGGATGTTGGCGCTCGGGCGAGGGCGTGCCGGAAACGGCTCGGTTGACAACGTCGTCGCTGCTCCGTATGTTGTTATCAGACCCGAGAGCCTTGAGCCAGTATTGAGGGGAATTGGACCCCGAGTGCTGGTTCAACCACTCTCGGGTTTTTTGTCGCCGCTCGGTTGACATCCTGGGTGATCGCTCGTATTACTGAATTTGTCGCCGTTGCTGTTGAGGGGCCTATCCCCTGTGAAGCAGCCGGTTCCGGGGTCGCAGTAGGTTGCGGCCCCGCTCCATTTTTGCGACTGACCGGCATTTTCTGAAAGATAGTTGGTTGCTCTCGGGAGGGCTGCGGCGTAAGGTGAAGCATGAAAACTCTCATTGCGGTTCTGTTGGCTGGGTCGTGTTTGGCGTGGGGTGGGACGTATGGCGACGATGCTGTAAGCGAGAGGATTGCAGTTCGTGAGGCCGGGGAAAGGCTGGCCGCTGCGGCTCCGGCGCGGCGCTCTGACGATCAGCAGGAATACACATTTCGTTCACGGGACGGCGAGGTGTTGAAGATCATGCTTCCTGTCGGGCTGGGCATTCAGGATATCAGCATCAAGACAGAGGGCGGGCGCGTGGTGCATGGGACGATTTATTGAAGCTTCAGGGGCCGAGCGCAAGGCCGGGGCGTCACTCGCGGGGATGGAGTTGAAACCGGGCAGAGGAAATAATAACAGCCTGTTATCAATGGGTGTTTCGCTCATGCAATCCTCGCGATGGCAGCGGGCGGCGGTTGTGCCAGAAAAGCGCGAGAGGACATCGGGCGGTTCTCGTCGCCCAGCAGAATGGGCTTCGTGCCGGGAGGGAGGGTGTTTACGCTGACTGCTGCTGATCCTGCGCTTCCACTGCCGCTATCGCTCTCTGAAATATTGCTGTCGCTTTTGCCGACAGTTCCGGGAATTGCTGGTTTCGCTTTTCCAGAGTTGGCGCTGATGCCAGCAGATCCCTTTCCTTTTGCGTTAGCTCCTCCGCTTCCATCTTTCTTACCATATCGCTGACTCTCATAATTCCAGTCAGGCGATCCGAAACGTAGCCCATGTCTTTCATGTCGTTGTGGTTTGCAATTCAGCTACTCGATCATCGCTGCTCCGTGCGGCCCCAACTTCTCCTGCATCGCCTTTGGCCACTGGCTGAAAGGCTTGCTGAAGAAGATCTCCCCCTCCTCCTGGCTGATCATTTCGTCGTTCAGTAGGTTTTTGTTGTTGAGGTTCCGCAAGAACACGGTTCTTCCGAAATCCAAGCTGTCCTCGTTCTGCTTCTGCTGCGTCGTTTCTGTTTCTTCTGGCATATTCATTCAATCATCCTCGCGCCGAACGGGGCCAGCCTTTCCTGGAGATATTCCGGCCATTTGCTGAACGGCTGCGTGAGAAGTATCTTGCCCTCCTCCGCGTTGAGCATCTCGTCGTTGAGTTGGTTTGCTCGGAGCATGCTGTTGAGCACTCCTCCTCTGGCGAAATCCTCTCTGTCCTTGTTCTGCTTCGCTTGCTGATTGTCTGGTTCTTCCGGCGGGTTCATTTGAACGATTCCTCTATTTCGGCAGGCGAGCGCTATTACATAGATGATATGAGAACCGCTGCACTGATGCAGACAACAGCTAAAATGCACATCCATGTGAGTATTTTTCCAACTGTGTCCAGTTTTCTGTTCGGGTAGTAGTCTGGCGGATAAACCAAGCACATGAACAAAACAAAAAGGTTCGCGAGTGGAAGGATGATTCCAATCCACGCCCACTTAGATGCGTTCATGCTTTTAAACCTGAGAGAGGCAATCCAGAGCACCAGCGGCAGTAAAATAATCAGCGTGAGAAATATCACTGCCTGCCGTAAAAGAAATGCATTCATAATTATGATGCACACATTTATTCCTATCAGCGCGGCAAAAAAAAGCCCCCTGCCGATTCCTCTGGTGGGAGTCGGTTCATAAATCTCCCGATCCTTTGAGACGTCAGGTTCATCGTTTGAACCCTGGATTAAAACACTGCCGGGCGAATGAGGTTTGGCAGGAAGCGACGAAGAGGATGCCGGAATTGGCGGGGGCCGGACAAATATTCGCAGGTTTGTTTCTCGTATCGGCTTCCACGCGTCAAGAGCCAGAGTCCAAACAAGAGTATCCCCATTCAAACTGCCCGCCTGAATTTGACGAATGACACTATCCTCATCAAAAGGGCCGAACTGTGCATTTCCTATTAAATAATACCAAATGAACACGTCTTCCGGCTTCACGGTATGGGAGGTCTGAGCTTGCGCCGGAACAGATGGTTGCTGTGCCTGGTGTTCCTGTTCTCTCAGCGGGACAGGAGAAGCTCCCTGAAGCGTAAAAATGCTCACCCACGGCTCCCATTTGTCCGAACGAATTTGAGTCTCGTCGGGCAAAAGGCCATCTTGATGTTGTTTGACGATAAACTCCTCGCTAAAGGAGAACGACGATTCCTCTCCATCGTGTTTGTAGAAGTAGTGTTTCATGGTTTTGCTGGTTAATTGGAGGCGTCCGGCGTCACCCATTGTGAAGGTTATAGGCGCGGCAGATAACGACCAGCGTCCAGTCTTCCTGCTTGCCGTTAAATTCCATGGCTTCAAAAACCCTCTCGATTTGCTCGAAGCCCGGTTCTTCTGCGAAATAGGGATGGCTGGCGAGGGTGCGGAATGCTTCCCGGTATTCAACCGCTTTCTGGCCTTCAAGTGCTTTGTAGAGCATCGGGCAGTCGTCTTTATACATGTTGATGCCGCAGAAGATCGGTTCAGTGACCGGCTCGCAGTTGTATGGGCGCTCGTTGCCGAAATAGTCGCTCCCTTGGAAATTCAGGACGATTGATGCTGTGCTCAGGGCGTTTTTTCCGAGCGCGTCTTCCAGTTTCATAGCTTTCCGCATCTGCTGCTCGTCTATGTCCTCGGGGTTGTCCTCGGGATTCTCTTTCCGCATCTGTTCTATTTCTCTGGCGAACGCGTGAGCTATTGACAGATCAACCGGTGGCTGGCATCCCGCCAATTTCTCCGACCAAGGATGAACGGTTCGGCTGAAGCCGTAGTAGGTGAACTTCGGCGGGCAGGTGAGAGGCGGCATGGTTTCCTTTCGGCATTCCGGGGCCGCGCCTTCCGGGCGAGGCTTGCATATTCATGCATACGCCGCAGCCTTGTTTCAGGCAAGGGGTCTTCGTTGCGTTCTTCGCGGTTGCTCATCGGGCCATCCTCATCTGGTGGAGCCATGCGTTAAGTCCGGCGCGCGGGATGCGAATGCACCGCTGGGAAAGCCGAACCACGCCGGGGATGTCCGCCAGCGAATCCATGACCGTCTGCCGCCCGATGCGGAGTTCTTTCACTACTTCCCGGACGGTCATCCACTCTACGGGGTGGTTTTCGGATTCCGCTTCTGTCTTCCCGGTTTTCATCGGGGAATCTCCATCTTTTTGAGCCATGCGGCAAGTCCTGCTCTTGGTATGCGGATGCCGCGAGCAGAGATGCGGACGACTCCGGGAATGTCCTGCAGCGCGTCCATGATGGTGTGCTTGCCGACCTTCAGGGCTTCACAGGCTCCCTTGACGGTCAGGTAGTCGAAATCCGAGGGCGTCAGGGCGTTTCCCTGCCGGGTTTTTTTATTCGTCGGAGGCATGAAAAAGAATTTCCCTCCCCTTGAGGCGGCGAGCAAGCCCGAACTGAGCCGCCCGTCCGGCATCTGAAATCAGGGGGGGGTTGGGATAAAACTGCCAATCAGCTGCCAATTACGGAAACGCTGAAATTATTTTTCTTTCGTAACCCGTTGTGGTTGAAAGTGCAGCCGCCGCGACTCGAACGCGGAACCTTCTGATCCGTAGTCAGATGCTCTATCCAATTGAGCTACGGCTGCTTGATGAGTAGCCAATTATTAAAAGGGAAGAACCGCGCGAAGTCAAATCCGAACTTGCAGCAAAAATTGGTAGCCTCCCGGGAGGGAGATAGATAAATTATTTTTCAAGATTGCCATGACACACCAGGAATCCAGGAAGCGTCCGGCAAATCGGGCGGCCCTTGTGTCAGCGATTTTTCTTTTTCCTCTCGTGGCTGGCGCGGCATCGCCGGGATGGCTTACCGCCCACGATGCGGAAATCAAGGAGGTCGTCGGCCGGATGACGCTGGCGGAAAAGGTCGGCCAAATGACGCAGCCGGACGTGGCATCCGTCAGGGATTTTTCCGATATCGAGACGTTTTTTCTCGGTTCCATCCTGAGCGGGGGAGGTTCGGATCCAAAGACCGGCAACACGCTGAAAGACTGGGCGGCGCTCTACGAGAGTTGCCAGGCCCGCGCGCTCAAGACCCGCCTCGCGATCCCTCTGCTTTACGGGATCGATGCCGTGCACGGCCACAACAACGTGCTCGGCGCGGTGGTGTTTCCGCACAACATCGGCCTCGGTTGCACACGCAATCCGGCCCTCGTCAAGAAGGCGGCGCAGATCACAGCGAGGGAAGTCCGGGCCACCGGCATCCAGTGGACTTTTGCGCCCTGCGTGACCGTTCCGCGCGACCTCCGCTGGGGAAGGACCTATGAGGGGTTTTCCGAGGATCCGTCGGTCGTCGCGCCGCTCGGCCGCGCTGCGGTTCTGGGGTTTCAGGGAAAAAGCCTTTCCGGACGCGCTGCGGTGCTCGCTTGCGCGAAGCACTTTCTCGGCGACGGGGGGACAACCTATCAACAAAGAGGAGGCAGCGCCGGCATGCTCGATCAGGGCGATACGCGGGTGGACGAGGCCGTGCTCCGATCCATCCACCTGGCGGGGTATCCTGCGGCGATTGATGCCGGCGTCGGCACGATCATGCCATCATACAGCAGTTGGAACGGAGTGAAATGCTCCGGAAGCAAATTCCTGCTCACCGACCTTTTGAAAAAGGAGCTCGGGTTCGAGGGATTCCTGATCTCCGATTACAATGCGATCGACCAACTGGTGCCGTCGGCCAGGAGCGCTGGCGCCTTGGACAGCAACAACGCGGCAGGCCAGGGGAAGACAGAAAACTACAAAAAGTGCATCGAGATTTCGATCAACGCCGGGATGGACATGGTGATGGTCACCACCAGATACCGCGAGTTTATTTCCCTGCTTCAGGAACTCGTTAAGGAAGGCAAAATTCCGATGGAGCGCATCGACGATGCCGTCACCCGGATCCTCCGCGTGAAGTTTGCGCAGGGGCTGATGAGGAAGGGCGCGGTGCTGATGGCCGACGCGTCGCTCCAAAAGGAGTTTGGTTCCGAGGCGCACCGGGCGGTCGCCCGGGAGGCGGTGCAGAAGTCGGTGGTGCTGCTCAAGAACGAGGGCAGGGTTCTCCCGCTGTCCCGCAAGGCCAAGCGGATCCATGTGACGGGGCGCGGGGCCGACGACATCGGCATGCAGTGCGGCGGCTGGACTATAGATTGGCAGGGCAAACGCGGGGCGGTGACCACCGGCGGAACCACCATCCTCACGGCCCTGCGCCAAGCGGCGGGGAAGGGGACGGCGATCACGGGTTCGAAGGAAAGCGCGGATGCCAGAGGGGCCGACGTCGCGGTCGTAGTGATCGGCGAGGAGCCCTATGCCGAAATGAATGGCGATCGTTCCGACCTTGCGCTCTCCCGTGAGGACGCCGCCGCCGTGTCAGAGGCCAAAGCTGCGGGAGTCCCCGTGGTGGTGGTCGTTCTCTCCGGTCGGCCGTTGGTGCTTGGCGACGCGGCCGGCCAAGCGGATGCGATTCTCGCCGCATGGCTCCCAGGAACGGAAGGGCAGGGCGTTGCCGATGTGTTGTTTGGCGACGTTTCGCCGACGGGCAAACTTTCGTTCACCTGGCCGCACTCGATGGATCAGCTCCCGCTCGGCCACGTCAAGGCACGGAGCGAAAATGCACAGTTCCCGTTCGGATTCGGGCTGGAGTATTGAACCGCCCGGCCGTAAACGTGGTGGGGCCAGGAAGACTCAATGGGAAAACTCCCTGCGGGCACCGGGTTCGAGATCGTGCCGCAGGGCATGGACCTGGCGGAGGATGTCGTCTTGGGATACGGCATCGGAGACGAAGGCCTCGCCCGGGCGTTTGAGCAGGACAAACCGGACAGCGCCCCGGTGGAATTTTTTATCCTTCTGCAGCGCGGCAACGACGGCTTCCGCCGGGATATCCGGGGGCAGGGCGAGGGGGAGTTTGTAGCGGGCAAGCGCGGAGAGGATCCGGTCGCAGTCGGCCTGCGCGAGGCCGGATTTTTCGACCGAGAGGCGGCAGGCGGCGACGAGCCCGAGCGCGATCGCTTCGCCGTGGAGGAAGCGCCCGTAGCCGGCGGCATTTTCGATCCCGTGTCCGATCGTGTGTCCGAAGTTGAGGAGGGCGCGGACGCCGCGGGTTTCGAATTCATCCTCCGCGACGAGCGCCGCCTTGATCGCGACGTTCCGCGCGACGAGCGCCGGGAGGTCATCGGGCGCGTCGAGCAGGGAAAAATCGCGGATCGCGGCGTGCTTGATGATTTCCGCGAACCCCTCGTTGAACTCGCGTTCCGGGAGTGTTGAGAGGGTGTCGGTGTCGGCGATGACGATCCGTGGCTGGTGGAATGCCCCGATTAGATTTTTTCCGCCCGGGGCATTGACGCCGGTTTTTCCACCGACCGAGCTGTCCACCTGTGCGACGACGGTCGTCGGGATCTGGAGGAACGGGATGCCACGGAAATAGATCGCGGCCACGAACCCCGCGAGGTCGCCGACCACGCCGCCGCCCAGCGCGGCCACGCAGGAGCTGCGATCCAGGCCGGCGGCGATCATGCGCTCGCACAGTGAGGCGGCCTCGGCCATGGATTTTGAGTTTTCGCCCGCGGGCGAGACGAGCGTCGTGACATCGAAACCCGCCGCGCGCAGCGAGTCCTCGACGGGTTTCGCGTAGAGCGGGCCGACGTGGGAATCCGTGATGAGCGCGCAGCGGCCGGGCTTCAGCACCGAGGCCGCCAGCCGGCCGGCCTCTGCCAGCAGGCCCGCGCCGACATGGACGTCGTAAGGCGAGCGGGAAAGTGGAATGGGAATGATCATGGTTTTGTTATCCGGCCAGCGAGCTCGATTGATCGACGAACCGGTCGCCGGTCCAGTCGCCATCCGCCCGCACAGCCGCTTGGGGAATGGCTTTGCGGGCGCGCTGCCTTTCGACGAGGCCCGCGTGGGTGGTGAAATACTGTAGGCTGCGGCCTTTGAAATCCGCGAGCGTTTCGAAGCCGTGCTTTTCCATGAACGCCAGCAGTTCCTCCTGGAGCTGCCGGACCATGCCATAGCCGAATTTCATGACCCCGGTGCAGACCTGCACGGTGTCCGCTCCGAGGAGAATAAATTCCGCCGCGTGCGAACCGCGCTCGATCCCGCCGATCCCGCTGAGCGAGCGGTCGGGGAATTCGGATTGGATCAGCGTCGCGATTTCCATGCACATCCGGAGGGCGATCGGGCGGATCGCGATCGAGGAATATCCGCCGGGCGTCGAGAAGCCCTCGACGGCGGGTTCCGGGCGAAGCGTTTCGAGGTTCACGCCCATGACGCTGAGGATCGTGTTGATCGCGCTGATCCCGTGGCAACCGGCCTTCAAGGCGGCCCGGGAGGGATCTTCGATGTGCGTGATGTTCGGAGTCATCTTTGCCCACACCGGCTTCTTTGCGGAGGCCATCACCCACCCGCAGACCTCTTCAAGAACGGCGGGATCCTGCCCCATCGCCGATCCCATTTTCCGCTCGGGCAGCCCGTGCGGGCACGAGAAATTCAGCTCGAACCCGTCCACTCCGGCGTCCTGGCACCGCTCGACAATCTCTACCCAGGCATCCTTCCGGAACTCGTCCATGATCGAGGCGATCAGCACTCCGTCGGGATGCGCGTCCTTGCATTTTTTAAATTCCTCGAGCCAGACCGAAAGCGGACGGTCGCTGATGAGCTCGATATTTTCCCACCCGATCACCTCGTTGCCATCCGAGGAATGGAGCTTGGCGTAGCGTGGGGAGACGTTGACAACCTTCGCGGCATCGAGGCTGACCGTCTTCGCGACGACCGCTCCCCAGCCCTCGCGAAACGCGCGCGAGATGACGTTCAGATTGGTTCCGGGAGGCCCGGAGGCAATGAGGAACGGGTTCGGAAGTTTGAGTCCGTCAACGGTGGTGGCAAGAGTCGGCATCTGTTCAGAGCTTGGCGGCGAGGCGGACGATCTGGTGGGAGAAGTCGGCGGAGTTTCCGATCAGGTCGCGCGCGAACCCGTCCCACGAGACGGCCGGGGAGGCCATGATGAGGAGTATCGCGAGGAGGGTGAGGTTGAGGAGGTAGATCAGGACGAGAGAAAAAAACGTGCCTCCGTAGGCGAGATCCGGCTGACCTTTCGGGATCATCCAGAACGTGAACGAGAGGTGGAACGCCCACGTGAATCCGATGCCTCCGTAGAGCCAGCGGCAGTAGGGCGTGACATCGGTGAAGATCGCGGCGACCCCGTAAATCGAAATGACGAGCAGGCTGTAGATCGGAAAAAAATACGGGGCGAGGGCGATCCAGGTATTCGTTTTGTCGGTGAGGATCTGGCCGCCCTCCTTCGAGACCTGGAACCGGTGCACTCGCCCGCCCATCAGCCAGACCCAGAGCGCGTGCGTGAGCTCGTGGCCGAAGACGTAGATCCAGAGCGGGCGCGGCAGACAAAAAAAGATGACGAGCCACAGGTCGGCGCCCAGGAAAAAAAACCAGAACTCCTCGGTGATCCAGAACGCGTCGCGGACGGTCGTGCGCGCGAACGCGGTAAAGAACGTCTGCGTCAGGATCCATGCGGCCGGGAGCAGGAACAGCCCGACGAAGAATTTGACCTTGCGTGTGGGGACGCGATCCGGGATCGCGCCGGCGATCGAGGCGTGGAGACCGGCCGGCTTGCGCTTGGGGCGGCGTTTTCCGGCCACGGCTTCTCAGGCCCGGCCCAGGTAGGTGCCGTCGGCGGTGCTGATTTTGATCAACTCGCCCTCCTTGATGAAGAGCGGGACGTTGATGATCTTCCCGGTCTCGAGCGTCGCCGGCTTCTGCACGTTGTTCGCCGAGTCGCCGCGGATCCCATCGGCGGATTCCGTCACTTTGAGAGTCACCGAGGACGGGAGGATGACCTGCGCGGCACGGCCCTCGATGCTCAGGACTTCGACCTTCAGATTCTCCACGAGGTATCCCTTCGCATCCGCAACCAGGTCGCCCTGCAGGGTGATCGTCTCAAAGTTTTCCGGATCCATGAAATGGTATCCCTGGTGGTCGGCGTAGCTGAATTCCAACTGCTGGCGATTGACGTCCACCAGATCCACTTTCTCCGTCGAGGAATACCGGATGTCCGCGGATTTTCCGGTGCCGATGTAGCGGATGATGCACTGCACGAACGCGCGGAGGTTGCCGGGCGTGCGGTGCTGAACGTCGAGGACGATGGCCGGATTTCCGTTGTAGCGGATCGCCATGCCCTTGCGGAGGTCGTTTGCTGATGCCATTGAGCCCTTCCTCCTAAACTCCTCGCCGGGCTTTGGCAAGCCGCGAATCGCCGGTCAGGATTTTTCGACCTGCCAGTATTCGAGATCCACCGGCGTGTCGCGTCCGAAGATGCTCACCGAGACGCGGAGTTTTCCGCGCACCGGGTCGATTTCCTCGACGAGGCCGTTCTGGTTTTGGAACGGGCCGTCGGCCACCTTGACCTTGTCGCCGACTTCGAAGCTGATCTTGGGCTTGACCGTGTCCTCGCGATCCCGGACCTGCGCCAGGAGGCTTTCGACCTCTTTCGGGCGCATCGGGATCGGGCGGTCTTTCGTGCCTGCGAAGCCCAGCACGCCGTTCGTGTCCTTGATGAAATACCAGGTCTTTTCGACGAGTTGGTTGCTCTCGTCGAGCAGGTGCATGTTCACGATCAGGTAGCCGGGAAAAAATTTGCGGGTCGTCTCGGTTTTCTTGCCGCGCTTGATTTCCTGGACGCGCTCGGTCGGGATGAGCACCTCGTAAACGAGGTCCCCCATCTCTTCGGTCTGGATGCGGCGGTTGATTTCCTTCTGCACCTTCTGCTCGTGTCCGGACAGAACATGCACAACGAACCACTGGTCTTTCGGGGCTAATGCCATGAGATAAAAACTACGGGTGGGTCAGGAAGCCGACCACATTGATGAGGGTAAAATCAAAGAACGCGATGTATCCGCCGAGGATCGCCATGGCGATGAGCACGACCACCGTGGAATCGGTGAGTTCCTTGTAACGGCGGAATCCCTTCTCGTTCGGATCCCACGGCCATTGCGCCTTGCCCAGCTCGACGCGAACCTCGGAATAAAATTTTCGGATTTTTGTTAACATCTATTTTCTGGAGTCATGCCTCCGCAGGCCAGGAGGGACTTGAACCCCCAACCCTCGGTTTTGGAGACCGATGCTCTACCAATTGAGCTACTGACCTTCGGAATGCCCTGTTTTGTATTAGTCGAGGATGTCGCCGACGCGCCCCGCACCCACGGTGCGCCCGCCCTCGCGGATGGCGAAGCGGATGGTTTTCTCCATGGCGATCGGGGTGATCAGCTCGACCTCGACCGAGACGTTGTCGCCGGGCATCACCATTTCGACGCCCGCCGGCAGGAGCACGTTTCCGGTGACATCTGTCGTGCGGAAGTAGAACTGCGGGCGGTAGTTCGTGAAGAACGGGGTATGCCGTCCTCCCTCGTCCTTGCTGAGGACATAGACCTCGGCCTTGAATTTCTTGTGCGGCGTGATCGAGCCCGGCTTGGCGATGACCTGCCCGCGCTCGATGTCATCCTTTTTGATGCCGCGCAGGAGCACTCCGACGTTGTCGCCGGCTTCGGCGCTGTCGAGGAGCTTGCGGAACATCTCGATGTCGGTGACGGTCGTCTTGGCGGTCGGCTTGAGCCCGACGATCTCGACCTCCTCCATCTTCTTGAGGATTCCGCGCTCGACGCGGCCGGTGGCAACGGTGCCACGGCCTTCAATGTTGAACACGTCTTCGACCGGCATCAGGAACGGCATGTCCTTCGGCCGTTCCGGCTGCGGGATGTATTCGTCCACCGCGTCCATGAGGGCGTGGATCGCCTTCTCGCCTTCGGCGTCGCCTTCGAGCGCCTTGAGGGCGCTTCCCTTGACGATCGGGATCGTGTCGCCCGGGAACTCGTATTTTGAGAGGAGCTCGCGGACTTCCATCTCGACCAGCTCGAGGAGGTCCGGGTCGTCGACCATGTCGGCCTTGTTCATGAACACAACGATCGAGGGCACGCCGACCTGGCGGGCCAGGAGGATGTGCTCGCGGGTCTGCGGCATCGGGCCGTCGGCCGCGCTCACGACGAGGATCGCCCCGTCCATCTGCGCAGCGCCGGTGATCATGTTTTTGATATAGTCCGCGTGTCCGGGACAATCGACGTGCGCGTAATGGCGCTTCGGGGTCTCGTATTCGACGTGGGCGGTGTTGATCGTAATGCCGCGCTCTTTTTCTTCGGGAGCGGCGTCAATCTCGGCGTATTTTTTGGCGGTTGCCCCGCCGGTTTTGGCGAGGACCGTCGTGATCGCCGCGGTCAGGGTCGTCTTGCCGTGGTCCACGTGGCCGATTGTGCCGATGTTGCAGTGCGGTTTGTTTCTCTGGAACTGTTCTTTAGCCATCTTGAGTTTTTTTCTTGTTGATTGTTTGCGACCGACGTTCGTGGAGCCCATGACCGGGTTTGAACCGGTGACCTCGTCCTTACCAAGGACGTGCTCTACCAACTGAGCTACATGGGCATCTGGCGGCTGGAGCCGTGGGTTTTGAACATCGGGTGCGGTTTGTTTTTTTGCCGGAAAAGAGTGAGAAAAACTTGCCGTTGTCGCATTGGCGAAAACGGACAGCATTTCTCCCCCCGATACGGGCAGGACGATCAGATTAGCCCCTCGCCGCCGCGTGTCAAAAACAAAAACAAAACAAAAATGGGCTCGGGTGCACGACGCCAAAGTTACCAAGGGTCATGCGGCTATCTGGCCTCTGGCGA
>JBAXXD010000081.1:0-17947 GCA_037128135.1 Verrucomicrobiia bacterium
CGGGGCTCGACACGAAGCAGGTCGAGGAGGCGAAATCCCAGCTCCAGCGGGTGGCAAAGCTCGAGTTCGCGATCGTGGGCGAGGGCGGGGCCGGACGCTTGGCCAGGATCCAGTCTGGCGAGGAGTCCATGCCTCCGGCCTACGTGCTCAAGCCCTACAAGCCCGGCAAGAGCGACAAGGAGGAAACCCAGATCCTCGTGACCCGCCGTGCGGCGCTCACCGGCGAACATGTAACGCGTGCGTTCGCGTTCTTCAACCAGCAGGGATACGGGGTCTCGCTCGAACTCGACTCCGAGGGAGCGAAGATCTTCGACGAGGTCGCGGCCCAGCACAAGGGGCATCAGATGGCGATCATTCTCGACGGGGAAGTTCTTTCCGCGCCGACGCTCCAGAGCGACTACTACGGCGGCCACGCGCAGATCACCGGACATTTCACCGATAAGGAGGCCCGTGACCTTTCGAGCGCCCTCGAAAACCCGCTGCGCGTCCCCGTGGAGATCGAGGAGACGCGGAGCGTCTCGCCCACCTTGGGCGCGGACTCTGTGAAGAGCGGCGTTGTGGCCGGCATCGTCGGGCTCGTGATGGTGATGGTGTTCGTCCTGATCTATTACCGGTTCGCCGGCCTGGTCGCGATCTTCGGTCTGCTCATCAACATCGTGATCCTGTTCGGCATGATGGCGATGTTGAACTTCACGCTGACTCTGCCGGGCATCGCGGGAATTATTCTGACCATCGGCTTGGCGGTCGATGCGAACGTCCTGATCTACGAGCGGCTGCGCGAGGAGATGGCGGCCGGCAAGTCGCTGCCTGCGGCGCTGACCGGCGCCTATGACAAGGCGTTCACCGCGATCTTCGATGCGAACGCGACCACCCTCATCACGGCGGTCATCCTCTTCTGGCAGGCGAGCGGCTCAGTGAGGGGCTTCGCCGTGACGCTCTCGCTCGGCATCATCGCCTCGATGTTCTCCGCCCTGCTCTTCACCCGCACGGCGTTCCGCTGGCTCGTAGAAAAAGGCGGGCTCAAGCATCTCAGGATGCTCGACCTCATCCCGACGAAGAAAATCGATTTCCTCGGCAAGCGCTGGATCGCAATCGCTTTTTCCCTCCTCCTCATCGGCGGATCAATCGGAATCTTCGTGGTGCGTGGGGAGAAAAATTTCGGCATTGATTTCCGCGGCGGCGACCTTCTGATCGTCGAATCCGCGCAGCCCGTGACCGTCGCCCAAGCGCGCGTGGCAGTGAATGATCCCGCTGTCGTCATCCAGTTCGAACGCGCGGGCATGAGCGAGCTCCTGGCCTTCCGCAGCCCGCAGGGAACGTCGGACGCCATCCTGGCCAAGCTGCGCGCGTCCTTTCCCAACAGCGGGATCAACCCGGTCGGCCAGGATACCGTCGGCGCGCTGATCGGCATGGAGTTCGCCAAGAGTGCGGTTTGGGCGCTCGGGCTCGGGATGCTTGGGATTTTGATTTACGTGACCCTGCGCTTCGAGTTTTCGTTCGCGCTCGGCGCGGTGGTCGCCCTGCTGCACGATGTGATCATCATGCTGGGCCTGTTTTCCCTGTTCGGCGGAGAGCTTTCCCTCGTGATGGTCGGAGCGGTGCTCACGATTGCCGGCTACTCGATCAACGACACCATCGTCGTTTACGACCGCATCCGCGAGGGCCTGCAGCGGGGAGATCGGGGGAAGATTCAGACGCTGATGAACAACAGCATCAACGAGACGCTCGGCAGGACGTTCCTCACCGGCGGCCTGACGCTTCTCTCCGTCGGAGCGCTGTTTTTCTTCGGCGGCGCTGTGCTCCGCGACTTTTCGTTCGCCATTCTGGTGGGCATCCTCGTCGGCACTTACTCGTCGATCTTCATCGCGTCGCCGATCGTCCTCTGGGCGTCGAATCTCCGCGGCAAGAGTGTCCGCCGCGAGGTCCTCGAGGGCGGGTCGATCAAGCCGGCTTGAACGCCCCGGAAAATTTCCCTTGCGGCTCCCCCGGCGTGCGCGCACGTTTTGCTCCTGTGCGAGCGGCCGTTGCCATCCTCTTCGTCCTCGCGGCCTCCGCCGCTTCCGCGGATTGGAATGTCTCGATGCACGATGGCCGGCGGTATGTTCCGGTCGGGGATGTCGTGGATTTTTACCGGATGAACCCGCCGGAGATTTCCGGAAATTCGTTCACGCTCACCGGGCAGGGGCGGACGATCCGGGGGAATGCGGGATCCCGGGAAATCTGGATCAACAATGTCAAATACATCCTCTGCTTCGATGTGGTGGCGAAGGGCGGGCGGATTTTGATTTCGGCGATGGATGTCACGAAGATCATCGAGCCGGTGATGCGCCCGGGGAAAATCAAGGATGCCAGCGCGGTGCGCACGGTGATCCTCGATGCCGGCCATGGCGGGCACGACAGCGGGGCGCGCGGGCCGCTCGGTGCCGAGAAGGACGCCGCGCTCGACGTCGCCCTCCGCGCAAAAAAACTCCTCGAGCAAAACGACTACAACGTCCGCCTCACGCGCTCGACCGACGTCTTCATCCCGCTCGAAAAACGCCCGGCCTTCGCCAACAGGTGCCCGAACGCGATTTTTATCAGCATCCATTTCAACAAGAGCAACCGGGTCGGCGGAACCGGGATCGAAACCTACGCGCTGGCCCCACGGGGCGTGCCGTCCATGGACGAGGAGAACCTCAGCTACAGCGATTTCAAGCAGTATCCCGGCCACGCGAGGGACTCCGAGAACATCGCGCTGGCGACCGCGATGCACTCCTCGATGCTCCGCCAAATGCGCCTCTTCGACCGCGGGATCAAGCGGGCGCGATTCGTCGTGATCCGGGATGCGCAGATTCCCGCGGTGCTTCTCGAGGGAGGGTTTATGAACCACCCGGACGATTCCCGCCAGATCGCGTCGGGCGGTTTCCGGGACGCCTTCGCCCGGGCGATCCTCGAGGGAGCGACCCGCTACAGGAACGCGGTGGCCGGTCAGATGCAGTATTTCAAACCCACGGCCGTCGTCGCGGCGACCGATGGCACCACGGCCCCGCTCCTCAATCGCCCGCCGCCCGTGCCGGTGGGTTCACAAACCGACATCCTGCAGTCCGTGAAACACGCCGCCGGAGCACTCACCATCCCCGCCGCAGGAAACTGATATGACAAACCTCGATCCCATCGGCGTCTTCGATTCCGGCATCGGCGGCCTCACCGTCGCCGCCGCCCTCCAATCCCTCCTCCCCTCGGAAAACATTTTTTATATCGGGGACACCGCGCGCGTGCCCTACGGCGGGAAAAGCCGCAGGACTGTCGAGCGCTACAGCGTCGAGATCGGGGGGCTGCTTCTCGCGGAGCAGGCGAAAATGATCGTGGTCGCCTGCAACACCGCCTCGGCGCTCGCCGTGCCGAGGATGCGGGAAATTTTCAAGGTCCCCGTGCAGGGGGTCGTGACGCCGGGCGCGGAGGCGGCGGTCCGGGCCACGAAGACCCGGCGCATCGGGGTCATGGGGACGCGCGCCACGATCGCCAGCGGCGCCTACGAGCACGCAATCAAGTGCCTCGAACCCGCCGTGCAGGTCTTCAGCGTCGCGAGCCCGCTGCTCGTGCCGCTCATCGAGGAGGGGCTCTTCGAGGATCCCGTGACCGACCAGATCCTCGCCCGGTATCTCGCTCCCCTGCTCGCGCAAAACGTGGATGCGCTCGTCCTCGGCTGCACCCATTACCCGCTCCTCCGCGCCGCGATCGCCCGCGCCGCCGGACCGGATGTCACGCTCGTGGATTCCGCAAACAACTGCGCGCAGGCCGTGAAAAACCTTCTCGTGAGCGAGCGCCTCTCCGCGCCGGCGAACCGCCTCGGCCGGCTCGATGTGGCGCTGACCGATTCCACCGAGGGCTTTCTCCGGGTCGCTCAAAACGCGCTCGGCCTCGAGATCGGTGAAGTCCACCTCCGGGCCGTGCAGGCCGCCGAGTAGCCCTCAGGCTGCCGGATTCCGGCTCTTCCGAAAAATGAGAAAAAACTGATTTGACGCCCGCAGCATAAAATGCGATTCTTTTTTCAAATCAGCTCCACACATGAAAGCAAAAATCTTCCTCACCATCAGCCTTGGCGGGTTGCTCCTGCTTCAGGGTTGTGCCGTTCCCCACTCCTATCCCAATCCGAAATTTGCCGCCTCGCCCGCAGGCATCTTGAAGCCGGCCAAACCTCGACCGGTGATGCTTTCCGTGGTCGCTCAACGCAAAGGCGTGCCCATCGGCTTGACGACCCGGATTTGGCACAACGAATTCGAGCACGCCCTCGACGCCTCGGGCGTGTTCATCGTCACGAAGTCTGCCCCCGCTGATGATCTCCAGATTACGATAAACAATACCGGGGACTTGGCTTCAACGATTGGACGCAGCATCACTTCCGGAATTACGTTTGGGTTGGTCGGTTCGACCGCCAACGACCACTTCATCGTGACCGCCAGCTACCGGCGCAGCGATGGCCTCACCCTCTTCAAAAAGTATCAGCACTCCGTCCAGACGGTTATCGGCAAGGTTGACCCGCGTCCCGCCGGCACTTCGATGTCGCCGCCCAAGGCCGTCTCGACTGTCGCAAACGACATCACCCTGCGCCTTATTAAGGACATCCAGTCCTCGACGGGCAACCGGTAGAATCTTTCCGGCAGGCAACCAGTCTGCCCCAGGACCGGAGAGTTTGCGGCCCGTCGCCTGGCGGGGTCAGCACCACGCGTCCACCGCATCAGCATCCCGCCGCTGGGTCTTGCGGAGACTGCTCCGATCATGACGGGCAGGGGAGAGGAATCCGACGGGCATGGGTTTATCCTCTGCCATCTGCCGTCCCGGCACTTGGCTCAAAATTCCGCCGCCGCCTTTTTTGCGGCCCCGAGCGAATATTTTTCGTAGTCGGCCTGGAGGTCGTTGTTGAAAATCAGGGCCCGCCCCTCTCCCGTGCCCGGGTTGACCATCAATTGCGCGCTCGCGCTTTTCCCCGGCCAGACAAACGAATCCCCCTCCTTGCTGGCGTGCGGACGCCCGCCGAACGCGATGTCGAGCGCCTGGCGGAGGATTTCGGTTTGGCGGCTGTCCGGCGCGCAGATCTGGACGGCGTAAAATTTCCCGTCGAAAAAGTAATAGACGATTTCCTGAAGCGCGATGTTTCCGATGCTTTTTGTCTCGTCGTTGCGGATGAAAAGTTTCAGCGGGTCGCCCGGCGGGCCGGCCTCGTCGAGCGGTTCGAGCTCCCATTTTTTTTGCACTTCCGCGAGCGGGGTTCCAAACGGGACGCCCCGGAAAGCATTTTCCTTCTCTGCCGGCGCGATCGCCGCAACCGGGGCGCCATCCGGCTCAGCCGCCCGGAACGCGTGCGGAGCCGTGGCGAAATAGAAAATTCCCGCCGCCCCGATCAGGCGCAGCAACATTCCGGATCCGCGTGTGGCGTGGCAGGAAGACATGCACGACACCGATACGGGGGCAGTCCGGACGAATCAAGAAGATTGCACGGCGGCAAAAAAAGGGGGTTGAGATTTTTTTTTCGTCCGTTAATTTGTTTCGCCCCCGGAAATTGAGAAGAAAAACGATATTATGTTCCAACACCGCGAGCTGGGATTGATGCAGGCGTATCAGCTCGGGGTGACGCTGGCGATGACGGTTATGTATTGGGGGTATTATCTGGTTTTGGACAACCTGATCCCCGGATATTCGCTGACGGGGTCCTCGAATTATTTCGAGTATTATCTGGCGGTCATGCTGGGGTTCCATCTGTCGTTTTTGAGTTCCAAGGAGTACGATATTTTTTCTGTGACGTCGGGGATCATGGAGAGCCACCGGTTCATCTGGCCGCACATGGTCTTTGCGGGGGCGATCACGGTTCTGTTCATGTTTTTGAAGCATGACGGGGGGCTTTCGCGCCTGTTTCTTTTCACGTATGTGCCGCTCACCTATGTGGCGCTGGTGGGGATCAACCGGTATTTTGCGCTGGAGGTTCTGCGCAAGTTTTTGCACCGCCAGGGGCAGAAGCTTCTTCTCATCGGGCAACCGGAAGAGCTTCCGAAAATCGAGTCTCTCCTCTCGAAGGCGAAGCTGTTCGGGCTGGAGACGGCTGGGATGCTGACCGAGGCGGATGCGGGGGATCTGCCGTGGGGGATCCGGAAGCTCGGGACGCCCGGGGATCTGGGGCCGGTGCTGGACGCCTTCGACATCGGAAACATTTTTATCGTGGGGAGCCCGAAAGACCGCCGGTGCCTCTCCGGGTGGCTGGGGCTGGCGGAGGCGCGCGGCTGCCGGGTTTCGCTCGTCAACGACCTCGACGTTTTTCTTCAAAGGCAGCTGTCATTTTTTCGCTGCGACGGGATCGATCTGATCGAGATCCGGGACGAGCCGCTGCAGAACGCGATCAACCGGATGGCGAAAAGAATTTTTGATGTGGGCGTGGCGGTTCCTGTGGTGGTGTTGCTTCTGCCGCTCATGATCGCGGTGGTCTGGGCCCTGCAAAGAAAACAGGCGCCGGGCCCGGTTTTTTTCCGGCAGAAGCGGTCCGGGATCAACAACCAGCCGTTCACGATTTTCAAATTCCGGACGATGTATGCCGACCGGTGCGGCTCGTCCGAGCAGGCGACTGCGGGCGACAACAGGATTTACCCGGCCGGGCGGTGGATGAGGAAATTCAGCCTCGACGAGTTCCCGCAATTTTTGAACGTGCTGTCCGGGCAGATGAGCGTGGTGGGCCCGCGGCCGCACATGCCCGAGCACGACGAGCTTTTCAAGGAGTCGATGGCCTTCTACCGGATCCGGGCCTTTGTGAAACCCGGCCTGACCGGGCTGGCGCAGATCCACGGGTTCCGCGGGGAGGCGACGACAAAAGAGGCCATCATCAAGCGGGTCGAATACGATATCGAATACATTGAAACCTGGTCATTGCCGCTGGACGTCCGGATAATCTGGAGGACGTTTCTCGAGCTGCTGCGGCCGCCGGGCTCCGCCTATTGAGCGGCGAGGAGGCGGGCGGTTTTTTCGACGAAGGCCTCCTTGGAAAAAAGCAGGGCGTGTGTGCGGATCGCCGCCTTGTCCCAGGAGATTTTTTCGCATCGCGCGACGGCATCGAGCAGGGAGTCCTCGGTGGGCTCCAGAAAAAAGACGCCGGTTTTCCCGTCCACAACCGTCTCCAGCGCCCCGCCCCGCCCGAGGACGACAGCCGGTTTTCCGCAGGCCATAGCCTCGACGGGGGTGATCCCGAAATCCTCCTCGCCGGGCACGATGAGCGCGCGGCACTTCGAATAATACGCGCAGATTTCGCGGTCGGTCATGCGTCCGCAGAACCGGACGGTCGGCCCGGCGAGCGCCTCCAACTCGGCGCGGTAAGGCCCCTCCCCGAGCACGACCAGGCGCCGCCCCGCCCGCGTGAACGCGCGGACCGCGAGCTCGATATTTTTGTAGCCCAGCAGCCGGGAAACGACGAGGTAATACCCCTCCTCTTCCGACGACACGTTGAATCGCGAGGTTTCGACCGGCGGATGCACGACGATCGAATCCAGGCCGTAGAACCGCTTGATGCGCTCCTGCACGTTCCGGGAATTTGCCACGAGGACATCCATCCTCGCGGCGGCCTCGCGATCCCACGCGCGGAATTTGGGAAGCGCGGCGCGCACGATCGTTTTCAGCGCGCCCGAGCCGACCTCGTAATCCAGGTAGCTGTTCGTCTGCCATAGGAACCGCGTCGTGTTGTGCAGGTAGCAAACCGTGCGGGTGCGCGGCGAGAAGCGCAGGAATTTTGCGAACGCGCTCGAGCTGATCCACGCCACGTCGGCATCGATTTTTCCGAACGACCGGAAGGCGAGCGGGTAGAGGGCGACATATTTTTTGAAGTGGGTCGTATGCTGGATGAGCGGCAGGTGCTGCATCCAGGAGGTGCGGATGTCGGCGCTTTGAAACTCCGGCCAAAGCCCCTCGTGACGGACCGCGCTCGTGAAGATCGGCGCCTCCGGAAACCGCTCGTGCACCGCGGCAAGCACCCGCTCCGCTCCCCCCATTTGAATGAGGTAATCATGGGCGAGGACGAGGTTCATTTCGAGGACAGGCCGGAAATCATGCAACTGGTTTTCTCAAGGATGGATGGGAGGGAATACTGTTTCACGGCCTCGTCGGATGCAAGCAATCCTGTTCGCGCCCCGCGGTCGGACAGGGCGAGGATATGCCGGAGGGCGTCCGCGAGGGCGGCGGCATCGCCCGGGGGAAAAAGCCAGCCGGTTTCCCCGTCCCGGATCATCTCCGCCGGGCCTCCGGCGCAGCTGGCGACGACGGGCTTTCGCGAGAGCATGCCCTCAACCACGACCCGTCCGAAGGGTTCGGGTGCGGTGGAGGTGTGAACGATGACATCCGCCGCCTGCATGAGCAGCGGGACGTCATCGCGCTGGCCCAGAAAGGCGACCCGCCCGGCAAGCCCCGGGGAGGAGGCCAGAGCGCGGAGCTCGGAATCGTAAAGCCGGTCATCGCCGGTAAAAAACGGCGCGCCGACAATCCAGACTTCGAGGCCCGGGATTTGCGCGGCCGCGCGCAGGAGAAGATCCTGTCCCTTCCAACGCGCGATCCGCCCGAAAACAGCGGCAACCGGAGCGGTGCCAGTAGAAATTTTCCGGCGCACCGCGTGAATTTCCGCGTCCGGCCGAGGCGCGAAACGCAGGGGATCGAATCCGTTCGGGATCACATGGACCGGGGCCTTTCCGCCTGCGGCGCGGAATGCGTCGGCGGTGGCTCGGGAGTTGGCGATCACTCCGCCGGTGCGGTTGGCGGCGCTTACGATAAGGCGGATGTTCAGGCGGCTGAAGTGATCCGGGGTGAGCAGGTCGTGCAGGTGGAAGAGGCATGGTTTCCCGAGCCCTGCACCCACCACGACGCCATAAAGAAGCGCCTTCGCGGTGTTGAAATAGACCGCGTCCGCCGAGCGGATTTCGTGTCTGAGGCGTCGCAGGAAGCCGGCCAGTTCGGGCAGTGCGGCAAGGTAGCTGCCGATCCCTGCCGCCTTGCCGATGCCCGCGAGGCGCTGCGGGGTTTGAAGAACAGAGACCGCGATTCCGCGAGCGCGCAACTGCTCCTCGAACGGCCCCTGCGAGAGAAGAAGCACGCGCGACCGGTTCCGAAGATCGGCCGCGATGTCGGCAAGGCAAAGCTCCGCGCCCCCGGGCTGCCCGCTCTGGTCAACGAAGAGAATCATGGCGAGCTCGGACGATCTGCACGCATGCCGCCAACCTGTTCGTAAACGGCCAGCGTGCCGCGGGCGCACGCGTCCCACGAGAACCGCCGCGCCTGCACGAGGGCCCTCGCCGAGCGGGATGCCCGCTCGGCCGGATCGGCCAGCACCGAGAGAAGCGCCGCCGCCAGCGCACGGTGGTCGTCCGGCGGCACGGCGATCCCCGCGTCGCCCGCAACCTCCGGCAGCGAGGCGACGTTCGACACCACGACCGGCGTGCCGCAGGACATCGCCTCGAGCACCGGCCAGCCGAATCCCTCCCACAACGACGGAAAAACAAAAACATCCGCCGCCCGGTAACACGCGCCCAAAACCCGGTCGTCAAAGATTTTCCCCGCGTGCCGGATCCGGTCGCCGACCCCGAGCCGCGTGATGAGCGCGGCCTCGTCGTCAAAAAACCCGGCGCCGACGCGCAGAAGCCAGACATCTCGGCCGGCTGCGGGGGCCTCTTTCAAGATCCGCAGGGCCTGCAAAATCGCGGGCGTGTTCTTGTATCGGGTGGCCGTGGCGACATGGAGGATGACCCGCGCGGTGGCGGGAAGGCCGAAGCGCCCGAGCACGCCGCGGCGCTCGTCGGCAAGCGATTCGCCCGGAGACGCAGGCTGCGGGCCGAACACCGGGTTACAGCCGTAATAGACGACCTCGATTTTTTCTGCCGGGATGCCGGCGATTTCGACCAGCGTTTTTTTTGTGCTCTCCGAGATGGCGATGATCTTCCGGCAGCGCTTCATGCCGCGCACCCGGAGCGGGAACGTGAACCGCGTCAGGGCCGGGTGCGGCATCGAAACCAGACCCTTCGCAGCGAGGAGCGGGATGATGTCGTGGCAGGTCAGAACCGTGCGGGCGGGCGGCGTCGCCCAAGCAAGGTTGGCGTGGCTGTGATCGAGAATGTGGAAGACCGGGGCACCGCCCACCGAACGGATCTGGCGCGGGTATTTCAGGAAACGCGCGTGCCGGCTCGCAAATTTTTCCCCGGTTGCCCCGCCGCCGAACGCCGCCGACACGCGCGCGTCCGGCGCACAGACGATCTCGTCGAACGTCCAACCGACGCCCGGGAGCGCGCACAGCGCCCGGAGCAGCTCGGCGGCATACCGCCGCATGCTTTCCGATGGAAAGCCCTCCACGTTCGGCAGGAGAACCGCCTTGTTCACGCCATGTCAGGGACGGTTCTCCGCGAGGGTCGAAGCGGTCCAGCGATACAGGTCGTCGAGCCCGCCCGCGATCTCCACCGTGGGCTCCCATCCGAGCAGGTCGCGGGCCTTGGAAATGTCGCAATAAAAAACGCGCTGGTCGGCCGGGCGCCACCCGCCGTGCGTGGCCTCGATCCCCCAGAGGTTGCAGAGCTCCACGAGCGAGATGGTTTTGTCCGGACCCCCGCCGACATTGAACACCTCGCCCGCGAGGCTCTTGCGCCCGGATCCGAGAAGCCCCTCGGCCTGCTTGAGAAAAAGCCGGGTGACATCGTCAATGTGCAGCACGTCGCGCACCTGTTTGCCGTCGCCGTAGATGACCGTCGGTCGCCCGAGAATCTTGTTTGTCGCGATGTGCGAGATCCAGCCCTGATCCACGATCCCGAACTGGTTCGGCCCATACATGCAGGAGCACCGGTTGGCGACCCCGCCAAACTCCCGGACATAAAGCTCCCCGACCAGCTTGGAAACGCCGTAGGGAGTGTGGTGCGCGCAGTCGATCGGGAACGTCTCCGGAAGGCCGCGCCCACCGAGCTCCCCGCCGAAATCATAGCGCGTCTCCTTTTCGATGATCTCCACGAAGTTCACGTTCTCGCCATAAACCTTGTTGGTCGAGGTGTAGATGATCTGCGCGCCGACCTCCGCCGCCGCACGGGCGATCAGGAACGACCCCTCGGCGTTGATCTTGAAATCCCGCGACGGGCTCTCGACGCTCGACGTCACGGCGACCTGCGCGGCGAAATGAAAGACGATGTCCGGGCGCTCCTGGTAGATCACCGATGCCATGTCCTCGATCTCGCGCTTGCGGAGATCGAGCTTGGGATACTTCGACTCCAGCATCCGCAGGTTGATCTCGGTCCCGCGGCGCGTCAGCGAATCCACCCCGATCACATCGAAGCCGCTCCCGAGAAGTTTCGGCAGCATGTTGGTTCCCACAAAACCCGCCGCGCCCGTGACAACTGCCTTGGCCATGAAAATAGTTTAGTCGAAACGCCGGGGGATTGACAATGGCAAAGGAGAGGATTGCGCGGCAGGATGCGTGCGCTCCATCCCGCGTTTTTCCGCCTGCGTCGTTTTTTCAGACGAGGCCGAGAAGCGGGCACATGACGCGAAGGCCGCACCAGATCACGACAAAGCCGAGCATGTCGAAGAGGATGCCGGCACGCAGCATCGCTGGGAGGGGGATCAGCCCGGAGCCATAGACGATGGCGTTGGGCGGAGTGGAGACCGGGAGCATGAAACCCATGCTGGCTCCGAGACAGGCACCAAGGGTCGGGGCAATGGGGTTAACGGACATGGCCCCGGCCAGGGCGATCACGACCGGGCAGAGCATGGTGGCGGACGAGGTGTTCGAGGTCGTTTCCGAAATGAGGATTCCGGCGGCGATGGCCAGGGCGGTGAGCGCCCAGATCCCGGAGCCCGCGCAAAAATACCCGGCGGCGAATTCGCCCAACGCCTTCGCGACGCCGGTGCTGAACATCAGCGCGCCGAGCGAGAGCCCGCCGCCGAAGAGCAGGATGATCCCCCAGTCGATCTTCGCGGCCTCCTCCCAATCCATGGCCCGCTCCCCGTTTTTTCCCGGCAGGAAAAAGAGCAGCGACGCGGCGAGCACCGCGACGATGGATTCCGGGAAATGGCGGTTCAGAAATCCCACGGCTGCGTCGTCTTTTCCCAAAGCGGCCTGGGCGATGCCGGGCACGATCCACAGCGTCACGGCCACGGCGAAAGCGATGGCGGTGCTGACCTGTCCGGGCGTCCACGCCCCGAGCTTCGCGCGCTGCGCGGCGAGGAACGCGGCGAGGTTGCCGGTGCGCCGCGTGATCTCCGCGCCCGGAGGATGCAGCAGCCGGAGCATACCCCACAGCACAAGCATCATGGCGGCAAAGATGGGCAGGCAGACGAGCACCCAGGTGAGAAAACCAATCCGGATGCCGGCGAGTTTTTCGAGTTGCCCGATGGCGATGAGGTTCGGCGGGGAGCCCACCGGAGTGACGATGCCGCCGATCGAAGCCGCGTAGGCGATCATGAGCATCATCCCGGTCGCGTAGGTTTGGGAGCGCAGGGAGGCTCCGTCCGTGAGGCTGCCGAGCACGCCGAGGGCGATGGGCAGAAAAATCGCGGTGGTGGCCGTATTGCTCACCCACATCGAGACGAGCGCGGTCACGAGCCCCATGGCGGCGAGGATTCGGCCCGGGGTTTTGCTTGCGCCCGGCAGGGAGAGCACGCCGAGAGCGATCCGGCGGTCGAGCCCGTGCCGCATCATTGCGCGCGCCAGGATGAACCCCCCGATGAAAATAAAAATGATCGGGTCGGCGAACGGTGTGAGCACGGTCTTCGCATCGGCGACCCCGAGCACGATGTTCAGCGCGGCACCCAGCAGCGCCGTGATCGGCAGCGGAATCGCCTCGGTGATCCAGAGCAGCACCATCATCACCAGCACCGCGCTCAACCGGTTCGCCTCGGGCGCGAGAAACAAGGAGGTCCACCACAGGGTCAGAAAAAATCCCGCCGGC
Organism: Verrucomicrobiia bacterium; assembly: GCA_037128135.1. GTDB lineage: Bacteria > Verrucomicrobiota > Verrucomicrobiia > Chthoniobacterales > Terrimicrobiaceae > QYQL01. The sequence continues at coordinate 12,924 of JBAXXD010000081.1, forward strand.
GCGAGAAAAAATCCCGACCGGCGCCGGATCCTTTCAAACTTTTCCTCGGCGGCGCTGATCGTTTCCTTGGGCGAGGCATCGGGTTCCATGATTTGGGAGCGTCAGGCTTCCTGGAAATTGAGCCGTGCGGCAACGAGGAGGCCGCGGAGGGTGAGGAGAGGATCGACGGCATCGAAGACCGGGAGTCCGGAGGCGATGAGGGTCGAGTCTCCGCCTGTCGCGACGATTTTCGGGCGGTAGTGCGGGAAGGCTTCGCGGCGGATCTGCCGGATGATTTCCGCGACGAGGCCGCGATACCCGTGGACCGCGCCTGAGAGCATCGCCTCCTCGGTCGTGCGCCCGACCGCCGAGCCGGGCTCGCGGAGACGGATCAACGGCAGGAGGGCGGTGCGGTCGTGGAGGTATTCCGTCATGGCGTTGAGCCCGGGCGCGATGACCCCGCCGATATAATTTCCCTCCGGAGAAATGACATCGAATGTAACGGCCGTGCCAAAATCCACGACGATCGCGGGGACGCCGTGGTGGGCCGCGCAGCCGGCCGCGTTGGCAAGCCGGTCGGGTCCGATCCCGCGAGGGTTTGGGTAATCAATGCCCACCCCGAGGCGCACATCCGGCCCGATCCAGCAGACGCCCGCGCCGCAAGCCGCATCCACCGCGCGATTTTTTTTCGGGACGACCGAGGCGGCGACTGTGCCGGCGAGCGGCTGCCCGCCGATGACAGCCGCGATTTGAGCGGCTTCCAGAGTCTTCGTCGCCAGCCGGTGGACCCGGCCGATCCGTCCGTTCCCCGCGAGAGCGAGCTTGACGAACGAGTTGCTGATATCCACGAGGAGAAACGTGCCGCGCGGGTCGACGGGCTTCGGCACCGCATGGCGACGGACCTCCGGAGAAAGCTTTGCGGCGGCGGGCGGGGGTTTCAATGGCGTTGTTTTCATTCGAATCCCGTATCGGCGAAAAAATCTCAGCCTTCGCGGGAGCGCTTGGCGGCGAGCACGGGTCTGACCTTTTCGAGTGGGAGCGTGTTGATGACGTCGCTTTTTGTGAGCCAACCCTTGCGGGCGGCGCCAATGCCGAAGGCGAGATCCTGGAGCCCGGCGGTCGAGTGAGCGTCGGGGTTGATCGAGCACTTGACGCCTTTTTCCTTGGCGAGCGGCCACCAGCGCCAGTCCATGTCGAGGCGCCGCGGGTTGGAGTTGAGCTCGATGATCGTGCCGGTGGCGGCGGCGGCCTCGATGACGGCCGGGACGTCCACGCGGTAGCCCTCGCGGGAGAGAAGGAGGCGCCCGGTGAGGTGGCCGAGCATCGTGACATGCGGGTTGCTGATCGCGCGGATGATCCGCTTTGTCATCTCGGCCTCGGAGAGGGTGAACGACGAGTGGACGCTGGCGACGACGTAATCGAGCGAGGCGAGAAGGTCGTCCGGGAAGTCGAGGGTGCCGTCCTTGAGGATGTCGCACTCGGTGCCGGCGAAGAGGTGGAGCGAGCTGTCCGAGAGGCAGCGGATACGGGCGACCTGGGCGGCGAGGCGCTTCGCGTCGAGGCCGTGCGCCTGGAACGACGCCTTGCTGTGGTCGGCGATCCCGAGGTATTCCATGCCGAGCTCGCGGGCGGCGTCGGCCATTTCCTCGAGCGTGGCGCGTCCGTCGCTCTCGCTGGTGTGGTTGTGGAACGTGCCGCGGAGGTTCTGCCGTTCGATCAGGACCGGCAGCCGGTGGGCCTCGGCGGCCTCGATCTCCCCGCGATCCTCGCGGAGCTCCGGGACGACCGGGTCGAGCTCGAGCGCACGGTAGATGTCGTTTTCCTCATGGATCTCCGGGAGCGGCTCTTTGAGTTCGCGGCCCCCGGCGGCGCTGAAGCGGTATTCGTTCAGCGACCAGCCGCGGGCGAGGGCAAGCGAGCGGATGCGGACGTTGTGCTCCTTGCTGCCGGTAAAATACGCGAGGGCGAACGGGAATTCCTTGCCGGTGACGACGCGGAGATCGCACTGAATCCCAGACTTCAGGATCACGCTCGTCTTCGTCGCGCCGTGCGCAAGCACGGAATCCACCAGCGGGTGCGTGGCAAAAAAATCCGAGACGGCCCCCGGGTGGCGGGATGCGACGATGAAGTCGAGGTCGCGGACGATTTCCTTTTGCCGGCGGTAGCTTCCGGCGATCCGGGCGCGGGTGACGTCCGGGTGGTTGCATAGGTCGCCGAGGAGCGATTCGGCCAGCCCGGCGATGTCGCCGAGGCGGAATTCGCCGGCGTGCTTCCGGTGGTGCCCGATCGCCTGGAGGATGTTCGCGGCGGTCTTTTCTCCGAACCCGGGCAGGCCGGCGACCTTGCCGGACTGGCACGCGCGCTCGAGCTTCGTGATCGAGTGGATGCGGAGAGAATCCCAAAGCGCCTTGATTTTTTTTGCCCCGAGCCCCTGGATCTCGAAGAGGCTGAGGATGTCCGGCGGGAACTCGTCGCTGAGGTGGTCGTAATAATCGAGCCGCCCGTCGCGGGAGAGGGCCGCGATTTTTTCCGCGGTCGCCCGGCCGATCCCGTCGACCGATTCGAGGCGGTCCTCCTCGAGGAGTTTTTCGAGGGGTTCGGAAAGCGTCTCGAGGGCGCGGGCGGCGTTCGTGTAGGCGCGGATCTTAAACGGATTTTCGCCCTTGAGCTCGAGGAGCCGCGCGATGTTTTCGAGGACGGCGATGATGGCGTCCTTGTTCATGGCAGGTAGGTTTTCAGCCGGTTGCGCCATCCGGGCAGCCACTGCGCCTCGTGGCGCGCGGGCGGGGAATTTTTCACGCGGCGCGCGAGCACGGCATCCGCCGAGCGGACGAATTCCTCGAGCGCGGGCTCCGAGGTTCTCATGCCCGCGAGCACCTGCCGCAGCCCCCAGCCGGATCCCTGGTAGCTCTCCGAAGGGCTCGTCCCCTCGCCTTTGAAATTCACATAATCCATGAGCGCATAGTATCCGAGCGGCTCGGCGGCGACACGCCGGAAATTTTCCGCCACGGCGGCGCGCCCGTCGGGCGGGGAGGCCGCGAGGATTTTCGGCAGGGCGGCGTCGAGGCGCGCCGCCGCGTGGCGTGCCTGAAGCGGGACGGTCTCCGCGAGAAGGTTTCTGAGCTCCGTGAGCCGCGGACCGTTGAGGCCGGCGAGAAATTCCGCGCGCGATTTCCACGGGCACGGGCCGAGCATCCAGTCCCTGACCGGCTGCCCGTTCGTTTTGAGAAACCGCGCGAGCCCCGGAAAGCTCTCCTCGAACGGCCCGCGCGCCCCCGCGGGATACCAGATGAAGTGGGCGATGCCGAGCGAAGGAAACCCCTCTCCCTCGTTCCATGAGGTCAGGCCGGCCGTCGTCCCGCCACACTCGTTCCGCCAAATCCGGCGGCCGATCTCCAGGGCCTGACGGTCGGAAATTTCCAACGCCTGCAGGGTGGACGACGCGATGGCGAATAAAAGAAAGAGGGCTTTCATGGTTTGAAATCGATGAGGTTCACTTCGCCGTGAGCGGAATTTGATCGGGCCTGCGGACATTATTTTGCACCGAGGATAATCTCCACGGCTTCCGCGACGCCGGCGGCGACGTGGTCGGGGTCCGACGCCGCGTGATGCGCCCCGTAGCCGGTGCGCACGAGGATCGTCCGGCATCCGGCGGCGCGGCCGCAGGCGATGTCGATGTCCTTGTCGCCAACCATCCAGGAGAGCGAGGGGTCAATCCCGAGATCGCGCGCGGCCTCCTCGATCATGCCGGTGCCGGGTTTCCTGCGCGCCGTCGGGGCCGCCGGGGAGTCGGGACAGAAATAGACCGCGTCCACGAGGTGGTCGAGCTGGCGGGAGAGCTCGTCGTTCACCGAGTGATACTGGGCAGGCGTGATCTTCCCCGAGGCGAGCCCGCTCTGGTTCGTGATGATGATGCTGAGCCAGCCGGCATCGCGGAGCCGCCGGAGCGAGCCGCCGGCATCGGGAAACGCGCGCACGGACGACGGGTCGTTGCAGTAATGCACCTCCTCCATCAGCGTGCCGTCCCGGTCAAAAAAAACCGCCCGATGCGACCCCCTCCCTCTCATTTTAGGAGATCGGTCGCGACGGCAGGTTCGGAAAACGCGGGTAGCATATTATGAGATATTTGAGGGCGCGCGGCTGGGGAGTCAAGCGCGGGCATCTCCGATCCCGCAGGCATCTCCTCGGTTGACCATATGAAAACGGGGTTTCAAGAGGACGCGGGTTCGCATCTCTCCGGCCCGGCCGATTCACACGCGGAAGAGGGCGCCGAGTTTTTTTCCGAGGAGGATGGTGGCGCCGGCGATCGTCACGGCGAGGAAGGCCATGGCCCAGACGCCAAGCGCGCTGGCGACGAACCGGCCCTCGCCGAGGAGCTGGTAGAGCTCGTAGATGGCTTTCGTGATCGGGAAGTCCTGCTGCCTTTGAGCGAGGATGAGCGAGTCGCCGACCTCGAGCATCGCAAAGGAAAACGCGAGGAGCCCGCCGGCCATGAGGTTCGCCGCGATGAGCGGGAGGGTGATTTTCCGGAGCGCCCGCAGCGGCGGGCAGCCGAGGTTCTGCGCCGCCTCCTCGAGCGTGACGCTGGTCTGCTCGAATCCCGCCGCGGCCGAGCGGACGACATACGGCAGGCGGCGGACGGCATACGCGATCACGAGGATGACGAGCGGGTCAACCGCCGGGTTCAGAAACGAAAAGAATTTTCCGTCCTGGGTCATGGCGAGGTAGCCGAACGCGAGGACGAGCCCGGGCACGGCGAGCGGGAGCATGGCGATGGCATCGAGGATCTGGCGTCCGGCGAGTTTCGTGCGGACGACCACGTAGGCGATCCCGATGCCGAGGACGAGATCCAGAAGGGTGGCGAGGCCGGCGTATTTGAGGCTGTTCCGGATCGAGGGCAGGGTGAGGTTGTGCCCGAGCGCGGCCTCGAAGTGCGCCAGCGTCCAGCCGGTCGGGAGGATCGTACCATACCAGTCATTCGAGAGGGACACGAGGATCACGCCGATGTGCGGAAGGATCGCCAGGAACGTGACCAGGCAGAAGAT
>JBAXXD010000082.1:0-17416 GCA_037128135.1 Verrucomicrobiia bacterium
GATGGACGTGGCGGAATGGAAGCGCTTGTATGGCATTGCCAAATCTTGGGGATTGAACCATTTCCGCTTCCATTCGTGGTGCCCGCCGGAGGCCGCGTTTCAGGCGGCGGACGAGATGGGGATTTTCCTCCAGCCCGAGGGGAGCTGCAACGGCGGCACCGAGGATCCCGAAGTGCTCGCCTACATCGCCGCCGACGCCAAGCGGCTCATCGACATTTATGGAAACCATCCATCGTTTGTCATGTTCAGCAGCGGCAACGAGATCCACGGACCCCAGTCGGTTTTCCAACAGAGGATCCCGGAGTGGAAGGCCCAAGATGACAGGCACCTCTACACACACAGCACCAACGGCGGAGGGCGCTTCCCGCTCAGCGATTTCTGGGTGGACGTGAGCGTGGGCCCAAGGGATTGGCGCCGGCCCGATCTTATGCGCCAGGGAGCGCTGCGGGGCAGCTCGATCATTCCCAACTGGGGCTACATCGATTTCGATCCGCCCTCGACGATGAAAGACTACACACAGGCTTTGGACGACGCCAAACCGAAGATCGACCGGCCGCTAATCACCCACGAAATCGGCCAATACAGCAGCTACCCGGACTTTAAGGAAATCCCGAAATACACCGGGGCCGTCCGGCTCACTAATTACGAGATCTTCCGCAAGAGCCTCGAAGAACACCACATGCTCGACCAGGCGGACGACTTCCTGCGGGCTTCGGGCGAATTGCAGGTCCTGCTTTACCGCGAGGAAATCGAGGCGGATCTTCGGACGCCCGGGCTAGCCGGGTTCCAACTCCTCGATCTACAGGACCAGCAGGAGCAAGGGACAGCCGTGGTCGGGCTTCTGAACGCCTTGGCGGAATCGAAAGGCTACGGCAGCCCGGACGAGTTCCGCGAATGGTGTGCGCCGGTCGTGCCGCTTCTCCGGATGAAGCAGTACACCTGGACCACGGGCGAGACGTTCGCCGGGGATGTGCAGCTTGCTCATTACGGACCAAAGGCGTTAGACGCCGCCGTGATGAAATGGTCGATCCAGGCGCAGGACGGGAAAATCGTCGCTTCCGGCACCTTGCCCGCGCAAATGGTCGAGACGGGCCACGTGGCGAACCTCGGCCACATCGAGGTGCCGCTGGCCAATCTCCCGGCTCCGGCGGTTTACACCGTCACCCTTTCGCTCGACCAGACGCCGATCCGCAATAGCTGGAAGATCTGGCTCTACCCTCAGACACTCCCCGCCGAGCCGTCCGGCGAAATTGTGATCACCGAGAAATGGGATGCCTCAGCCGAACAGGCCCTGGCGGCTGGAAAGAAAGTGCTCTATCTGCCGAAACCGGCGGCGGTGCCGAATTCCGTGGAAGGTGCGTTCATCACCGGATTCTGGAGCTACGCCATGTTCAAGGATAGCAATCCGGCAGCTACGCTGGGCATCCTTTGCGATCCCAAGCACCCCGCATTCGCCGACTTTCCGACCGAGTTCCACAGCAACTGGCAATGGTGGGATCTCAACAAGCGCTCCCGCGCGGTGGTCATCGACGCCTTCCCTGCCGGCTTCCGTCCGCTGGTTCAGGTGATTGACAATATGATCGACAACCGAAAGCTCGGGACGCTGTTCGAGGCGAAGGTGGGACCCGGGAAATTGATGGTCTGCTCGATTGACCTCGTGAACGATCTCGACAAACGCCCCGTGGCCCGGCAATTCCGTTACAGTGTGTTGCGCTATATGGCGGGAATGAACTTCGAGCCCGCCCAGTCGCTGACGCTCGCGGAAATCGCCGCCCTGGGCCGCTCCACCTCTATAGCGGACGGTATCGAGCTTGCCGAACCGCTGGGAATCCACCGCGCGGTTCTGGTCGTCGTTTCCGGCGCGAGCCTGTCCGGAAAAGAAAAAGGGTGGGTTCAGACGGCCGACGCGGTCAGCACGAAGAAACCGGAGTTCGACTACAGCCTCAATGCCAATTGCGAGGTCAAAAACGTGAATGCGACCACCTTCTGGCGCTCCCCTCGCGTCGAATTAACCTTCACCTCGCCCAAGGGATGGACAGGGAAACTCCACATCCGCGTCTTCGATTACAACAAGAAGGGCCGCAGCGCCGTCGTCTCGCTCAACGGCCGCAAACTCGGAGAAATCAAAGAGCACAAGGAGGGAGCATGGCTGGTGATTCCGCTGACCGCCGAGGATACAGCCAGCGGTTCGGTCAAACTCGAACTGGTCGCGCCCGAGAAACAAGATGTCGTCATCACCGATCTGGTGGCGATGCCGACAGGAGCAAATGATCCGGGCTAAAAGGCTTTTTCATTTTCACCGCACCTATTCTCATGAAAAAAACCTTGATAAAGCGTCGAAGGACGGCGTTCATTGGGGCGCGGATGCCTCCCGGTTGATGGCCGATGAAATCATCAAGGAAATCGAAAAGAGCCTTCCGGAAAAACACAAATAAGACTCTTGGATTTTAGTTTTACATACCCTGCCATGAAATCGAACCGCCTTGCCGCCGCACTTATGATTACCCCGATCCTTGCCATTGCCGCTTCCATCACCGAAACCCGCGATCTGACTGCCTCCGGCGGCATTCCCCTCTGGGTTTACGTTGACAAAGTCCCGTTCCCCAACGGCTCCGAGGATACGCGGAAGACCCTGGAGCAGGAGGTGCTGCCGGGAGAGGCATCGCTGGCCCCTGTGGCAGGGCAAATATTTCAGCGCGACCACCGCGAATATCCCTGGCGCGCCGTCAGCCTCACCGATGGGTATTTCAGCCTCGTCGCCGACGAGGACAAAGGCGGCAAACCGCTCGATTTCTCCTCGGGCTACGCCTATTGCGTGATCCATTCGCCGGAGGCGCGAAAGGCCGATCTCGTCATCGGCTCCGACGATTCGTTTCGGGTTTACCTGAATGGCAAGCTGGCCGGAACAGGGTTTTACGAACGCGGTGTTTCCTCCCGCACGCTCGAGGACACGGTGCCGCTCGATCTCAAAAAAGGCGACAATGCGCTTCTTGTCCGCGTGGATAACTACCGCAACGACATGGGCCTCTACTGCAAGGTCGTCAGCAAGGAGGGCGAACCCCTTACGGACCTCAAAGCCTCCATCACCCGCGATGCAGGTTCCCCATTGTGGGTTTATCCCAACACGCTCGATAACCACTATGCCTACGTGCGCACCCCGCCGCCGCTGCCCGAGGCGAACGAGGAACTTTTCGGCTCCCGCATCCAGCGGACGATGACGCTCCTGCAGACGAGCACTTCTGCACACCGCAACAAGGTCAAAATCCTCTTCTACGGGCAGTCGATCACCGCGGGCGACTGGTATGCCATCATCGAAAAAAATCTCCGCGAGCGCTTTCCCAACGCCGACCTCGAAGTCAAGAATCTCTCGATCGGCGGGCACACCGCGCCGACGCTGGTGCGTTGCGCCGCGCAGGACGTATATCCCTACTATCCGGATTTGGTTATCTTCAACGTTTACGGCGGCACGGCTACGGGGGAACTGGAGCGCATCTTTTACAACATCCGGAAACTCACCACCGCCGAAGTCCTGGTCTTCTCGCACCACATCGCGCTGGGAGACCAGGACATCCAGCCGCACGATGAAGAGTCGGAATCCTACAAAGCCCTCGCCCAGAAATACAACTTCGAGTTTGTCAACCTGCGCGAGCAGTGGCAGCGCTACCTCGACCATTACCGCCTGCAACGGAGCGATCTCCTGAGCGATGCCGTCCACCCCAACCGGCCCGGAGCAAAGCTGATGGCCGAGCTCGTCCTCAAGCACCTCCAGTTCAACACGCTTTTCCCCGGCGGCTGGTATGACCAGGTCAAAACGTATGAGGCCCGCCGTTTCTTCGAAGAGCGCGGCGACGAGATGAAGTTCGACGGCACGAGCTGGAAACCCAAGGAATTCGGTGTTGTTGGCGGCAAGGCGGGCGAGGCGATCAAGCTCCCGTTCCGAGGCAACCGGGTCGATGTCGTCGTCCCCTCGCAATTCAAGGGGAAGCTCGGAACCGCCAAAATCCTCATCGACGGGCAGGCGCCCTCCGCTTTTCCAGGCATTTACGCCGCCACCCGGTCTTCGATCGATATCATCAAACTTCGTCCGGCCATCAAGCGGGTCACGCTGGGCGAAAATGCCATTGCGGAAGACTGGACGCTGCGGATCACCGGCGTGAGCGATGATTGCCGGGATTTCGACTACGAAGTCATCGGCAGTGTCACCGGCCCCGATGGCAAGGGGAGCCGCAAGGAAGCGTTCGTGTCCAAGTCCGGCCGCATCCGTCTGGCTGGAAACGACCTCCACCCGTTCTACAACCTCCAGAAGAAGCGCGGAGACATGATCGGCTTCGAGGTCAAGTGGAGCGTCGTCGCGCACGGTCTCGACACATGGAACCCGGCCGAAAACAAAGACCCGTCGATCGAAAATGCCTGCACCCTCGCGCAGGGATTGCCGAACACCGAACACACCCTGGAAATCCTTCCAAACGGCGACGGCGACCTCGCGATCAAAGCCGTGAGGGTTTACTCGCCACCTCTCAAATAAGAATTCCCTGTTATGAATACTATGATTTCCGGTCTTCCCGAGGGGTGTGTCAGATCGCAGGTTGCGGCGCCGGGCCTTTCAGGAGAATTTGTCACGATTCCCGAAAGCGCCCTGCATTCATCTGGAGGCGCGGCCTTTGAGCTTGTTCGGCCTTTACGCTGGATGGCGCTTGAGCGCTATGTTCCGTGGTGGCCCCGTCCGGTCTTTGGCAGCGGCAAGGTCGAATTGGACGGCGAATTCCTTTTGATCCTTTGGGAACGCGAGGCGGGGGGATACGGAGTGGCCCTTCCTTTGGTTGATGGGGATGTCCGCGGCATACTTAATGGTGCAACGGGCGGACTGACTGTCCAAGTTCCGGAGAATGATCCCCGCCCGGATTTTAGCACTCTCCTGTTTATCGCGATGGGAGCAGATCCGTTGGAACTCGTTCCATGGGCGGTTCGGAAAATCTCAGAACGGATGGGAACGTTTCAAATGCGGACCGAGAAGGCTCCCCCCGAGTGGGTGGATTATTTGGGGTGGTGTACGTGGGATGCCTTTGGACCGGGAGTGACTGCTGAAAAGGTCTTGGATGGGCTGGCTTCCTTCAAGGCTGGGGGTTTTTCGCCGAGGTTCCTCATCCTTGATGATGGCTGGCAAGACGAGAAGGAGGGGCAGCTTTGGTCGTTCCGCACGCACGCGCAGCGTTTCCCTCACGGGCTGAAGCCGCTGGTGGATCAAGCCCGGACGGAATATGGGGTCAAGCTTTTCGGGGTATGGCATGCCTTGGAAGGATACTGGAATGGAGTCCATCCCGATGGGGAGCTTGCAGGGGAATACCATCTCGCGGCATCGGAGGGGGTTGCCTATAATTGTCCAAACTCTGCCTTCCTTAAGCGAAGCATGGTGCACCCCTCAGATATTACCCGCTTCTATAATGACTATTACCGCATATTGCGGAGCCAGGGTGTAGATATGGTAAAGGTGGATAACCAGGCAAGCCTGGATCACTTTTGCAACCGCGAGGTCCCGCCCACCGCCACCATGCTTGCCTACCAAATGGCCTTGCAGGATGCGGAGCAGGTTTATTTCCACGGGGAAAGCCTGCACTGCATGAGCAACACCACCGATGCAGCCTATTCGCTCAAATCGGCATCCGTGTGGCGCAGCTCCCAGGACTTTTTTCCGATGAAACCGGAAACGCAGGCGCTTCACATTTTCGACAACGCAATCAATTCCATTTGGGTGCAGACGTTTGCTCTGCCAGATTGGGACATGTTCCAGAGCGACCATCCCGCCGGGGCATTCCATGCCGCCTCACGCGCTATCAGCGGCGGGCCGATTTACGTCAGTGACAAACCCGGACATCACAATTTTGGATTGCTCGCAAAGCTCATGATGAGCGACGGAAAAATCCTTCGCTGCCAGCAGCCTGCGCTGCCGGCACGAGAATCACTTTTTGAGGATGGACGGGCGCTCCCGCGCGTCACCAAGATTGTGAATTTTAACGAGGTAGGCGGACAGGCGATCGGGGTCCTCGGACTTTTCAATTGCTTCTACAGCGAGGCCGGGCCTGAGGAGGTGAGTGGCGACTATTCCGCTGCCGATATTTCTTGCATTTCCGGCTCGCGTTTTGCGCTCTATCATCACACCAGCGGCCTGACGATTGTCGCGGGTTCGTCGGACCGATTTCCTATGAAATTGCAGCCGCTCGGCTATGAACTCGTCACTGTTTCCCCGCTGGTGGATGGCATCGCCTTGTTTGGCCTGATCGATAAATTTAACGGCTCGCGGGCGCTGGTGTCTATGCGCTGGCTTTCACCTAACGCATTGGAGCTTGTTCTCGCGGACGGCGGGCGCATTGGCTGGTGCAGCGAGCGGAGAGGCGAAACCGCAGCGACTTGGAATGAGTCCCCGGTGAAGGTTTCCTCTCAAAACGGGCTTTTCTGGGTGCGGATTCCGGAGGGCGCGCCGGCAACACTAATCATAAGTTTCGCGTAAACGCCAACCGCTTCATCAAGGATGCGAAGGGACTCCATTTCAAATATAAAAAGCCGTTATGAATCCCGCCGCATTATCTACAGATTCCATTGTGACCCACCAAGTGCCCTTTAGCTGCAAGGGTTCCTGGTTTAGTTTTTTTCGCAAAAACCCGGGACTGGCTGGCGGCAACGCTTCGGCGCCGCTGAGCCTGCGCATTCTGGCTGGAACACTCTGGGAGGCGGCTGAAGTAGTTGATATCGAGTTGGAGCGCGAGGGGGCACTGATTCCCTGGACGGAAAATCTCCGGCCAGAAGTTTTGACGCTCGACGCTGCCGATGGCAAGGGCTGGGTGCAAATCGCTTTTCAAGATGCCGCCCATGCGCGCTTGCGGGCGGAGGGGGTGACGTTGGTCCTCGATTCATGCCGGAATGTCTCTCGATTGGGACAAAACGGCTGGCGGGTCCAGGCGGGATCGCAAAGCTGGCTGTTGCTCGCGGCAGTCGAAGGGAGCCTGGCGATCGAAAAGAGAGGCGAGCGGTGGTGCCTTCGATTGAATGGTGAAAGTCAGGCGGCTGAAGTGATCGTGAAACGAGTCGCAACGGGAGGGCTGACTCCAGTCGCAACCGGAACTTTTGATCAGTGTGTGGCGGGGCAACGTGCGGATCTGCAAGCCTGGCACTTGGCCTTCCCGCCTGCCCCGGTCGAGTTTGCCGCCTTGCGCGAGAGGGAATTGAACACGCTCTGGAACCTGACCGTCGGTCCGCTGGGCAACGTTCGCCGCGAAGTCACCCTGGTTTCCAAAGGGTCGCTCGTCGGGCTCTGGTCCTGGGATCATTGCTGGCACATGTTGGGTACGGCATCTGTCAGCCCAGAGCTGGCTTGGAATAATTTGATGTCGGTTTTTGATCACCAGGATGTGACCGGCGCTCTCCCTGATATGTTTTGCGCCAACCAGGTTTGCTGGGGGCATGTCAAGCCGCCGGTTCACGGCTGGATGCTCGGCTTGCTGGAGGAGAAGGCCCCTTGGTTTAATGACTCCCATCGTCGCGAGATTTATGGGCCTCTGGCAAAGTTCACCGGGTTCTGGCTTCACGAATGCGATGAGGACGGAGACGGCGTTCCGCATTATCTTCATGGGTGTGACAGTGGTTGGGACAATGCCACAGTCTTCGATGCGGGCTCGCCGATCGAGACCCCCGATCTCTCGGCCTGGCTCGTTTTACAGCAGGAATGGCTCGCAAAAACCGCCCGCCGTCTCGGCTTGGATGCCGATGCCCGGCGGTGGGAAGAGGGCGCAAAAACTTTGCAGGGGAAGTTGCTTGAACATTTTTGGACAGGTCATCGTTTTGTCGCCCGCTTGAGCGGAACCCACGAGACCGTCGAGTCGGAGAGCCTGCTGCTGCGCATCCCGCTCATCCTCGGTAATCGCCTGCCCGTCGCAGCGCGGCACTGGTGTCTCGACGGCATCCGGGCCGGGCAACGCTACCGGACCGATTTTGGAATCCTGAGCGAGCCGAAGGACAGCCCGCATTTCGACCCGGACGGTTACTGGCGCGGAGCCATGTGGCCGGTAACGGTATTTATTTTTGCCGAGGCCTTCCATGTGAATGGCGAGATGGGTGAAGCCTCTTCCTTGGCCCGAAGCTATCTCGAGCTGATCGACCGCCAAGGGAACTTTGAAAACTACCGGGGCGATACAGGGAAAGGGGTCCGCGACGCGTCCATTGCCTGGAGCGCAACCTGCGCTTTACTTCTCTTCACTTACGTTTAATTCTGAAAAAAATATGACTACCCCACAAGTTCCGCAATGGTTCGCGCAAGCGAAAGTCGGCATGTTCTATCACTTCGGGCTCTACACGCTCCTCGCAAACACCAACGAGAATGAGCTCAGGCAGATCACGCCCAAGGACGAATATCGCAAGAAATTTGCCGAGTTCAACCCGACGCGCTTCAACGCCGACGAGTGGGTCGACTGCGCCATCTCGATGGGCGCGCGGTACATCGTCCCGACCGCTAAACACGCGGAAGGCTTCTGTCTCTGGGACAGCAAGCTAACCGACCTCAAATCGACCGCCACGCCGTTTGGACGCGACATTATCGCCGAGCTTTCAGCGGCTGCGGCGAAAAAAGGGATTAAATTCTGCCTCTATTTCAATCTCGAAACTTGGCTCAACGACGGCAACGACGTCTGGAACCGCCAAGGGATGGGCTACGCCGATTTCTTCGAGGCGCAGCTCACCGAGCTGCTTACCGGCTACGGCCCCATCGGACTCATCTGGTTTGACCATCTCCATCCCGAGCTTCCCCGGGATCGGTTTCAGCAGATCATCGCCACCATCAAACGCCTCCAGCCGGAGTGCCTCGTTAACGACCGGGGCATCCCCAATCATACGCCGTTGATGGGCGACTACATCACCCCGGAGCGCCGGATTCCCGATGTCGATCCTTCCAATGATTGGTTCGTCGAGGCGTGCGACTCGATGGGTGCCAGATCCTGGGGCTACTTCACAGACGACGTTTTCTTTTCCGCCAGCGAAATGGCGAAACGGCTGAGCCTCTGCCGTTCCAAGGGGTACAATTTCCTTATCAACGTCGAACCGATGCCCGACGGGACCATCCGCCCGGAATGCATGACCCTGGCCCGTGAGCTCGGCGCTTGGACCCGGGCCAACCAGGCCGCCGTGGACGCCGGGCGCTGCCGGATCGAACCGCTCGATTCGGTCGCGCCTTATGAACCGTCTCTGGGCGTTTCGACCATTGCCGGGAACACGCTCCACCTCCATCTGCACCAGTGGCCGATGACCGACGAAATCTTTGTCAAAGTCACGGGCCTTCCCACCAAGGCAACCATCGCAGGCAAGCCGCTCCGGATAAAGGTGGACAAAAACGGGCTCCGCATGAGCGCCCTCCCGCTCGTCCCGCCCGCCGGATACGCGCCTTGGATCGTCGCCGTGGAATTTGACGGCGCGCCGCAAGCCCTGCCGGAACCGAAAACGGTGATCCCGATGCGCGAGAACGAATTCTACCTCTCGCCGGTCGCCGCGGAGCCGCATTGCGTCAGCGGCGTTTTCGGCCTGCCGTGCATCAACCGCTTTCCTAATGGCAACATCTCGATGGGTAGCCTCGCTCACGTAAACGACTCGCTGACCTGGTGGGTCGACGCCCCCTCCGAAGGCGAATTTGACGTCCATCTCAGTCTCGGTTCCATCAAGGGCCAGGCCGACGCCTCCTTCGAGCTGGTCTGTGGACCTTCGGCCCTGAAAGGTCGCACTTGGCTGACTGAGCACTACAGCCTTCCGGTTTGCAAATCTATCGGTAGGGTGAGGCTCTCCAAAGGCGAAAACCAGGTTATCCTGCGCGTCACCGAGATTCCTTCGGGCGCCTTCTCCGACGTGCATGGGATCACGCTTGTTCCGGCCGGCGCATAGACCCACCCACCACCACACAAATATTTTTATGAGCTCACAAATTCCCGAATGGTTCGCGCAAGCGAAAGTCGGCATGTTCTATCACTTTGGCCTCTACACGCTTTTGGGCGGAAACGAAAACCAGGTCCGGCAGACCGAAGGCAAAGAGAGCTACCGCAAGCTGCTCGGCCAGTTCAACCCCACGCGCTTCAACGCTGACGAGTGGGTCGAGTGTGCCGTATCCATGGGGGCCCGCTACATTGTCCCGACAGCCAAGCACGCCGAGGGCTTTTGCCTCTGGGACAGCAAGCTGACCGACATCAAATCGACCAACACGCCGTTCGGCCGCGACATCATCGCCGAACTCTCGGCGTCCTGCGCGAAAAAAGGGGTTCAGTTCTGCTTTTACTTCAACATGGAGACGTGGCTTAACGACGGTGACGACATCTGGAACCGCCGGGGGATGGGCTACGCCGATTTCTTTGAGGCGCAGCTCACCGAGTTGCTCACCGGGTATGGACCCGTTGGACTCATCTGGTTCGACCACGTTCACCCCGAAATCCCTCCGGAGCGGATGCGCCAAATCATTGCCACGATCAAGCGGCTTCAACCCGGCTGCCTCGTCAACAACCGTGGCATTCACGTGAACGCCCATTACATCGGCGACTTCATCACCCCCGAACGCCTCATCCCACACAGCACCGATGCGAACAAGGAATTTGTGGAATGCTGCGATGCCATGGGCGTCCATTCGTGGGGCTTCTTTAACGGCGAGACGTTCTGGTCCACCAGCGAACTCGCCAAGCGCGTGAGCCGCTGCCGCTCCGAGGGCTACAACTACCTCCTCAACGTCGAGCCGACCTCCGAGGGGAACATCCGGCCCGAATGCGTCCTGCGGGCGCGCGGCCTGGGCGATTGGATCGCCAAAAACAGGTCGGCTGTGGATGCCGGGCGTTGCATGCTGGTGCCGCTCGATCACATCGAACACCAGCCTCCGGTTGGCGTCTCGACGCTCGCCGGGAACACGCTCCATCTTCATCTGCACCTGTGGCCGACCGCCGACGAAGTGCTCGTCAAGGCGTCGGGGAAGCCGCTTTCCGCCAGCATCGATGGGCAAAGGCTTTCGGTGAACGCCGATGATAAAGGCATCCGCATCGGAGGTCTCCCCGCCGATATGCCTGCGGGCAACGCGCCGTGGATCGTCACCGTCGAGTTTTCCTCCGCACCTGCGGCGATGCCCGAAGCGCCTTGCAAAGTCATTGAAGCCGTCGAGGGCGAATCGCTCGCGCTGTTGCCACTCGATGCCGCCCTCGATGCCGCCAATGGCGTCGTCTTTCCGAAGATCAACCGTTTCGCCAACGGCAATATTTCCATCGGCAGCCTGCATCGGGTCGGCGACACGCTAACCTGGCATGTGAATTCGCCTGCCGGAGGCGAGTATGAAGTCTACATGAACCTTGGTTCTGTCCAGTCCCAGGCCGATGCCGAGTTCGAACTTTCCAGCGGTCTGTCTGCCCTCACCGGGCGCACTTGGTTGACCGGGCATTGGAGCTTGCCGGTTCGCAAACCGGTCGGCCGGTTGCGGCTCGCCTGTGGAGAAAACCGGATCGTCCTGCGCGTCACCGATGCTCCTCACGAAGCCTTTTCCGATGTGCATGGGATCACGTTGATCCTTGCAGCCCCTGCAGGGGTGGAATAGAAGCATCTTGCCTATTGCACAGAATATCATCACCACCCAATAAAATGTCCGATCAACACTCAGCCAGCTCTCACAACATCAAACAACAAAATACAAAAGTTATGAAATTACAACTTCCAAAATGGTTCTCGCAAGCCCAAGTCGGCATGTTCTATCACTTCGGCCTCTACACTCTTCTCGGGGGGAACGAGAACGTTATTCGCAGCACCACCAGCAAAGCCGACTACCGCCGGTTGATGGAGAAGTTCACCGCCGAGCAATTTGATGCCGACGCCTGGGTGGACTGCGCCGTCTCGATGGGTGCGCAATACATCATGCCCACCTCCCGGCATGCGGAGGGCTTCTGCCTCTGGGACAGCCAGCTCACCCGCAACAAATCGACCAACACTCCCTGCGGGCGCGATCTCATCGCCGAGCTGGCAGCATCGTGCGCCAGGAAGGGCGTGAAATTTTGCGTCTATTTCAACTTTGAGACGTGGCTCAATGAAGGCGCCGACATTTGGAATGAGAAGGGCATGAGCTACACCGAGTACATGGAAGGCCAACTGACCGAGCTCCTGACAAACTACGGCCCGATTGGGATCGTCTGGTTCGACCACTGCGGCGGGACACTGACCCCGGGGCCCATCATGGAGCGCATCGTTGAACATATCAAAAAGCTCCAGCCCGACTGCCTGGTCAACAACCGCAGCGGCATAGATATTGCGCGGGGCAAATTCGACTATATCTCGACGGAGCGCACCCTGCCTCCGCGCCACCCCGACAATAAGAACATGATCATCGAGTGTTGCGACGCGATGGGGGTCAAGTCCTGGGGATACCACAACGAGGAGGCCTTCTGGTCAACGATCGAACTGGCGAAGCGAGCCAGTCTTTGTATCTCACGAGGGTATAAATACCTGTTGAACGTCGAGCCTGCTCCCGACGGGACGATTCGGCCGGAATGCGTTGCCCGGGCCAAGGGACTCGGCGCATGGCTGGACAAGAACCGCTCAGCGATCTCTGCCGGCCCCTCCGATCTTATTCCCACCGATCCGAATCAGGAGCACGAGCCACGGCTGGGCGTTGCAACCCAATCCGGAAACACACTCTATCTGCACCTGCATGATTGGCCGGTCGCGGACGAAGTGCTGGTGCGGGCGGGCGGGGTGCCGCGCGCGGCCGGAATACAGGGGGACAGCCTCCTCACCGCGAGCGCGGAGGCGCGCGGCATTCTGGTGAGAGGCCTTCCTGACCTCCCGCCTCCCGGGCACGCGCCGTGGATCGTGACCCTGGAATTCGAGGCGCCCCCGGTTGCTCTTACTGACAAGCCGGTCACCCGCGTGCTGAAACCCGCGCCCGGGGAACCGGTCTTCCTGTCACCGCTTGATGCCGAGCTCGACGGTCCCGCCGCTTACGGTGTGGTCTCGCCTCATATCAATCGTTTCGCCACTGGCAACATATCCATCGGGCTTCTGCACAAGAACGGCGATACCATCTCGTGGCGCATCAATTCGCCCGAGGCGCGGGAGTTCGAGGTCTATGCCAGCTTCGGGACCGCCAAGGATCAGGCGAAGGGAGAATTCGAGCTCTCCTGCGGCGAGTCAGCTATCCGCGGGGGCACCTGGCTGACCGAGCATTACGGCTTGCCTGCCAGTCGGCAGATCGGCCGCCTGCGGCTGGCTGAGGGCGAGAATCGGATTGTCTTCCGGGTCACCAAAGCCAATTTCTCGGACGTGCATGGGATCAGCTTGGTCCCAATTGCGAAATAGCAAGAAGGTCCACATTTGCAAGAAATCTAAAAAAGTGAAAAGCTAAAAGCCTCCACGGCATCTGATCAAATGAAAAAAAGACTTAAAACAATGAAACGATCAGCCTCTGTAAAGGTGAAAGCTCCAGATGGCAATCCAGCCTTTGATGTGGGATTTACGAAGAAGGTGTCGAATCCAATCCGCTGCGGCGTGGTTGGGCTTGGCAGGATAGGCTGGTGCCACCACTGCGAGACCATCAGGCAGCACGGCGGGTTCGAACTGGCTGCGGTCTGCGACTTGGAGGAGGCGCGGCGAGGCGAGGCGCGCGAGGCGACTGGGTGCGCCACCTATGGCCGCATTGAGGATCTCCTCGACGACAAGACGGTGGAACTGGTGGTCGTGGCAACGCAGTCGGTCGATCACGAGCCGATGGCGATCAAGGCACTCAAGGCGGGCAAGCACGTCCTGTGCGAGAAACCGTCCGCCCAGACGGCGAAGGGCATCAGACGGATGATCGCCGCAGCGCGCAAGTCGGGCGCGCTCCTCACCATGCATCACAACTACCGTCTCAACCCCGAGTTCCTCCATGTCCGCGAGATCATCAAGAGCGGCGTCCTTGGCCGCGTGTTCCGGATCAAGCGGCGCGCCCAAGGCTTCGGCCGCAGGAACGACTGGCAGACGTTGCGGAAATACGGGGGCGGCATGACCGGCAACTGGGGCATCCACCTGGTGGACCAATGCCTCCAACTCCTCGATTCCCCGATCAAGGACGTCTGGGGAGACGTCAAACATGTCTTCAATCCCGGCGACGCCGAGGACGACATCAAGGCGATCATCCGAGGGGAAAGCGGGATGACGCTCGACATCGACATGACGTCCGTCTGCGCGGCACCCGAACCCTCCTGGTGCGTGATGGGAGCGTACGGCACCCTGTGGATCCTCAACGGCAAGCTTTCTGTCAAGCGCTTCAACCCCGCAAAGCTTCCGCCAATCGCTATCAACGATCTGCACTACGCCATTGGACGGCAGTATGGTGTGATCCCGGCGGAAACCATTCCTTGGGAAGAGTCAGAGGTGGACATCAAGCCCGAAGGGCAGTATCAGACCTACTACGACAACCTGTATGCCGCCGTCAGAAAAAGGGGCCGATTGCTCGTGGAACCGGAAAGCGCGCTTGCGACGTATGTTGTCCTTGACCGCATCAGAGAAGGAAGCCCCTTCGCACCTTCCGCATGAGATAGAACGAGGACGGAGACTAAAATATGAAGAATCAACAAAAAAGCAAAGGCCTGAAAATGCCTTCACAGAATCACGATATTATGCGTAGAACTAAAACAAAGGAGAGTCATATGATGAAATATGGAGTTGCCGATTACGGGATGAACGTTTGGCATGGCGGTCTTTACGATATTGAGGACCGCCTGCAGGATCTGAAAAAACTGGGATTCAACGGGACGGAGCGGCTTGAGGCGGTGAGCCCGTCGGATGCGCTTTACAAGGCGGCATTGTACCGCAAGCTCGGAATGGATTTCAGCACATGCCGCGGCCCAAGTGTCCAGGTTTCGACCGAGTGGACCGCAGCGCTTGGCAAGAACTATGTCTGGCTTTCTCCCGGACAGGGAGATCGCGTGGTTGATTTCAAAGTCTATTGCCGCAGGTGTAACGCCATGGCCAAAGCTTGCCGCCGCTGGGGAGTGACCGCATCCATTCACAACCATATGGATTCACGTATTGAAAACCAGAAGGAACTTGAAGCTTTTCTTAAAGCCTGCCCCGATACCGGCATTGTATTTGATACCGGACATCTCAGCATGGCAGGCGGAGATCCGGTTGAAATCGTCAAGAAATATCATCAGCGCATCTCGGTCATGCATCTTAAGGACGTGTTTCTCACAGGCGGCACACGCAAGGACCGCCAGGACGGCAGCCAGGAATACCGTTTCTGCGAGCTTGGCGCCGGCAACAACGGATTCAGCAATGCCGGGGTCATTGAAATGCTTCTGAAAGTAGGATGGGAAGGCTGGATTCATATTGAACACGACAACCATCTGCGCGATCCCCTCGTGGATCTCAAGACAAGTTTGGAATTCGTCAAGAACATCATCTGAGCGCGGCCGTGCGAAATGAGGACTTGAACAGCGTTGCCAACAGGGACATCGAGCCATTTAACCAGTTCCTTCGCGAACTGGTCCGGGATCGGAAGCTGCCCTTTGCAGACAACGACGAGCAGATGCGCAGCGAGCTCAAACGCGGCGCAGGAGAGAAGGGATTGCAGCTCACCGTCGATGGCGTTCATATGAACGGGTATGGGAACCAACTTCTGGCAGCGACTGTCCTGGAGAGCCTGGGCGTTGGCACAGAGGCGATCAAGGGCTACCGCAAGGATTGGAACAAACTCACCAGCATGCCCGCAGGCATCAACAACTTTGTCGATTCCTTCATGCGGATCGACGAGTATGAGATGCTGGTAGAACAGGCGAAAAAAGAGAATGCCACGACGAAGGATCTTCTCATCCAAGAAATGAGAAAATACGTCGAAGCGCTTGGATCTCAAGCGAACTGACTGTCCAATTCACTCAATTATAAAAATATGTCGCATCGAAAAAATCTCGTATTACCCACGCCGGCTTAGGTCGAATGGCTTGAACGCGGCGTCGGTGTTATCATTCAACTCGATGTCCAGGTCTTCGAGTCCGGCTATGAATTTCGAAACCAATGGGGGTATACCCCCGATCCGTCGGTCTTCACCCCCACCGAACTCGACGACGACCAGTGGATCGACAGCTCATGCCCACGTGCTATGAAATGTCTGTGTTCTGTTTTCAATTGTCATATGGCGAAGGTCTTTAGGAGAATGGCCGGTCGCTCTCTGAACCCATCGGCTAAAATGAGCCGCATCTGAAAAATGAAATTTAGCCGCCAATTCTTTTGCCGAAAGTTTTCCAAGTGCAAAGTGGTGACGTATTTCATCTTGCAAAAAAGCATCTCGTATCGTTTTGAGTCCGCATCCCAAATATCGCTGGGCCAGACGATCAATTTGAGAGCGCCCCACGCCCAGACGAGCGCCCCAACCTGTATACGGAAGCGGACCAGCGTATAAATCACGACGGAGTTCACTCAGAATAGTATCTAATCGGGAATCCCCTGAAGACGGTCCCAAAAGAGCCCCTCCCTTTGACATGGCACATTTTACAAGTTCGTTGAAGAACGATAGGAGAAGTGAGCGAAAGCTTAACCAATCCGACAAAGACACTTCTCGATCAAGGAGTGGTTTCGCGCGATTCGCTTCAGTCCGATTGACAACTCTGCAGACCGAACGAGCCAATGTTGCCAACTTGTTCCGATTGGGACCTGTTATCGGATTCAATAATGTTAACACCGGTCTTCCGTTCGGCCAAACGGCTTGAAAATTCAACGAAGTTAAGTGTGTTCCTTTTTTCAAAACCTGATGCCGCCAAACACCATGAGGTATAAGAAGCCACTCGCCGGCCTCGACGATCACCGTGCCATGCGTCGTCGTAACTTGTGCGCAACCGCTGCGGACTTCCCACCAAGTAAAATGCTGTAGCGTCCGTTCGCAGTCGCACCACGCCAAGTCGGGCTGGCCGCAATAGGCAATACGAGGGTTGATTTCAACCTGCTCAAGGAGGGATAGAGACCACTGTTTTTCATCGCTCATGCGGAAAATATACAAGCAAAATCATCTCGTTGGCAAGCTTCACGAATAGACAGCCTGTTTGATGGGTGCAGGACAATAATCTTCAATCATGCAGCGAGAGGGAGCGTGTCGTTCTCAGCGGCGCGTGAGTTGAGGTGGTGTTTCCAGAACGAGTCCATCCTGCGGCTGGCATGGATGCAGCGGAAGGCGAGGATTTTATCCGCGCCTGGCTCGCCCCAGAACATGCCCGATTGCTTGCATCGTTTTCCGATGAGTGAGCGGCAGCCGGCTTCGACGACCCCGGAGCCGATGAAGTAATTTTTGGCCCGGAAGGTGCCGTATTGCATGCGCGACACGTTGTTGGCGAAGTAGCCCAAAGCGGTTTCCACCTCCGCAACATTGCCACGAAGGAGGGCCTCTTTGCGCGCCTGCTTG
>JBAXXD010000083.1:0-17195 GCA_037128135.1 Verrucomicrobiia bacterium
GTCTGAAGAAAGGCATTCCGTTCCCTTGCCGAGTATGAGAGAAAGCAGACATGCACGGTGAAGCCGGATTTCTTTTTTGTGGCGGCGCGATTTTTTGCGGGATGGCGGTTGCCGCGGTTTTGACGAGGCTGGTCTTTGCGGTGACAGAGAACATCGCGCGGGCTCCTTGGCTGGATTTTTTTGTGAGCCTTTTCACCTGGGTTCCGTGGGCGGCCGGCGGATGCCTGGGCGGCTGGGTTGGGGTGGGGGCGGCCATTGCGGCCCAGATCGTGCTTCTCCATGTTTTCTGCCTTGTCCATCGGGCGATGCGGGGAAAGAAAGGCCGGACGCTCACCGACGCCCAGTCAAAAATTCTCGGGCCCGTGCGCAACCAGATTTGTCTGCTGCTTCAGACTCCTGCCGTGCTCGTCTTCGCGCAGGTGCGGCTCGCGGAGATCCTGCTCTATCCGGTCGTTGCGCGGCTCGGGAAACTTCCGACCTACAAGCCGGCCGAGTGGGTGAACCTCTCGCGGCACAAATACGACGGGCTCATCGGCTACGACCTCCTGTGGTGCTGGTATTGCGACTGGATGACCGGAGTCTGGGCGCTCGGCAGCGAAATGCTCCGCAACATCGAATCGTTCTGGTGTCCGATCCGGTTCCGCAGCGACACGAAGAACCGGAATATCGCGGTGGATTTTCCGGATGTCGCGCAGTGGACGCCGGCGGATGCGACGATGGAGGAGGCCGTCCGCACGTTCGAGGCCCGCTACGACGGGGATCGCCCGAACAGCTGGTGGGGCCACCCGGATCGCGGCGTGCGTCCTCCCAAACCGTGAATTTCCAGCGGTCAGAGCCGTCGCGGGAATACCGCGCGCTCCGGCTGGTCAGCGAGGGGGGTCGCTGGGAGATCGGGCTGAGCCCGTATCAGAGCGGTCTCCGCCTCCGCATGGGGTTGGCCGGACGCCCTCCTTCGGTGATGGATTTCTGTCTCGGTCATGATGAACGGATCTACGCGCCGGTGCTGCTCGCGGTGGCCGGACGGCTGAACGACATTCCGGAATCGGCGTCCGCAAAAGAGATTGATGCCGCGTTCCCCTGGGCCGGCACCCGTCCCGACCTCGCGATCCATCTCCCGCTGCTCATCGGCGGGTTGCCCCGCCCGGCGGATGCCCGATCTGCTCCTTAGCCTTG
This sequence comes from Verrucomicrobiia bacterium, assembly GCA_037128135.1. Taxonomy (GTDB): domain Bacteria; phylum Verrucomicrobiota; class Verrucomicrobiia; order Chthoniobacterales; family Terrimicrobiaceae; genus QYQL01. The sequence continues at coordinate 1,174 of JBAXXD010000083.1, forward strand.
GCGGCGGCGCTTGACGCGGATTTGGGCGAGGGATTTCTGGAGGGAGGCCTTCACTGTGGCGTGCTCCTCATCGCTCATCTTGTCCGTGCGCATCGCGCCTTCGGCACGGCGGATCGCCTCCTCGGCGGCGGACTCGTCGATGTCGCTTTCCCTGATCGCCATGTCGGTGAGGACCGCGACTTTATCGGGGCTGATTTCCACAAAACCTTCCCCCACCGCAAGCCGGATCTCCTCGCCGCCCTTCGAAACCCGGAGCTCGCCCGGAGCAAGCTGGGTCATCAAAGGGACGTGCATCGGAAGCACGCCGAGCTCGCCCTCGATGCCGGGAATCACTACGGAATCCACGTCGTCCGAATAGGTTTTGCTGTCGGGAGTGACGATTTCGAGGCGAAACATGGCGGGGAGGGGAGAAGGATTAAGGTTAAAGGCTAAAGGGACAGAGCGGACACTTAATCCTCCGCAATCATTTCGATGCCGCCCTTCATGTAGAAGTTCCCCTCGGGCACGTCGTCGTGTTTTCCCTCGAGGATTTCCTTGAATCCGCGGATCGTTTCGCCGATCGGGACGTATTGTCCCTTGGTTCCGGTGAAGACCTCCGCCACGTGAAACGGCTGGGAGAGGAAGCGCTGGATTTTCCGGGCGCGATAGACCGTGAGCTTGTCCTCCGGCGAAAGCTCGTCCATGCCGAGAATGGCGATGATATCCTGGAGATCCTTGTAGCGTTGGAGGACGGTTTGGACGCCGCGGGCGACTGCGTAGTGCTCCTCGCCGATGATGTCCGGGGCGAGAGCCTTGGAGGTCGAGGAGAGGGGATCCACGGCGGGGTAGATGCCGAGCTCCATAATCGAGCGCTCGAGCACGACCGTTGAGTCGAGGTGTGCGAACGTGTTCGCGGGCGCCGGGTCGGTGAGGTCGTCCGCGGGGACATAGACCGCTTGGAACGAGGTGATGGAGCCCTTGGTGGTCGAGGTGATCCGCTCCTGCAACTCGCCCATTTCCGCGGCGAGCGTCGGCTGGTAGCCGACCGCGCTCGGCGTGCGTCCGAGCAGGGCGGAAACCTCCGAGCCAGCCTGCGAAAAGCGGAAGATGTTGTCGATGAAAAGGAGGACGTCCTGGTTTTTCTCGTCTCGGAAATACTCGGCCATCGAGAGGGCGGTGAGGGCGACGCGGAGGCGTGCGCCGGGGGGCTCGTTCATCTGGCCGTAAACCAGCGCGACCTTGGATTTTTCGAGGTCGTCCTGGTTGATGACACCCGACTCGCTCATCTCCGCGTAGAGGTCGTTGCCCTCGCGGGTGCGCTCGCCGACGCCCGCGAAGACGGAATACCCGCCGTGGCCTTTGGCGATGTTGTTGATGAGCTCCATGATGACGACCGTCTTGCCGACGCCGGCGCCGCCGAACGCGCCGACCTTGCCGCCTTTGGTGAACGGGCAGATCAGGTCGATGACCTTGATGCCGGTCTCGAGGATCTCGGCTTTCGTGTTCTGTTCGGTCAGCGGCGGGGGCTTGCGGTGGATCGGATATTTTTTTTCGAATTTCACCGGGCCGCGCTCGTCGGTCGGTTCGCCGATGACATTAAAAATCCGCCCGAGGACACCTTCGCCGACCGGCACGGAGATCGGGGCGCCGGTGTTGGTGACTTCCATGCCGCGAGCGAGGCCCTCGGTCGAGCTCATGGCAATCGCGCGCACCCAGTTTTCGCCGAGGTGCTGCTGGACTTCGAGGGTGAGCCGGTTCTCCTGGCCGGCGGCCTCGAACGTGATCTCCAGCGCGTCGTAAATTTTTGGCAGACCGCCGGACGCCGGGTTGAACTCGATGTCCACGACCGCGCCGATGACCTGAACGATTTTTCCTTTGTGATTCATGTGAATGGGTTTGGCAGATCCCGAGGGAGGGAACAAAAACCCATAACCGCGACGTTTGCCCCAGACAATAGGAATTTTCCAAAAAATGCGGGGGGCTCCGGAGCGGCGCGACTTGCAGGAGCAATTTGTTGAAAGCGGCCCGGGACGTGGCATATTCCTCTACGGTATGAAAACTCTGCTCCTTGGAATTCTTGCCACAGCGCTCGTTGTGCATGCCGGCGACAAAACGCCCGCTCCGGTGGTCGTCCCGGTGCAAAGCGGCGGGACCGCCACGACCTCGAAGTTCGGAGACGGCTACATCACCCGCACGAGCGACGGGCAGACCTATACGACCTCGAAGTTCGGGAGCGGCACGATCACGCGCGACAGCAAGGGGAACACCTGGACGACGAGCCAGTTCGGGGCCGGGGCGATCACGAGGGGTCCCGACGGGCAGACGATCACGACCTCGAAGTTCGGAGACGGCTACATCAACCGCGACAACAAGGGCGGCACGACGACCACCTCGAAGTTCGGAGACGGAACGATTTCGAGGGGCAGCGGGGGCGGAAGCGCGACGACCGGCCCGTTCGGGAGCGGCTACGTCACGAGGGGCTGCCCGGGAGCGTCCGGGGCGAACTCCACGGTGCCGGGCAACGTCATCGTTCTGCCCGCGCGGAAGTAGCCACCCCTGTCCTCTGGCGTGATGCTGAGCCCTTCGACTTTGCCTTCGCGGAAGGAACACTCCACAGCGGCCTTGCCGGGGGCGTGGAGTTTGAACTCGACATCCCAATCCTTTGGCCAGGCCGGCAGCACACGAATCTCGTCGCCAACGGACTGCATGGCCATGAGCTGGAGCGCATGCATGGCAGTGCCTCCGTGGTCCTGGTCGGGAATCCAATCGGCGTTCGGTCCCCAAAAAACAGGAAAGCGGGAGTAGCCGCTTGGCAGGCTAAATCGCCTGACCACGGACTTTCTGGCATCTTCCGTGAGCCCGAGCAATGCCGCCTGCATGCCATCCTGCGCCCAGCCGTCGTCGTGGGTGAATTCGCGCTGCTGGAATGTCCGGATGCCGATCGCTTGGTCGGCTGAGTCCAAGCCGCACAAGTGATAGGGAAAGACCGCGTAGAGCTCGGGGTTTTCAATGTTTTTCCGCATCCCGATCACCACTTCGGCCGGGGCGAAAGAAAGTTGATCGCCGCGCAAGGGAAGCGGAGGCAGCTCGGTCAGCAGCCTGCACCAGGACGCGCGCCGCGCTGCGGACACCAGCCCGAGAGGCAAGGCCAACAGATCATTGAGACAGGCCATGAGGCCGGCAATTTCCGGCAGAGGATTTTCCACTTCCCACCACTGCTCGATCGCCTGGGCAGGAGTGAGGTGAAGCCTGCCGCCCCGGCGGGGGAAATGGAGATCGTAGTAATCCAGAACCGCCTCGGCGAGCGGCAGAGCTGTCTCGCGCAAGAACCCTTCATCCCCGGTAAAGCGGTGGAACATCAAGGCGTGGTGGACCACTTCCAATCCGCTGGAATTGTGATAGCGGATGTATTGATTTTGGCTGAGGTGTCCGGCCAGAGCCTCATCGCGTTCGCCCGGCCATCCGTAGTTGTGCTCGAGGTAGCCGCCCCAAAACGTCATCGTCTCCAGAAAGATCGCCCCTTCGTGGCCGCAGAACTTCCGGCAGCGCTCGCGGGCGGCAGGAAGGGTACGGCGATACATCTCAAAATACGGGCGCAGCATTTCGAAATCTCCCGAGCAGAGCATCGCCCAGTATGGCAGCCGCGTGTTCTGGTGCCAGTAGCCCGGACCCCACCGGCGATAATCGGCATCGTAGTCCTCACCCGGATATCGCCAGTCCGCTGTAAAAATCGAGCCGTTGAATTTAATGGGATACTCTCCACGGCCCGAGCAGGCATTGATGTAGCGCTGCAGCGCGTAGCCGTCCGAGACCTTGCGTGCGGCCTCCGAGCCTCCGGCCTCGATCGCGCTCCTCGCCCAAAACTCGCGCCACCAGCCGACATGCGCGTTCCATGCGGGTTCCTCAACTGCGGATGGGGTTTCTTGCGAGACCTTCCGGGCGGCGGCCAGCCACTCTTCCAGCGACGGGCAGCGTTGAGTGAGAACCGTCACTGTCGTGGCGAAGACGGCACATGGCCGCTCCGAAGCCAGCGTATCAGGTGCGGTCTTGACCAGCCCCACCCCTCGAATGACGCCGCCGAATGCACGGTGCATCAGCGGATCGACCTCGTCACCTATGAGCGAGTCCAAGCCCTGCATCGAAAGATTTGACGCCCAGGAAGACGACTCGTTGTGATGGCACCAGGCCAGCTCATGCTCCGGAACATCCAACAGCTTGTCGGCGTCATGGTAGACCGGATACGGGCTGTCCGTGTGCAAGCCGTGCTTTTCCCCGCCACGCAGCTCACGCCGTTGCGTGCGCCAGATTTCCAGTTTGACCTCGCCGACAAGGCCAGCTGGCCCGCGTGCGAGCAGATGGATATTCGGGTGGTGCGCATCCACCCAAAGACGCGCTTCGCCGCGATCCGCCGTCACCACGATCGCCCCCTCCTCAAGCCGCAAGGCCCAACGGAAGCTCTCTCCCGCCAGCAGGGGCACCCCGTCCACTCGCAGAGATACGCGCACCCGGCCGACTTTGTAGAGCTGACCGAATTCGCCCCAGGCGTCAGTCTTGCCGATATAAAAAACGAGATCGCCGCAGGGTTCCACCCAAACATTGATCCCGATATCGCCATTCCCGAGCGGCATCGAACCCGCCGAGTCTGGCGAGGGAGAATTCCAAATTACATTGTGCATGTTTATTTTAAACGAGCATTTTGCAAAACCCGGAAAATGCAACGCCTGATTTCATAAAGTTTTGATTTTTACGGGCGAGGCGTGATTGGACCGGCGATGGAACCGCGAATTCCGCCGACTCTTTTGAAGAATCGAAAAAAATCTGCCAATCGTTGGCTGATTTGAGCAAAAGTCTTCGAAATCACGGCGTGAGGCTTCCTTGTTGGGCTTATCCCCTCTCTTGGAAAAAAACCTAAATAGGAAAATGGGCACGGTGGTTTACCGCTGAAGTTGCCTGACAGTATTTGGCGGGAAGCCTGTGAAAGACGCTCGCCTGGACTTGCAGAGTCAGTGTCCACACGGGCTGGACGCCGGTGCTCCTTGGGCTTTCGCGTCTCACACGCTTTCCTTGCAGGTCAGGATGTCTGGAAATCCTCAGGCGCAAACGCAGGATGTCCCGGGCTGCGGGATCGCTTGAAGGGTCCCCGAAAAGCTCGGAGGCGAAAAAGCGGTCTTTGCATCGCGGCAGAAAAACGCATCCTTTCCGAAATGCCATCCGGCCAACCCATCAAGTCTCCGCGCTCGCGCGAGCCAAGGCTGCCCCGCCCCGTGGCGGTTGCCGGCACCGGGAGCTACATTCCTGCGCGGGTGCTCACGAATGCCGATTTGGAAAAGCTCGTGGATACCACCGATCGCTGGATTGTTGAACGCACGGGAATCCGCGAACGCCGGATCGCCGCCGAGGACGAATGCACCAGCCACATGGCCGCCGCCGCCGCCCGCAGGGCACTGGAAAATGCCGGGCTTCGGGCGGACGAGGTGGATCTGATCATTGTGGCGACGGTGACGCCGGACACGCTTGTGCCGGGGACGGCGTGCCGGGTTCAGCGGCTGATCGGCGCCTCGAATGCGAATGCGTTCGATGTCAGCGCCGCGTGCGCCGGCTTCCTTTACGCCGTGGAAGTGGGCCGCCAGTTCGTTGCCGGGCACTCCTGCGCGAACGTCCTGGTCATCGGTGCGGACAAGCTCAGCTCGCTCATGAACTGGACCGACCGCAACACCTGCGTCCTGTTTGGCGACGGGGCCGGCGCCGTGGTTCTCCGCTCGCTCGATGGCAGCACCAGAATCCTCGCCACTTACATGGGAAGCAACGGCGATCTCGCGGAGATCCTGCAGATCCCCGGCGGCGGATGCGCGCTGCCCATCACGGCGGAAAATGTCGGCCAAAACCTCCGCACCCTGCAAATGAACGGCCGCGAAACATTCAAATATGCGGTCACCGCCATGATCCGATCGTCCCTGAACGCCCTCGACCAATGCGGACTGAAGGTCTCGGACATCGCCTGCGTCATCCCGCACCAGGCAAACATCCGGATCATCGAGGCGATTTCCGACCGGCTTGATGTGCCGATGGAAAAATTTTTTATCAACCTGACCCGCGTGGGTAACACGTCGGCCGCTTCGATCGCGATCGCCTTGGATGAGGCGAACCGGGCCGGTCGGATCCAACGCGGAGACAAGATCCTCCTGGTGGCATTCGGCGGCGGGCTCACCTACGCCGCCTCGGTCATCGAGTGGTGAAGGGGGGCGGGCACTCGCCGCGGAGATCAAGAACCCGGCGGATCGTGTCCTCGATCAGGTTGTTCGGGCAGCTTGCGCCGGCGGTGATCCCGACGGTCACGCGTCCTTTCAAAGGAAGCCAGGACCCCGAGACGGTTTCCGTTTTATTTTTCAGGTCGTAGTGGAGGATTTCGTCCGCCGAGCGGAGGCAATCCGCATTTCGGATGAACCAAGTTGGCTGATGTTGGGCGCCGATTTCAACGAGGTGGGTGGTGTTCGAGCTGTTGTAGCCGCCGATGACGATGAGGAGGTCGGGCGATTCGGCGAGGAGCTGGAAGAGTGCGTCCTGGCGCTCCTGCGTGGCGCCGCAGATGGTGTCGAAGTAGCGGAAGTTTCCTGTGTCTCCGCCGTCGCGGCGGGCGATTGCCGAGCGGAGGAGGTTCTGGATCGCCTGGGTTTCGCTCAGGAGCATCGTGGTCTGGTTGGCGACGCCCACCCGTCGGAGGTGGGAGTCCGGATCGAACCCGGCGCTCGTGGCACCTGCAAACTCGCGCAGGAATCCGGCGGCATCCCCGCCGCGCTCGATGAAATCACAGACGCGGCCGGCCTGCTCGGGATCCAGGATGACCAGGTAGTGCCCGCGACCGTCCGGCCCGAGGGCACGCGAGGCGGTCGCGCGGGTTTCCTCATGTTCGGCCTTGCCATGGATGATCGATGTCACCTGCTCGGCGGCATTTTGGCGCACCCGTTTCCAGACGCTCATCACGTCGCCGCATGTGGTGTCCACGATCTGGCATCCGCGCGCCTTCACGGCTTCGAGGGTGGCGGTCTCGGCACCGAATGCGGGAACGATCACCACGTCGTCCGGGCCGAGGGCGGCCAGATCCTCACCGGCCGGCCGCGCCGGCAGGTGCCGGATCCCGAGCGCTGTCATCTGCGCGTTGACATCCGGGTTGTGGATGATCTCGCCGAGGAGAAAAATCCTGCGGTCCGGGAAGACCTTGGCGGCGGCGTAGGCGAGGTCGATCGCGCGCTCGACCCCGTAGCAAAACCCGAATTGTTTTGCGAGCCGGATCGTCGTCTGCCCGGACTGAAAAACCCCACCCTGGGCGCGGATGGTTTCGACGAGCGCGCTGCGGAATTGGCTCTCCACCCGGGCCTGCACATGGGCAAGGATCTCCGGCGTGCGGAGGTTGACGCGGGTGGGCGGGTTCATGACGCGGACAAAACCCGCGTCCGCTCAGGGCTGTTCGCGCGGGATGTCGTTCGGATCTTTTTTGAAGACGGACGGGGAGATCGAGAATGGCTTGGGAGGATCCGGGTCGTTGTAATCCTGCGGCCGCGGCGGGTTTTTTCCGAGGGTTGCGTCCTCCGGCTGGGTCTGGGCGATGTGGACCGGGGTGCCGATGCGGACGATCTCGAAGAGCTCGCGTCCGGCGTTTTCATGAACTCTGAGGCACCCGTGGGTGCGGGGGATCGGCCAGACCGAGCCGACATGGATCCCGTAGCCCGGAGAGAACCCGACCCAGTATTGCATTGGGAACCCGATGTAGCGGTAGCCGGCACCCGGGCACTGTGAGCTCGTGGCGGCGATGATCGAATCGCCCTTGACCCAGAACCCATACGAGCCCGAACGCTTGTTCTCGATTTTTTCGATCACCGAGAAGCTGCCCTTCGGGGTCGGCTTCGTCGGCAGGCCGATGGCCGTGGCGCAGACGAGCAGCGGCTTGTTGCCCTCGAGGACGTAGATCATCCGGTTCTGCAGCGAGACCTTCACGCGGACGGCCGCCGGGTTTTTCGGCTTGTAGCCGATCGGGTCGTAAACCGGGCGGGGCACCGTCGTCGAGCAACCCGCAAGCACGAATGCGGCCAAAAGAACAGGGATCGTTTTCTTCATGACCCCACTTCAAAAAGCGAAATCCGCGGGTTTGTCAAACGCGGAGATAAAAAACGCGCGGAAGTTGCGTATTGCAGGTGGTGTCCGCGCGGGTATTGTCGCCCGATGTTGCAAGAGCACGATTTCCACTATGCGATGGAGAACACGCGCGTTGTCGTGAGCCCGAAGGGCGGGATCGAGACGTTCGGATCCACGCAGTTCCGGTTTTCGCTCGTGAGCGAGCTGCTGGACGAGGTGGGTGCCGTGCGGGTTCGCAACGGGCGGCTCGAGGCCGAGCGGCCGCGGATCGTTTCGCCGCACCACTACAGCAAGCTGATGCTCGACGGGTTCGGCGAGGAGGCCCGCGAATATGCCGACTGGATCGAATCCCACGGCTCCGCCATCCGGATCCTTCGCTACGGGTTCCAGTTCCGCAAAACCGACCTGTCCGAACATGTTGTCCGCGAGTCGCTGGATTCCGCGCTGGATCGCCTTCAGGATCAGATCGGGGATGATCCGCTGGCCGCGCTCATCTCCGGGGTGGACGATGCGTGGGAGGTCTGCCTCCTGAAATTCTCCATGGAAATGATCCAGAAGTCGGCCGGAGAAAACGTGGACGAATGGAAGAGGCGCGGGCTGATTTGATTTCCGCATTTCCAATTTCGCCGCGCATCGCGTAGTCTCGGAACCCATGATTATCCGGACGCTTGTCATTCTCACCCTCGTTGCCGCGATCCTTGGCGGGAGCGGGTATTTTGCCTACGAGTTTTTTTTGAAACCCAGGAAGCTGGATATCCAGGAAAAGAAGCTTCCCCCGCCGACGCCTCCCCCGGATCCGAGCATCGCCGCCTTTGCGGCGCTCAAGCCGTTCCTGGAGCAGGAGACCCCTGAGGCGCTGGCCGCGCTCGAGCGTTTCCTGACCTCCTATCCCGAATCGGAAATGGCTCCCGCGGTTCGTGCTGCCGCCGGGCGGATCCATGCCGCCCACCTGCTTTCCCCCGATCCCTCCCCGGAGAAAACCTCCTACACGGTCGTCTCGGGGGATTCGCTGGTGAAGATTGCCGCGAAGCACAAATCCGGCGCCGAGCTGATCTACCGCGCCAACCGGCTGTCCACGATCAACCTCCAGATCGGGCAGCAGTTGATGATTCCGAAGCTCGACACCGCGCTCGTCGTGGATCGCGCCGCCATGATGGTCACCCTGCTCAACGCCGGGGCCTTTGTCCGGGAATACCCGATCCGGTCGCTGAAGCTGCCGCCGTCCGCCGCGAAGGGATTGCTCGAAGTGAAAGTGACCGACAAGGTCGCGATGAATGGCACCGTCCGCGCGGCGTTCGGCACGAAAGATTTTGAGGGGAGCGAGCGCTGGATCATGCTGGGAGTTTCCGGGGTTCTCCTGCGCGGTGCGCCGCCGGCCGCAGCCGACGGCAGCGCGCCCGCGATGCCGCCCGGAATCGTTCTCGACCCGGCCGATGCGGAAGAGATCTTTGTCCTCACGAACAAGGGCACCCCGGTCACGATCAAATAACGACGCCATGATCACGCAGCCGCTCGAATTTGAAAAGCCGATCCTCGACCTGGAAGAGCGGCTCGACGAGTTGAAGCGCCATCTCGCGGACAGAAAGATCGACGCGGCCCCGGAGATCCGCCGGATGGAGGAAAAGATCGCCGCGACCCGCGCCGGGATTTACGGGAGGCTGTCCGCCTGGCAGCGCGTCCAGATCGCCCGCCATACCGCGCGCCCGTTTTTTCTCGATTACGTGGCGGCCGCGTTCACGGATTTTATCGAGCTCAAGGGGGATCGGCTGTTCGGCGATGACCCGTCGATGCCCGGGGGCCTCGCCCGGATTGACGGCATCCCCTGCGTTGTCATCGGCCAGCAGAAAGGCCGCGATGTCAAAGAGAACCTGCTGCGGAACTTCGGCAGCCCGCACCCGGAGGGCTACCGGAAGGCGCTGCGCCTGATGCGGCTGGCGGAAAATTTCGGGCTCCCGGTGGTGGCGCTCATTGACACGCCCGGCGCCTATCCCGGCGTGGGGGCGGAAGAGCGACACATCGCCGAGGCGATCGCCGTGAACATCCGGGAGATGATGGTTCTGCGCACGCCGGTGGTCGCCGTCGTGATCGGCGAGGGCGGATCCGGCGGGGCGCTCGGCATCGGCGTTGCCGACCGTGTCCTCATGCTCGAGAACGCCTACTACTCGGTGATCAGCCCGGAGGGCTGCGCCGCGATCCTCTGGAAGCACCGGAAGCACGCGCCCGAAGCCGCCGAAGCGCTCAAGCTCGACGCCCGCTCGCTCATGGAAATGGGACTCGTGGACGGAGTCATTCCCGAACCGCCCGGCGGGGCGCACCGGGATCCGGCCGCCGCCGCGGAAAACCTCGGATCCGCAGTGGCCGCCGCGCTGGGCGACCTGCGGAAAATTCCCGTCGAAAAGCTCGTCCGCCAGCGCTACGAGAAATTCCGAAAAATGGGAGTCTTCCAAGAATAGTCCGTGAAGATCATTGATCGCACAGTCGGCCTCGGTGTCCTGCTCACCACGTTTTTCGGGGTGGTCGTCCTGAGCCTTGTGCTCGTGCTCGGCAACATCTTCAAGGAGCTGCTCGACGTCCTGATCAACAACCCGGATGTGCCGATTTCGACGGTGCTGGTTTTCATCGCGCTCGTTCTCCCGTTCTCGCTGACCTTCACGATCCCCTGGGGGTTCCTCACCGCTCTCCTGCTCGTTTTCGGAAGAATGTCCGCCGACAACGAGCTGATCGCCCTGAAGTCGAACGGCGTAAGCGTCCCGCGCATCTGCCTCCCGGTTTTCCTCCTCGCCACCCTCCTCACGCTCATCTGCTTCTGGATCAACATCGAGATCGCTCCCCGCGCCGAGCAGGCGATGACCCGCGCGGTGATGGACATCGCCACCAGCAACCCGGCGTCGCTGTTCCGGGCGGATGAGATCGTGGACAAGTTTCCTGACCGCCGGGTTTATGTGGAAAAAAAAGAAGGCGACAAACTTTTCAACATCATCGTCTTTGAGCTGGATGAGGAATTCATTCCGAAGCAGATGATCTACGCCCGCCAGGGGGTGCTCAGCCCGGATCCGGAGAATTCCCGCCTGCTCCTCCGGCTGTTCAACGCACGGTTCGAACAGCGCGACGCGCACAACCCGGAGGATGTCTCGAAAATCCAGCAGGGAATTGTCATGAAGGAGGGGGTCTTCCCGATCTCGCTCGCGAAGTTTTTCAAGGAATACCAAGGGAGCCGCCGGTTGAGCTCGTACACGCTTCCCGAGCTTGCGGAGTTTCTGGCCAAGGGGGCGGGGGACAGGCAGACGGAGGCCAGCGTGGAGTTCAACAAGCGGTTCTCCGTTTCTCTCGCGTGCATGGCATTCGTCCTGATCGCGGTGCCCCTCGGGATCACCGCCCACCGGAAGGAAACCTCGGTCGGATTCGCGATCAGCCTCGGCATCGCGTTCACTTACTTTTTCTTCATCATCATGGCGGACACGTTCCGTGACAAGCCGGCCGCGCACCCGGCGCTGCTCATCTGGATTCCGAACATCCTTTTCTTCTTCCTCGGATCCTACCTGTTCTCGCGCCTTGCCAAGCGGTGATGAAAAAGTTTTTCCGCATCGTCCTCCGCGTCGTTTTTCTTCTCATCGTGGCGGTGCTTCTCGTGGCCGGCGGCACGATGGCGTGGTTTCGTTCGTGGAGGATCGAGAAGCTGGCGAACCTGAACGCGGCCTCGACCCTCGCGGAGACTCCGGGCGGGAAAATCGAATTTGTGCGGAGCGGGGAGGGGCCCTCGGTGCTCGTCTTTCATGGTGCGCCCGGCGGCTTCGACCAGGCGATGCTTTATGGGAGCGCCCTCTCGGAGGCTGGGTTCCAGATCGTTGCCCCCTCGCGCCCGGGCTACCTGCGGACGCCGCTCGCCACCGGCCTCACGCCCGAGGACCAGGCGGATGCCATGCTGGGGCTCATCGATTCTCTGGGGATCCCGAGTGTCGCCGTCGTCGGCGTCTCGCTCGGCTCGCCGGCTGCCATCGAGTTCGCGCGGCGGCATCCGGAGCACACCTGGGCGCTCGTGCTCCTCTCCGCCGTGACAAAAAAGATTCCGGCGCAGCCCATGAATCCTCCGATCCCCGAGGTTCTGAACAAGCGTCTCACCGGGGACATGGGCGCCTGGGCACTGGCGGAGACAGCGGATCGCGACCCCGCAAAAGCTCTCGGCTGGGCGTTCGATCTCGCGCAGTCCGGCGGCACTGCGGAGCGCTCGGCATGGGTCGCCGCTGTTCTCAACAACCCCGCGCAGGTCGCATGGTTCCGCGATCTCGCCGGAACGGTCGCACCGCTCAGCCCGCGCGAAACCGGCCTCCGGAACGACCTCCTCCAGTTGCGCGCCCTGGCCGACGTGCCGTATGAAAAGCTCGCCGTCCCGACTCTCTTTGTCCATGGAGCCGCCGACAACTGGCTCCCCCTGGCTGATGTCGAGGCCGCCGCAAAACGCATGCCCCAGGCCGAGGTGCTCGCCGTCCCGGATACCGGCCACCTTGTCGAACTCGGCCCGGACAGCGCGCCTCTCATGGGAAAAGTCATCGCATTCCTCAACCGCTTCCACGGCGGCCAGGGTGCACCGTGATTCTCATTTCAGACTTTCTGACCGGCCCGGAGCTCAGCGTTTTTTTGGAGTCGGCTTGAGGGCGGGAGGTGCCTCGGACTCTCCCCACAGCAGAAGCGACGGGCGCCGCCGGATCTCCTCGCTGAACTGCTCAAGGTTGCTGCTCGTTTTGGTCAGGCTGGTCAGCAGCTCGCGAACCTGCTCCGGATTGAGCCGGGTCGCGGGCTCGATGTTTTTTAGGATCTTCTGGAGGTTCCGGTTGGACGCCTCGATTTCGGACAGAAACTTTTTGGCGTCAGCCGCGAGGGCTGGGAAATCGGATTTATCGAGAACCGTCGTGGCATCGTGCATCAGGGCCTGAAGGTCGGTGCTGATCTTTTCCACCTGCGCCCCGACGACCGCCTTGTTCAGGTTTTCGAGCAGTTCTGTGCCGGACTGGCTGATGCCGCTGATGTTGAGCTTCTCGACTTCGTGGAGGATGCCGTTGATCGAGTCCAAGAAGCTCGTGAGCTCGCCGGGGGCCGAAGGGATGTAATAATACTGCGGTTTCCAGGGCGGCCAGAGCACCGGAAACCGATGCGGATCGTAGTAGTCAATGTTGAGGTAGTTGAGCCCGGTGATCCCCTGCGGTTCGATCCGCACGCGCAGGCCCTGCTCGATGCTGTGGTTCAGGAGCGGCGTCAGGTCTTCGGTGAACATGTGCGGGAACACCGGGCGGTTGATCTCCATGAAGAGCACGACGTAGTTGGAGAGCCCTCCGGCGGATTCCACATCATACTCGGTGAAAGCAAAGCTCATCCGGGTCACTTTACCGATCAGGACGCCGCGGAATTTCACCGGCGAGCCGACATCGACCCCCTGGGCGGTGCCTTTGATGTAGGTCTCCATCGTGATCTTCGGGCTGAACACCTGCCCGCCACCGAATACCAGCAGCGCTGCCACCAGGATCCCGACGCCCACCGACACAAACACGCCGATGCGGAAATAGTCCGGCTTCGCACTCATGCCCGTGCAGCCTCCCGATGGAAAAACGCATGGACAAAGGGATTCGCATCGCGGTCGCGCAGGTCGGACGGCGCGCCTTCGGCGATCATTCCTTTCTGAGTTTGGTCGAGCATAATCACGCGGTCCGCCACCGCATAAATACTGGCCAGCTCGTGGCTGACAATCACAAAGGTGACCCCGAGGTTTTTGTTCAGGCTGAGGATCAGCTCATCGAGGCCGGCCGACGTCACGGGATCGAGGCCGGCGGAGGGCTCGTCGAGAAAAAGAACCTCCGGGTCGAGCGCCATCGCCCGTGCGATCGCCGCCCGCTTCTGCATCCCGCCGCTCACCTCGCTGGGAAAATGTCCCGAAAACCGCTCGAGGCCGACCAGGGAAAGCTTCATCCGCGCCACCAGCCGCCGCGCATCAGGCGGAAGCCCGGTGAATTCCTCCATCGCCAGCGTCACGTTTTCCTCGAGCGTCATCGAACCGAAAAGCGCCCCGCTCTGATACATCACCCCGAACTTTTTCAGCAGGCCAGCCCGCTCAGGGCCGGCTGCGGAGTGGAGATCGCCGCCGTCGATCAGGATCCGCCCGCGGGTCGGCGGCAGGAGCCCGATCAGGCTCTTCATCAGCGTGCTCTTCCCGCAGCCGGATCCGCCGAGAATCACGAAAACCTCGCCGCGACGGACGTCGAACGACAGGTTTTCAAGGATGACATCCTCCCCGTAGGCGGCGGTCAGTTCGCGGACTTCGATGATCGGCTTCACCATTTGAGCGCGTAAAAAATGGCGGCGAAAACCGCGTCCACTGTCACGATGAGAAAGATCCCGCTGACCACCGCGCGCGTCGTGGAAACCCCCACCGCGCTCGCGCCGGTGCCGGTCTGCAAGCCGCGCAGGCAGCCGACCCCGGCGACCAGAACCCCGAAGACGAACGACTTGATGACTCCGGTCATCACGTCGCTCACTCCGACCGCACCGAGCAGCTGGTTCCAGAGTGCCATGAAGGGGAACCCCCGCACCATCATCACGAGGAAGCCGCCGGCGACGCCCAGTGCGCTGGCGTAAACCGTCAGCACCGGGGTGACCAGGAGTCCCGCCAGCACGCGAGGCACGACGAGAAAACGCATCGGATCGAGCCCCATCGTCGTCAGCGCGTCGATCTCCTCGTTGACCTTCATCGTCCCGATCTCGGCGGCGAACGCCGAGCCGGAGCGCCCGGCCAGCACGACCGCCGTCATGATCGGCCCCATCTCGCGGAGCAGTGCGAGCGCCACGAGGTTCACCACAAAGAGATCCACGCCGAATTGCCGCAGGGGGACGGCCGACTGGAACGCCATGATCATCCCGGTCAGAAACGAAACCAGTCCCGCCACAACCAGCGCATCTACTCCGGCGCGCTGCGCGGTCAACCACATGTCCCCCCACCGCACGAGGCGCGGGTTTCCGAGGCAGATCCGCGCGGTCACTACGAACTCCCCGATGAAGGCGATCTGCGCGCGGATGTCGCGGAAGATCTGGCTGGAGGCGCGCCCGATATGGATCAGGAGCGGGTCGCCGCGATCCGGGGCATCCGCCGCCGCATCCGGCAGATGTTCGAACGGCTTCAAGCGGGCCGCGATCTCGGGGCTCAACCCCTCGATTTCCACGCCGCTTTCCTTGCGCAGGGACCAGAGGAAAGCCAGCCCCGCGCCGTCGCAGGTTTTCAGCGCCGCAGCGTCCGCCTTCCGGAGGGAATTTTCGCCGGCGAGCAACGTCCAAAGCTCCGGCACTTCGGCCGCGTCCAGCCGTTCCCCCAAATTCAGCCGCCCTGTGTTCCTATCGAAATCCATTCCCGTGTGCTTCTCAATATCCTCCCGGCCGCCGTCCTTCAAACAGGAAGATTGTCCATTATGTGCCGTGGAGATCGGATGCGGCACCTTGATCCGGCCAACGCTTCTTGAGCTCCGCAAGCGAGAGCCCGCGAATCTCCACCGTCTTGCGCTGGCTGCTCTGCCCGGAAACGACGGACACCGCACCCTTCGGCAGATCCAGTTGCGCGGCGAGGAAATGGCAAAGCCGCTTGTTGGCACGCCCGTCCTCCGGAGGAGATTGCACCCGCACCTTCAAGTCATCGCCCAGCCACCCAGCGATCTGATCCCGCGAAGCGTTCGGCACGGCTTTGATTCCGAGTCGGCATGAGATCCCTGCGGCCATGGACGCACCTTCACGTGAGTTTCCGGCGATTCCAAGGCCAAAGAAAAAAGGTCTCAAGCCGACGCAGGCAGGACTGCACCGGGCGGGGCGGCGGGAGTGGGAGTGGGCTCGGGAGTGGGCTCGGGAGTGGGCTCGGGAGTGGGCTCGGGAGTGGGCTCGGG
>JBAXXD010000084.1:0-16950 GCA_037128135.1 Verrucomicrobiia bacterium
CCGATGCCTGCATCGCCCGCATGTCCGAGCTTTTCCCAAGCGCAAAAATTTATTCCGTGGACGGAAAACACTTCCAACTCATGCGCCGCTTTGGAAATGAACCGCTGCCGGTCACGCTCCTCGCCCGATGAAAACCAACAGATTTCGCACAAAATGCGGGGCTGACTCCTTCCCGCCGGTCAACCCAAAGTTCAGAGAAAAACCCCTTCCCAGAACCAACGCGCGCCTGATAAAAAACCACCGATGCCAGTCCTCCGGAAAAATATCTCCCCGGTTTTCGTCGGATACCACCCCAAACAGGGTGATACTCAGACTGGCATAATTACTTGTTAGGAGCTACTCCGATGTTTTCCCTTTTCAAACGAAAGCCTGATCCCGAGGAGATCGCCGACGATTTATCTGCGTTGTTCGCTCACATTTCTGTTCACGAACTTCAGCAGCTATCGAAGCTTTGGGGACAGCCGCTAGACGACGAGGCTCAGGTCGTCTTCTTCTTGGAGTATTCATTCTTCCTTACCGCAGTTGCGGATCGCTTGGCGCATCAGAAGTTCGGTGACCCGCTTCGGGGTCAAATCCTGAATTTAACGTTGAATCGCACTCGAGGCCTGTTTTGCCGCCAGAGCCACTTTGGGCAGGACATCTCCGAGCGAATCGAGTTCTTTGAGTCATACTTTCGCGACACATTTCGGCTTTACGCCGGCTGTGATTCCATCATGGGCGACAGCCAGAACCAAGTTGTGCTCGTAGCATCGCAGAATCTTGTGCAAGCATTTCTTCGTGACCGCACTGATGCTGAGAAGGTTGACTTGCTATTCCAAACCGCCAAGAGCCTTACAACTTCACTCGTTGCGTTATTGCAGACTCCGTCGTTCAAACGCCTATGCTGAAGTCCACCAACGCGCCTAACCATGCGCTGCAGCGAACCCGGCCATCGCGTCCAGGTTGCAATCGAACGCCCTCATGGGCGGGTCGCTGAGTTTGGGTCGTTCGGCGACTGAACGCGCGTTACGATAAATGCCTGCAACAACTAAACAGCGAAAGAAGCTTGTTCGACTTATGAGCGCGCTGTCCGACATGACCTGCTCGATTCACGCTGCGGACCTTTTGATCGACGGCGCTCCAGAGGCGCTTTACCAACACCTTTTTTTGTCGATGGTTCTGGGCTACGGTCGTCCCTTCTTCGAGAACGACGGTGTGGGTCGCATTCAGTGCGACTACCCCGCTTACCCGGACTTCGGCGACTCCGAGATGGCAGTGCGACACACTCGCCTGCTCGATCTCCGCAACAAATTTGTCGCCCACAGCAGCGCCGAGGGAACACGCGTTCAAATCATTCCACCCGGCGTCGCCAACCCGCTTGGTAACCGACCCACGCCAACGTTCGATTTCAATATCGGGAAGCGAACATTCAGAGATCTTCGTTACGTTAAATGGCTCAGAGTGGCACCCGACACCTTCAAGAGTCGGCTACACTCAGACATCAGCCAACTACTCGCCGAGTCTTTCGGTGGTGATCTCGGACTCGACGCTCCATTCGAGTTGCCGACCGGGCACGAGAACTTCCAATGGACGTAACGCCGAACCAGATAGCCCACCCAACGACTCTCCGGCGGGTTGTTGAAACAGACTCACCATGATTAAACCACCAGCCAGCAGCGACTCGCCGCACCCGGAGAGTCGTTGGAGGCTTTGAACGTTGGGCTAATCCAGCATGTATACGTTTCAGCAAGCAGAGGCATTTGAGTCGATAATCAAATGGGTAAAACGTGAGGCGTAGCAATTTTCAATCTTCCGACCGGATCGAGCCTCGGATTCAAGGACGAGTGAATGGCGGGTCGCCATTCACCACGCGCCAGTCGCGTATGCTCCCCGGAAGGAAGCGATTCGCGCGCGCCTTTGATGCGGTTGCCCCGCGGAAACTCAGGCTTTGGAGAAAACCAGCTTCCCCTTCTCGACGACGGCCTGGATTTTATCGCCGTCGCCGAAGCGCCCGTCGAGGATCTCGAGGCTGAGCGGATCGAGAATTTCTTTTTGGATCACTCGCTTGAGCGGCCGCGCTCCGTAGGCAGGATCGTAGCCTTCGCGGGCGAGGCGGGTCTTCGCCGCATCGGTGAGCGTGAGCAGGATGTTCTGCTTGGCGAGGCGGGCGAGCAGCCGTTTCAACTGGATATCCACGATCCGGGTGATCTGCTTTTCATCGAGGCGGTCGAAGATGATGATCTCGTCAACCCGGTTCAGAAACTCCGGCCGGAAGTGCCCCCGGAGCGCCTCCATCACCCGCCGGTTGCGCTCCTTCACATCGAGATCCTCCATGATGAACTGGCTGCCGATGTTCGATGTCAGGATGATGACGGTGTTCTTGAAGTCCACCGTGCGTCCCTGCCCGTCGGTGATCCGCCCGTCATCGAGCACCTGGAGCAGGACGTTGAACACATCGGGGTGCGCCTTCTCGACCTCGTCGAAAAGCACGACGCTGTAGGGCTTGCGGCGCACCGCCTCACTGAGCTGCCCTCCCTCCTCGTAGCCGACGTATCCGGGAGGCGCGCCGATCAACCGCGCGACCGTGTGCTTCTCCATGTATTCCGACATGTCGAGACGGATGATCGCCCCCTCGTCGTCGAAAAGAAATTCCGCCAGGGCTTTCGAGAGTTCGGTTTTTCCGACGCCGGTCGGCCCGAGAAAAAGAAACGATCCGATCGGGCGGTTTTCGTCCTGGAGCCCGGCGCGGGCGCGGCGGACGGCGTTCGACACGGCCTGGATCGCCTGCTGCTGGCCGACGACGCGCTCCATCAGGCGCTCCTCCATTTTGACGAGTTTCGCGCGCTCGCCCTCCTGGAGCCGCGAGACCGGGATACCGGTCCATGAGGCAACGACCTTGGCGATGTCCTCCTCGGTGACTTCCTCTTTCAAAAGCGTGGTGCCATCGTGCTTCCGTGCGGCTTCAAACTTCTGCTGAAGCTCGGGGAGCTTGCCGTATTGGATCTCGCTTGCGCGCGGGAGGTCGCCGGTGCGCTGCGCCTGCTCGAGCTCGGCTTTCCTCTGCTCGATCTCCTCGGCGAGACGGCGCGATTTTCCGTGCTCGTCTTTTTCCTTTTGCCAGCGCGCCTTGAGCCGGCCGGCCTCTTCCTTGATATCGGCGAGCTCTTTTTCGATCTTGGCCAGGCGGTCGCGGCTCGCGGCGTCCTTTTCTTTTTTGAGCGCGGTGCGCTCCATCTCAAACTGCATGATCTGGCGTTCGAGCTGGTCGATCTCGGTCGGCATGGATTCGAGCTCGATCTTCAGCCGCGACCCCGCCTCGTCGATCAAATCCACCGCCTTGTCGGGAAGGAACCGGTCGCTGATGTAGCGGTGGCTGAGGATCGCGGCCGCCACGAGCGCGGCATCCTGGATCCGCACGCCGTGGTGGACTTCGTAGCGTTCCTTGAGCCCGCGGAGAATCGCGATCGTGTCCTCGACGCTCGGCTCGTCCACCATCACCGGCTGGAACCGGCGCTCAAGGGCGGCATCCTTCTCGATATACTTCCGGTATTCGTCGAGCGTGGTCGCGCCGATCGTGCGGAGTTCGCCGCGCGCGAGCTGGGGCTTGAGGAGGTTCGAGGCATCCATCGAGCCTTCCGCCGCACCCGCCCCGACGATCGTGTGCAGCTCGTCAATGAAAAGGATCACCTCGCCCTCGCTGGAGGTGACCTCTTTCAAAAACGCCTTCAGCCGGTCCTCGAACTCGCCGCGGAATTTCGCGCCGGCCACCATCGCGCCGATGTCCATCGCGACGACCCGCTTGTTTTTCAGCGACTCGGGCACATCCCCGCTCACGATCCGGCGGGCGAGCCCCTCGACGATCGCGGTCTTTCCCACCCCGGGCTCGCCGATGAGCACCGGGTTGTTTTTTGTGCGCCGCGAGAGGACCTGCATCGTGCGGCGGATCTCGTCGTCGCGCCCGATCACCGGGTCGATCTTCCCCTTGCGCGCCAGCTCGGTGAGGTCGCGCCCGTATTTCTCGAGCGTCTGGTATTTTCCCTCGGGATCCTGGTCGGTCACGCGCTGGTTGCCGCGGATCTCAACCAATGCCTTCATCAGCCGGTCGCGCGTCACCCCGCTCTCCTTCAGAAGCTTGGCGGCGGATGTCCCGGATCCGATCAGCGCCAGCAGGAAATGCTCGGCGCTCAAAAACTCGTCCTTCAGCTTCGCCATCTCGCCTTCCGCCGCGTCGAGCGTCTTCCGCAGTTCGTGGGAAATCTGCGGCTGCGCCCCGCCCCGCGCCCTCGGATACCCGGCGATCGCATCGCGCAGGCGGGCTTCCAGCGCGGAGGACGAGACCCCGAGCTTCTCAAGCAGCGGGCGCGTCAGACCGTCTGCCTGCTCGACGAGTGAGAGCAAAAAGTGCTCGCCGGTGATTTCCGGATTGTCATTCTTGGAGGCAAGATCCAGCGCCGCGTTCAGCGCCTCCTGCATCTTGGCAGTAAATTTGTCGGGACGCATTTGAGGGAAAGTAATCAAAAAGAACCTCCGCAATCACGCGAAAAGAGACGCAGAGCTCCAGGAATGCCACGAAAAGATTTCGCGCGCATGTATTTTTCCGCTCGCATTTGATGAACATTCCTGCCAATTTCGTGTCTTTCCTATTCCAATGACTAAATCCATTCGCTCATTTATCTTCCCGGCGGCCATCCTCGCGGCGGCCATGCTCTCCTCCTGCAAGCCCGCCCCGTCGAAAAGTGTTCCGCCTCCCGCTCCTCCCGCTCCTCCTGCGGCTCCTGCGGCTCCGGCAGCATCTGTTGCCCCGGCTCCCATGGCTCCCGTGCAATCCACGAATGCGGCTCCCGCCCCGGTGGATCCGGCTCCCGGCGCTTCGCTCGAGATCAAGGATCCTGTCGCCACGGTCAACGGCGAACCGATCGCCAAGGCCCGCCTCGACGAGGCGTTCAAAGCCGCCGTCGAGGCGTCCGGTGTCAAGGCTGCCGATCTTTCCGCAGAGCAGAAGCTCAACGGATACCGCCAGATCCTTGACGAACTGATCATGGACAAGCTCGTGGCGAACGCAGCCGCCGCCGAAACGGTTTCCGACGAGGAGCTCAACGCGGAAATCGCCAAGCTCAAAAAACAGTTCCCGTCCGAAGAAGCGTTCCAGGCCCAGCTCAAAGAGGCTGGCCAGACCCCCGAGAAGCTGAGCACCTCGCTTCGCACCATGCTCCAGCAGCAGCGCTGGATGCAAACCCAGGTCAAGGACAGCGCCCCGGTCGCCGAGGACGATGCCAAAAAATTCTACGACGCAAACACCGCGGAGTTTAAAAATCCCGAGCAGGTCAAGGCCAGGCACATTCTTTTCCTGGTCAACAAGGACGATTCAGAAGAGGTCGTAAAAAAGCAGGAGGACGCCGCGAAAAAAGCGCTCGCCCTCGCCAAGAAAAAGGGACAGGACTTCAGCAAGCTTGCCAAGGAACTCTCCCAGGAGCCCGGCGCGAAAGATTCTGGCGGAGAGCTCGGATTTTTCTCCAAGGACAAGATGGTTCCCGAATTCGCCGAGGCCGCATTCAACCAGAAAGCCGGTGAAATCGGCGGCCCCGTACGCACGCAATTCGGATGGCATGTCATCAAAGTCGAGGAAAAGAAGCCGGCCGGCACCGTGCCGTTTGACGAGGTCAAAGAGCAGATCACCGCTTACCTCAAGAACATGAAGCAGCGCGAGGCGGTGCAGGGGGTTTTGAAAAATCTCAAGGACTCCGCCAAAATCGATTCCACCCTTCCTCCCGGGAAATAATCCGGCGCATGGGACGCCAGACCAAAGCTTCCGCCGGAGTTATCGGGCTCGGCACGATCGGCGGCAGAGTGGTTTCCGCTCTCCGGCGGAACGGATATCAGGTCTGGCTCCATAACCGGTCGCCCAGGCCGGAACCGAACTTTCTCTGCTCGCCCGCAGAAGTCGCGGAGGCCACCAAGCACATCCAGATCTTCGTCTCCGATGGATCCGCGCTGCTCTCGGTCGTCCGGGCACTCGCGCCAGCGCTGACCCCGGATCACATCGTCATGAACCACGCCACCGTCTCGCCACACGAGACGCGCGAGGCGGCGGATCTCGTGACCGCACGCCACGCGAATTTTCTCGACGCGCCGTTCACCGGCAGCCGGGATGCCGCGGAGCTTGGTGAGCTGGTGTATTACATCGGCGGCGATCCGGCCGTCCTCGCCTCCGTACGCCCCATTCTTGAAGCCTCTTCCAAAGCCATCCTCGAAATCGGGGACATCGGCCAGGCCTCGATCGTGAAAATCGCCACGAACCTCCTCGTTGCCACTGCGGTCGAGTCCCTCGCCGAAGCCCACGCCCTGCTGGATAAAAACGGCATCGAGCTCCACAAGCTCGCGCTCGCGCTCGAGTCGCATGCCGCCCGCTCCCCGCTTGCCGACATGAAAATCCCGGCCATGCTCGCGGGCGACTTCGAGCCGAGGTTTTCCCTGAAGCACATGTTCAAGGATATCCAGCTCGCGCTCGGGCTGGCCGCCGAGAAAGAGATCGAACTGCCGGCCGCCTCGGCGTTCGCCGGCGCCGCCATGGCCGGAATTCAGCACGGTTGGGGTGATTCGGATTTTTCCGTGATCGCCAGGTTCTACGGATTTCCCGGGCAGGGCCATTCCATCCCCGCGACGGCACCCGACTCCCCCGAACCGCACAGCCCCGCCCCTCCGGAGGCCAAGGGACGAGGGTGGAACCCGTTCCGCGGACGCAAGTGATCGCCTCATGACCGGAGAGACTCAAAACACCCGACCCGAATGAAATTTCCCCTTGCCCTCACGCTCGCCGCTGCCGCCTGCCTTCTCCCCTGCGCGGCGGCCCCGCTCGGCCCGGACATCGCGGTTCTCGAAATCCGCTTCGGCAGGGAAAAACAATCCCGGCGCGTGGTCATCGGGCTTTGCGACGAATCCGCCCCCCTCACCGTCGCGAATTTCAAGGAACTCATCCGGAAAAAGTTTTACGACGGCATGCGTTTCCACCGGGTATTTCCCGGCTCGTTCGTCCAGACCGGCGACCCCGCCAGCCGCCACGGGCAGGCCGAGCGCACCGGCACCGGCGGCCCCGGCTACACGCTCCCCGCCGAAATCAAGCTCCCCCACGAAAAGGCGTCCGTCGCGATGGCCCGCCTCCCCGACGACGTCAACCCCGCGAAAAATTCCAACGGCAGCCAGTTCTACATCTGCCTCAACCCCCTCCCGAAACTCAATGGCAAATACACCGTCTTCGGCCAGATCCTCGAGGGGCTCGATGTCCTGGAAAACATCAGCAATCTTCCGACCAACAGCAACGATTTTCCATTGCCAAAGGTCGTGATAAAATCCATTACTTTGCAACCGCGCATTGCCCCACCGGCAAACCAGTGATCCGCTGGCCCCGCGCGGGGAATCTCACGGGTAGGTACCGAAGTGGCCAAACGGGGCGGACTGTAAATCCGCTGGCTTACGCCTTCAATGGTTCGAATCCATTCCTGCCCATTCCCCTCTATCAGATGGGAAACCCTGTAAACAAGGCACTTACAGAGCAAACATGGAAAAAGACAGTTTCGCACCGTCGCGCACCGATACGCTGAAAAACGCATTCAAAGTGTCAACATACGGTCAACAGCTTTTCTATGGTGAGCCCCGTTGACTGCCATTTTCTGGCCTTTGGCTGCAATCGGCTACCTCCCCCTCGGTGATGGAGCCCATGAAGCCGGGGCCGGGAATCTCGCTTCCCGTTATTTCCAAGCGAGCCGTCCTGACTGATTCCCTCAGAAAAAAACTTCTTTTTTTCATCGGAGGGTGTGGAAACATCCCCTCCATGAACATCCAAGACGCCCTGGCGAAAAGCGGACTCGGCTACTCCACGATTGTCCGCGAGGCCGCGAAGGGCAGTTTCGAGGCGGACCTTCCTCGCGGTCGTCGCGGCGGGTGGGTCATCGAACCTCGCTCCTTCGATTGCTGGTTGCTCAGGCGCAAGCTGAAGACGGGCAACTCGCCGGCCAGAGCAGCGGCCCGCCGGGCGCTGGAGGAGATGGGTGCGATCCGATGAATGCCAAGGGAATGAAGATCCGCTGATTACCGCTTGGCACCGGAGACTTGCTTTGCAACGTCGTGCGGGAACAATGACACGAGAGGAACCCCAAGCGAGCGGGCGAGAAAAACCAGTTCCGAATCCGTCACCAATCGAATCCGCGCTTCGATCCGTGCGATGATGTCCCGGCCAACATCCCAGCCAAGCCGCTGGCATTTTGCTGCAAGAGCGGGTTGCGACAATCCTTGTCCAGTGCGGAGACGCCTGATTTGTGAACCAACCAGATTGCCGTGTGGACGTATATCGCGAGCCATGCACCTTGGAAACTACGGGCTTTCCATGTTGAAAAGCGTGTGGTAGAACACACGTTTTATCGGGCAACCAGCGGTTCATTTATGAAAATCCGGTCAACATTTCTCCCCGCCCTTGCTGTGGTTCTGTTGCTTTCTCTCATGGGATGCAGCCGTGTCATCATGCCGGAGGACGCCGAAAAGCACGTTGGAGAGACGGCAACGGTGGAGGGGAAAGTTTCCAGCGTTTTTGTATCCAAGAAGAACAATGCGTTCCTGAACATGGGCGGCAATTACCCCAGCCAGGCTTTCACGGCGGCATTGCTCGCCCGCTCCGCTGACTCGTCTTTGATCAAGAACGCGGGGCAATACGACGGAAAAACCGTCGCCGTCACCGGGCGGATCGAACTCTACAAGGGGAAGCCAGAAATCATCGTCAACTCTGCCGGGCAGATAAAAATCAAGAAATGACCCCCATGATAAAACAACACCTCGGCAGCATCATCATCGCGGGCGGAATCGTGGTTGCCGCGATCATTCTAGCCTGCGCGTTCCGGTTTTCTGCCGTCACTGAACAGAATGGATGGTCGCCTATCGTCCGTTCCCCAGGATCAAGCAGCGCCAGAACATTCGACCACTGGACCGGAGAGAAGAAATAAAACCATGAGCCGTAAAAATATGCGCTTCGTCGCCATTCTGTTGGTCGCAGCCCCCTCCCTTGCGTTGGCTCAATACCAGCAGCCAACCCAAGTCACAACGCAGGTTATTGTTCAACCGGCACAAGAAACGGTCGCAGATCGTTACAAGGTGCTCTTGAAGAATCAGGAGATTCAGCAACAGAAGAAGAATGACGCGGACAATTTTGCGCTCCGCGTCTTACAAGAAGAGGAAAAACTCAAAACCGAGATCGTGACGCGGAGGCAGACTTCGCTTGCCATTGAGGAGGTTTCCAAACTTGACCCGGAGAAAGACCCGGATTGGCGAAGGAAGTATCTGGAAATTCTGGCCGATTTTCCGTATGCGCGAAACGACAAGTTTCTGAACGATACCTTCAAGCAAATGTGCGAAGCGGAGACGAAGCAAAAAGCGGACGCTCGAAAGCAAACCCAGCAAAGTCCCCTGAGGGCCGACGAAATAGATTGGGCGGGGATCGCCAGCGCCAGCGCGAAGGCGAAACAATCCGCGCTTCCGCCCATCGATACAAAAAATGTCGTGGATGAAAGCGTGGCGGCGGGCGAGAAGGCTCAGCCGGGGAAATAGAAACCGGCAGCGCGATCCCCAAAAGACAACCTCACTACCACTCGAAAGTCTGATTCAGAACATGAACCGCGACTTGAGTTTCTGGCTGGCCTAGCCCGTGAAGTTTCGCGCCGGCCTGCACAATATCCGCGATCTTGCGGGATCGCTCCAACGCATCTGCCGGGGCGAGGCTGGCGGCGTGCCTGCTCGCGTTTGTGAGGGCTCGTGCCGTGTTCGCCTGGAATGCTTCCTTGTGCTCGGCCAGCGACTGATTGACCGCATTAAAGACCGTGGGGGCGGGATCCGCTGGCACGATGTCGCGTGCGGATCGGATCGAAGCTGACCAGCCCTCCCGCTTGGCTCGTGACAAAACAGTCCCCTCGGGGATGCCGGTCCGCCTCGCCAATTCTCGCAGGCTGGCGCCGCTGGCGTATGCAAGTTTGAGTTCATTCAAAGTGGATTGCGGGATTCGTTTTTTCATGGTGTCACCACTGGTTGAGAACCTGCACGGCGAATGTCGTCGCTTCGCTGGCTCCAAGCCCGTGAAGCTTGCACCCTGCCCCCACGAGGTCGGCAAGTTTGCGGGAGGACTCAAGAGCGGCGGCGGGATCCAACTCGGCGGCGTGGGTCACGGCTTTTGAAATGGCCCGTGCAGCGCCGGTCTGGAATTTCTCCCGGTGCGTTGCCATGACGTTTTGGATCGTCTCCTCGGGTGAGATAACGGCGGGGTCTGGCACAATGATGTCGCGGGCTTTTTTGCGGAGAGCGGCCCAGCCGTTACGAGAGGCATACGCGGTCACGGTGGACTCTTTCAGATTTGAAGCCCGCGCCAATTCGCGCAGGCCGCAGCCGCTTAAATAGGCGCACAAGAGCCCGTCCCAAACGGATTTCGGTATTCTGGTCATGGTCATTTTTTTCATGGGTGGGTGGATTTGTTGGTCGTTGGATTTTCAGCGGTGAGGATTCGCAAGACGTCGTTGATGGCGGCGAGGTAGCCGGTCATCACCAGCCGGGCGGGCTTCGATGTCTTGGGGGCTTGGGCGAGGTCGGCTGCCCGGAATCGCCGGGCTTCGAGGCTGGCGAGGATGGATCTGAAATCGTGGCGCTTCATGGTTCAGCCTCCCCCTCTGAAATGAGATTGCGCCGGGGCTGCGCACGTTGCGCACCCTTACTTATAATTTCCCGGAATCTATACAGAAAAAGGGGTTTTCTGTATAAATTCCAGAAAGAAAGGGGGGACGGTGCGCACGGTGCGCAGGTGCGCAAAATCTTCATTTCTGCCCCCTCGCGAAAAGGTAGCGTTGACGGGTTTTAAGCTGCCTCTCGGCGTTGTATTCTTGGAAGGTTTCGCGGGTAACGGTGATGCCGTCCACCGTCAGTCGAACGGTGTTTCCGTCAATGGCCTGCCCGTCTTTGAATAACCGGCCAAGGGTTCGCCCGATCCGGTATTTGGATTCCTCGGTCGAATCCTTGCGCCCCGGTAGGTCAATGTCGTTCTCCTCGCAAACATCCGCCAGTTGGGCGGCAACCAGCGGCTTGCCGTCGAGCCCTTGCCCCATGACGGCGTTTGCCACGTCGCGGAGCCATTGCAAGGCGGGGTTCGCGGTGCGGGCCTGCTCCTCCCGGTGCCCGTCGAGAAGCGGGGCGAGCCCGAAAAGCTCCCGGACAATCCAGTCGAGGGATTGCGTCCACTGGCGGAAATCATGCTGGGTGTCGGCGGTGCGGGGCTTCCCCCTCGCGGCCCACTCGCGGATGACGGCGAACACACAGCCGAGATAAAAAGCCTGGTTCGCTTCAACGTGCGCGATCAAGTCCCCCTCGGGGAAGTGGTGGAAATCGAAGTCGGCGGGCTGCTTGCGGATCCGGGTAATGATGCTGCGGTTTGCAAGGTCGCGTGTGAACTCGGCCCCGTTTGTCGAGAGTTGCCAGATAAACGGCGTGCAGTCCACGGTTGCGCTTGTGCGGAGTGCCCGGCATTCAACGCGCCCCTGCCCCCGGATCGCGCTTTCAAGAATCGCGCTTTCCAGTTTTCCCCGGAAGTTTGAGAAGCAAATGAACGGCCGGCCGGCAATCAGGGCTTTGGAGATTGTTTCGTCGAGACTGCCAACTCCCCCCTTGCTCGGGGCGATGCCTGCGGGCTGTTCGTTGTAAATCCGGGAATGCAGCTTTTGCATGTAGTCCTTTCCCGATTGCGATTCCACGGCCTCGGCAACGTGAAGCGGGAAATCGTCATGGATGAAACCGCCCATTTTCAAGGCGGGCGAGAGCATGACGGCAACGGCTCGCGATTGGTCGGACGGCGAGCAAAACGCAAAGTCGGCATGGATGTTCAACAGGGCTTCTACGGCGGCGTTCAGCGGCACGTCTGGCGGCTTCTGCCCGCTGGTGATGTATGTCCCGCCACCGTGCGCGTGAAAGCCCTTGGCGAGCGTTACCGTTCGGTTGTCGCCCATGTCCACGATGACGGGACAGGAAACAAGCTGGCGGATTTCCGGGAGGTGTTCGCGGGCAACATTTCCGAGCATCAGGATTTCCATACTCCCGGTCGGCATTGTCGAGTTGCGCCAGACGGGATAAACTTTTTCCTCCTTCTTGACTGTTTCAAACCGGGCAATCCGTCTGCCGGTGTCGCGGGCGAACTCTTCGAGAGAGGAAACCGCCCGCTCTTTTGCGAGCGGAGAAAGCCGTGCCCCCTCACGGTCTTGTTCGATTTCGTAAAGCTTGCCGTTGCGGACAAACCACAAATGGGCCTTGGCGATCACGGGGAAGATCCGCTCGCCGGAAACGATGTATCCATGTTCGCCAGCGGGCACGGGAAACACATCGGACGGCACGGCGAGAAAGGAATTTTCTTCTTGTGAGGAAACCGCGTGCTCGGGGGCGTGCTCTTCGTCCATAATTGTTTCCGGGGTGCGCCCCCATTCTTCGGCAGTGGCTCTCATGTTTTGATCCTCCTCGGGTTAAAGTAAAACGTGGTCTGGCGGACTCCCTCGTCGCGGGTGCCGTCTGGCATCCTGACAAACTGCGAGCGCGTCCACGTCGCCGGGTCTGCCCCGAGCGAGACGGCGCGGCGCATGAAGCGGTGTAGATGGTCTTCGGGCTGGCCTTGGCAAAAAAACCATCCGTGAATGGACTTGCTCCCGGAATGGACCGCGAGGACAAGCGGGGCCGTTTCCGCGAGGTGGAGGAGCACGGCGGCCTGTTCGTCTGCGGTGCCTGCATCCTGCTCTATCACCAGAAAGCGCCGGTCGCCGGTGTTCTCAAGCGTGTGTTCGCTGAGCTTGCCGGTCTGGGTGCGCCCGGTCTTGGTGAACATCGGTGAGGGCACGATAAGCTGCTGGCTGGCGAGGGTGCCCCGGAAGTCTTCGCGGTGCCGGGTGGCGAACTGGCGCGACGATTGGCCGACGCACAAAAGCGGGTTGCCGGGGAAAAGCGCGTCAATGATTTCCTCGGTGTTCGGGTCGCCGTCATCCCATCGGATCGGGCTCTCTTCCCACAAATCAACAAGACCATCTCCTGATGCAATAACGGCTTCGCGTTGCTCCTGATTCACTGCTGGCCATTTGGGGGTCGTGTTCCACTGGCGCGCGGGCTCGCCGGACGCCGGGGCGGCATCATAAGCCTTGGCAACGGCAACGGGGATCTCGCTCGCCGGTGATGGCCTGCGGGTGATGCGGGATTCGATTTCGCGAACGGCCTGCTCCTGGGTCAGTCCAAATTTCCGGCAGGCATGGGCCGAGCGCATGATCCACGAATGCACGCCGGTTCCAGCATGTGGGCACGGTTCAAGTTCCGCCGTCATATATTCCCCTCTCGATATTCGCGGATGAGTTTCGCGTTGTCCTGCTGGCCGGTCGGCAGGAAGTGCATTGCAATGGATCTGAGCCAATCGCGGAGGGATAGAATCGCGATCATAACTTGAACCTCCAGACGGTGAAGAGAACCAAGAGAGCGGTGACGCATACCGTGTCGCGTATCAGGAGGATCGTTGTCATTGTGCGCCCTCCGGTTTGATTTCAGTCCTGCCAGTGACGCGAACCACTCCACGGTTCACACAAATTATCTCCTGCTCCTGCCGATCTGTTTTCAGGACACAGAAACGCTTTGGCAGTTCAACTGACAGGAGGTATGGAGATACACCCCGGATGCGGTAGCGGTTGAGCATCGGGAATCGTTTTGCCACGGCCTCGTCGAGTGAGTAACTGAATCCAACTGCATTGACGGGATAGGCTCCCCGATATGCGGTGATTGTTTCGGGAAGTGTCCTGTAAGCAACGATCTCCTTTCGATCCATCATGGCGTCGAGATTGACGCGGGGGACCGTCTTGAATATCCGGTCCAGCGTTCCGGCATAAACGCTGATATTGTCGCAGCCTGTCCACTCCTCGCCCAACGTCTTAAAGAAAGCGTCGAGACCAATCCCTCGCGCATTGCATTTTCTCCAGAATTCCAAAATGACCGGGAGCCTGGAGTATGAGTCCGCCCACATTAATTCCTCTTCAAAATCAGAGAGGATGCGCTTGCTTGGTGCCTTGCTTAATGATAAATTTTTCATTGTCAGTTTTCAGCCTGTCGAGCTCCGTTCAAAAAGTGCTCGGCAGGCTTTTCCTTTTTCAGTGGATGGCCTGCACTTCAAACTGGCGCAATGCAGCGAGCACGCTCGGGAGATGGAACCGCACGCAACGCGGCGAGAGCTTGATGAACGGGATGCGTTTTTGCCGCATCCAGTTGTCAATCGTGCGCGGTGAAGTGGATGCCGCTTTCGCGACAACCGGCTTGGTGACAAGAGCCGGAACATCCGCAGTCGTTCCGGTAACTGGCCGGGATTCGCCCGGCGCGTCTTTGCTGGTAGGTGGCTTCATGTGCGAGAGTATTCGCACAACTTTTTCGTGCCCTTTTTTGGCCAAACTCACCCACGCAATGAAATGCAAAAACGAGCCTCACCCACGCACGGCACGCACCGAAACGGCATCACCCACGCGCAAGGGCTGGAATATCAGCCCCACCCACGCAGCCCCGCACGCAAAAAAAACAGGAGGTTTTTCTTGATAGGCTTTAAGCCTTTTGCGCTTTGCCGGTCTTGGGCGCTTTGATTTTGCTGGCTCGCTTTGCCGCCGCGCCCTTCCTCGCACGGGCGGAACCACGCGCCTTCACGCTGTCAACGATCCCTTGAAGGAGAACGCGAGGGATTAAATACGTGCCGGATTCTTGCCGGAAGTTTTTTAGTTCGGATTCTATGTCAATTCGGAAAGGCCACAACTTGCCGATAACCTGGCCGCCGGGTTGCTTGCCCTTCTTGATTTCGCCTGCCACGCCGCTTGCAATTTCATTCCCATATCGCCGGATGTTATCAATGACCGTGCGGGGGTTTTTCCAGTTCACTCCATTTGCTGCCAGAAAATCGCGGACTTCATCACTTACAAAGCTGTCCGTTTTTAAGGTCAAAACGTCTCGGCGTATTTCCTCAAGCGGTCGCGCCCGTAGTGCCATCCTCCGCACTTGGCTTCCGTATTCCCTTATCAGCGCATCCTCACTTGCTGGCAGTTCGCGGACAAACAATTTTGCCTCAAGGAAAAATTCCATTGCCGTCTTGATCGCGTCCAATGGTTTGAAATCCGGGCGCAATGTCGCCGCGAGTGTGGCAAGCTCTATCGGTGTCGGCATAACGTCCGCCAGCGGGGTCTTTGGTGTTGCTGCAAGTGTTGGTTTTACGCTTTGTATCTTCATGGATTGTGTTGGTGGTTGCTCGGGATTTTTGGAGGGGGAAATTTTCTGGCCAGTTTTTTGAAGCCCCCCCGGTGTTTGTGCTCCCTTGGGTCTTGAGCGCCCCGCGATCGTCGGGCGTTCACACGAAAGCCCCGCCAGCGGTTCGGGGGGTCGAGGTCGCGCCTCCCCTCCCCTCGATGCGATAGGGGTCCCACGGGTGGGGGGTGCCCCTGCGGCGGCAGTCCTCGCCCCGTCCGCCGACGTCGCCGTCTTCAATGCGGTGCGCGGATCCTTCACGGCCCTGGTCTTCGTCGCTCGCTTCAATGGGCGCTCGCCTCTGGCCTTGAGCCCGCGACGGGCAGCGGCGGGAGATTTCTTTGCGCTACGTTGACCGCCACGGGCTTTTGATTGTGAGGGTGAGACAATGACATTGCCTGCCCGCTTGGGTGTGGATTTCTTTTTCATATATCATGCTGCCATGTGGACAACCTTGTCTTCAGTCTCGGGCTCAGTTGCGGGAAAGATATTCCAATACCGCTCGGCCTGTTGAGGCTTCACGCGGTTCCGGTAATGCTTGAACAGCGTCTTCAGTCCGGTGTGTCCAAGCTCCTGCGCCGTCGCCCCGGCGTTCTGGAAGTGCGCGTAGTGGTAGCTGGCGAAAGAGTGCCGTAAGCAGTCTGATGGCCAACTGGTGATGCGGGCGGCTTCTCTCGCCCTCTGGAGCATGTAGTTGTATTTGTCGCCGGTCGGGCAAACGGGGCCGCTCAGTTGGCGATACGGAAGCAACCACGCGACGAGGTTGTCGCTCATCTTCACAAAACGGCTTTGGGCGGTCTTGGTCTTGTCGGCGGCGATGTCAATCAGGCGGTCCTCGAAATCAATGCTGCTCCAATCCAACCGCCAGCACTCGCTTTCGGGGCGCAATCCGGCGAACAGTCCAAGGGCGATGGCTGGCAGGATTTCCGGCTCGGCCTTCCCCAACAATCGAATCGCCTGCTCCACGGTGAGAATGCCCGGCTTCTTGCCAATCACCTTGGCCTCGCTGCTCTTGGTGATCGGGTTGGCGATGGCGAATCCCCGCTCGACGGCGAAAGAGAACAGCACCCCCAGCAAGCGCCTGTAGTTGTTCCGCGTGGTCGGGCTGTGCGGCAAGCCCCGCAGCCAGTCGTCCAAGCGGGCAGTTGTGAATGAAGACACCATGTCCTCGGGGAACTCGGCGGCAAAGATGCCCAGCCGGGTGCGGAGGTCTTTCAAGTATCGCTCGCTCGCCCCGTCGCTGGCCTTGGCCTTGAGGAGCTCCGCGACAAGGGCGGTCGTCGTGCAGGACTTGTCGCGGGCTTTGAGCGTCGGCAGGAGCATGTCCACGGCTTGCAGGACAGAAAGCCCAAACGGTCTGAGCCGGTCCACGGCGGCGAGGTAATCGCCTCGATCCGTTTCTGACAGGTTCACGCCGCGCGTCCCGAAATTGGAAAGCTCGGCCTTCTTGAGTTGCAGGAATGTTTCTGCATCCTGCTTTGAATCGAAGAACCGCCGCTTGCGTTTCCCGTCCAGGGTCGGGACTCTGACACACCAAGACGGTTCGCCACGGACGGATGTTTTGATGACTTTGAGTTTTAGTTTTTGCATAGTCGTGTTCCTTGGCGAAACAATACGCACAACCGCGCAATATGTCAACAAACGGTCAACACTTTTTTT
>JBAXXD010000085.1:0-16405 GCA_037128135.1 Verrucomicrobiia bacterium
GGCTCAATATTGAACCACCCTGTGAGGCATGAGAAGCACTGCACCAGACATTGATTTCAAACGCTCCCTAACCGCAACGATTCGGCAGAGGATGAAGGAAGACAACCTGTCGATCTCCACCCTGGCCGAGCGCATGGGCACCGCTCGAACCGCTGTGCGGCGGATTCTTGATGACCGCAACACATCCATCACGTTCCGATCCATGAGCCGTGCAGCCCAAGCCGTGGGCCTCAAGATCAAACTCGTCGCCGAGCCGATGTCACCTGGGGAACTCGGAGCACTTGCCCATCGTCTGGCGGGCAACAAAAACTCCACCGAGTCCGCTCGACTAGTCGCTAAAATCACCGATGGATTCTACGGTTCATAATGGCGAAGATACAACGTAGTGACATCCCACGGCCACTCCTTGAGCATCTGCTCCTGCGTGTGCGGGAAAGGGACATCGACAAGGATGCTGTTCAATCTTTGGCCGCTTGGCTCGATACCAACCCCGAGGTGCCAGCAGGAAGCTGGTTCAAACGCTTCTCCACCATGACCGTCTGTGGCGACGGTGCGTTGATCAAAACCTTCCTTACTCCTGCCCAGGCGCCCTTCGGCGATGAGCTATGAGACGAGCCGGACACCCCTTCAACTTAAACTTTCTACTTCAACCAGCAGCAAAGCTGCCTCCCTCTCTTCTTCGCCTCCAGTCTCAATTTTCCATTTTCTATTTTCCATTTTGAATTCGCCCCGCTCCTCTCCCCATCTCCTATATCCAATATCCCATCTTCGGGCGGCAAAGCCGCCCTCCCACCTTCACCAGCAATGTCAATAAGCAAGGACTGACCCGAATGGCACTAACTTAAGGCAGGTTTGGGATGGTAGAGCGACCGTCCCGGTTGCCGTCCTGCTTGGGAAAACAAGCGAGACGCTTGTTCTACTCTGGCTTAAGTTAGCGGCATTCAGGACCCCAGTTTCCCGTAAATAAACTATGAAAGTCGTCATTCTCTGCGGAGGCAAAGGCACTCGTTTGCGCGAGGAAACAGAATACCGTCCAAAGCCCATGGTGCCGATTGGGGATCGTCCGATCCTCTGGCACATCATGAAGACATATGCCGCCCACGGGCATAAGGATTTCATACTCTGCCTGGGTTACAAGGGGGAGATGATCAAGGAATTCTTTCGCGACTACCTCTGGTTGACGAGCGACGTGAAGTTGCGGTTGGGCCACTCGCCGCAACTGAAATTCTACAACCACCATGACGAGGAGGACTGGACTGTCACCCTTGCGGATACAGGGCAGGAAACGATGACAGCCGGACGCATCAAGCGCATTGAGCCATATATCGGCAGAGACGCGAACTTTCTCCTCACCTATGGCGACGGTTTGTCAGACATCGACATTAACGCATCCATTCAAGCGCACAGCTGCGCAAAGAAAATCTGCACAGTTTCTGCCGTTCACCCTGCCGGTCGATTCGGCACGCTGAAGATCGAGAGCGATGGAGCCATTCACGCTTTCAGCGAGAAACCTCAGTTCGAGCATGATTATGTCAACGGCGGCTACATGGTCTGCCATCGGAAGATTTTCAATTATCTGACTAACGACCCGACTGTCATGTTTGAGCGTGCGCCCATCGAGAAGCTTGTAGCCGACGGCCAGTTGCACTCCTACCAGCACAATGGTTTCTGGCAACCGATGGACACCTACCAGGAGACGCAGTATCTCAATAAAATCTGGTCGGAAGGCAAAGCGCCTTGGAAAGTTTGGTGACGTAGTCGCGGAGCGGCTATTAAATGGATAAGCTCGATCGCAGCCCGCAACCGCCTAAAAGATATTTAAGAGCCTGAATTTCATGCATTCCACAAAAAGCCACGTCATTTCCACCATGGAAATTTTAAGGAACGTTTATCGCAACAAGCGAGTTTGGTTGACTGGCGGCACCGGGTTCAAGGGTTCTTGGCTTTCTGAATGGTTGCTGGCTTTGGGTGCGGAAGTGGCCGTGTTCTCACTCCCACCACCCACTGAACCGGCGCTTTTCAATCAACTCGGCTTGAGTGCCCGCCTGCAGTGGCAGGAGGGCGACATTTGCAATGCCGGCTGCCTTCGCAAGTCGCTTCTCGATTTCGAACCGGACTTTGTGTTCCATCTCGCGGCCCAACCCCTTGTGCGGTTATCCTATGATCAGCCCTTGGAAACTTACGCCACCAACGTTATGGGCACGGCCCATGTGTTGAATGCGTTACGCGGTTTGAAAAAGCCCTGCTCCGCAGTGTTTATCACCACCGACAAGTGTTACGAAAACCGGGAATGGCTGCACGCCTACCGCGAAGAGGATCCGCTTGGAGGCTACGACCCCTACAGTTCGAGCAAAGCCGCCAGCGAAATTGCCATCAGCTCGTGGCGTCGGTCATTTTTCAGCAGCCATCCGGTAAAAATCGCCAGCGGCCGGGCGGGCAACGTCATAGGCGGCGGCGACTGGGCGGCGGATCGTATCGTCCCCGATTGCATTCGTGCGCTACAGGCAGGTCAAGCAGTGCCCATTCGCAATAAAACTGCGACCCGGCCATGGCAGCATGTGCTGGAGCCTCTTTCCGGGTACCTCCTCCTCGCCGCAAAAATGGCCGCCCCCCTCGACCCTCGGCCCGTGGATGGCACTGCCTTCTTTACTGGGCCTCGACCCTCGGCCCTCGACCCATTATGCTCCGCCTTCAACTTCGGACCGACCCTCGCCTCCAATCGCACAGTCGCCGACCTCGTCCAGGAAATCCTCAAGCATTGGCCAGGCGAATGGCAGGACAAATCCGATCCCAACGCTCTCCACGAGGCCGGAAAACTCAATCTCGCAACAGACAAGGCATTTCATCTGCTGGGATGGCAGCCCCGATGGGATTTTTCCACCACCATCGAGAAGACAGCCGCATGGTATCAGGAGGCCGCAAACTGCCGGTGTCCTGAAGACTTCTCCACCTTGACCCTGCGGCAGATTGATCAATATCAAAATGGCGAATGAATGATGGCGAATGAATAAGAAGAAGAAATCAGAAGAGGTTGGAGAATTTGCAGCCGCTGGGGTTATCCGCGAGGACGCTCCCCTCCGCCATCCACCATTTAGACCATCCGCCATCATTCCTCCGCCATCCGCCATTCAGACCCTCCGCCATTTAAAAGATTTCGAGGACATGCAGGTCTGGCAGGATGCACAAGATCTTGCGGTCGCTGTCTATGAGGATATGCGGATCGTGAAGGACTTTTCGTTTGTGGATCAAATCAAACGGGCGGCGGTTTCCATTTCCAACAATGTTGCTGAAGGGGCGGAAAGGGTGACTCCTTCCGAATTTGCCAGGTTTCTTGACATCGCAAAAGGCTCCGTTGGAGAAGTACGGAGCATGTATCGCCTTGCTTGCCGCCTGAAATTTGTGAATTCCGACGCAGCGACCTCCCGCTGTGAAGCATGCAAGTCCATCTCTCGTCAACTCGGTGGTTTTGCCAAACACCTCCGGGCCGCTTCGCGGCAATCGCGAATGGAGAATAAATAATAGCGAATCCGCCATCCGCCATTGCCTTCTCTTTATCCGCCATTATTCCTTCGCCATCCGCCATTAAAGTCTCCGCCATCCGCCATTATTCCTTCGCCATTATTCCTTCGCCATTTAATATCACCATGAGCATCACCATCATCAAGGAAGCAAATATCATTCGTCTTTTGGCATCCTCGGCACCCATCCCGGATGGAACCAGATTGACGCTTTACACAGAAGAGGAAGTGCCATCCATGCGGACGGCTCCAACTGCGTGGGAGGCAGCCCAGATCGACTCGGCCTTTCACGAAGACGAGGAGGATTGGGGATCGAGCCTCGATCATTTGGTCGTTCACAATTAATCCTCCTTCAATCATGTCACTTACAGGAACATTTTGTCGCTTCCGTTGGCCATATACCGATTTGCAGGATGGCAAAAACCGCCCGGCTTTGATTCTCTCAGATCCGGATTCCTATGGAGATATCGAGGTCGCCATGGTCACAAGTTCGAATCAATATGTGGCATCATTACCCCTCACTACTTCAGATTATCTGGCTGGCTGCCTTCCCAAGCCCTCCTTTGTCAGAACCGACCGCGTGCTGAAAATCCGAAGTGAAATCGTTGATATTCTTATCGTCCAAGCGAAGCTCAAATTTGTCCAGACGGTCCGCAAATCGATAATCAAGAGTGATGCGAGAAAGTTCTCCCGCTTAGCCCACGCTGCCAACCGGCCCGGCGACGATCCCCTCCGGATCGCGGAAGAAAAAGCGAAAAGCGAAAAGCAAAAAGAGGAAAATATTTCAGCCTTCCCCTCCGTCCCCTATGCCGGCCGCGTGTTCAACGAGGACGAAGTTGAAGCCGCCGTTTCCTCGACATTGGATTTCTGGCTGACGCTTGGCCCGGAAGGAGAGGCGTTTGAGCGCGAACTCGCGTCCTTCCTCGGCGTCAAGCACAGCCTGCTTGTCAACTCCGGTTCATCGGCCAACCTCATTGCCCTCACCTGCCTGACCACCCACAAGCTTCCCGACCACAAACGCCTCTGCCCCGGCGACGAGGTGATCACCTGCGCGGCCGGGTTCCCGACAACCGTCACCCCGATCATCCAGAACGGATGTGTCCCTGTCTTCCTTGACAACGATCCCGTCACTGGGAACGCCCGGGTGGACCAACTGGAAGCCGCTTATTCTCCCGGGAAGACGAAAGCCGTGATGCTGGCTCACACCCTCGGCAACCCATTCGACCTGACGGCCGTCCTCGCCTTCTGCAACAAATACGATCTCTGGCTCATCGAGGACAACTGCGACGCCCTTGGCTGCACGTATTCGCTTCCGCTTTCCCAAGCGAAAAGCTTGGGACTTGATCACTTGATCAAGCAAGCGGAAGCGAATGGCGAATGGCGGATGGCGAATAGCGAAAACTTAAATTCTGAGAACGTTTCAGCTTTCCACTTTCCTCCTTCCGCTTTTCGTAAAATTCCGTTCATCGAGAACGGGATTTTAACCGCCTACACAGGAAGTTTTGGCGACCTCAGCACCCAATCCTTCTACCCGCCGCACCACCTGACGATGGGTGAGGGGGGGGCGGCGAATATCATCCGCCGGGCGTCCCTGAAGACCTACGCCGAGAGTTTCCGCGACTGGGGCCGCGACTGCTGGTGTCCGTCCGGCAAGGATAACACCTGCAGCAAGCGCTTCAGCTGGCAGCTCGGCGAGCTCCCCGACGGGTACGACCACAAGTATATTTACAGCCATATCGGGTATAACCTCAAACCCCTCGACCCGCAGGCCGCGATTGGCAGGCAGCAGTTGAAGAAACTCCCCTCCTTCATCGAAGCCCGCAAACAAAACTGGGAAACCCTCCGGCGCGGCCTCGCCGACCTGGAGAAATTCTTTGACTTCACCCTCCCCACTCACGCGACAGCGTGGGTCAAGCCAGCAAATAGCGAAGGAATAATAGCGAATCAACCATTAACATCTCCGCCATCATTCCTCCGCCATTCAGACTCTCCGCCATCCGCCATTGCCCTCTCTTCCTCCGCCATCATTCATCCGCCATCAGCCGCAGGCCCTTGCCCTTCGCCATCCGCCATCATTCCTCCGCCATCGGCCGCAGGCCTCCCTTCAGCCTTCTCCTGGGACTCCTCTGGGTGCCGGACCGATTGCAGTTGGTTCGGATTCATGCTCCGCGTGAAGCCGCACGCACCCTTCACCGTGCGCGAGCTCGCCGCCCACCTCGACGAAAAAAAAATCGGAAACCGCATGCTCTTCGGCGGCAACCTCCTCCGCCAGCCCGCCTTCGTCCAGCTCCGCAAAGATAACCCCAACGCGTTCCGCGTGGTGGGAGAAGAAAAAGCGAAAAGCGAAAAGCGAAAAGATAAAACCGTTTCAGCTTTCACTTCTCCTTCCTCCTCCTCCCCTGCAGACGTTTCAGCTTTCAGCTTTCAGCCTTCAGCTTTTTCTTCGCTCCCCGGCGCGGATGAAATCATGCACACGGCCATCTTTTTGGGGACATATCCCGGACTCACGCCCGCCCAGCTCGACTACGAGATCCGGACGATCCGCGAGTTTGTTGAGCAGAAAAGCGAAAAGTGAAAAGCTAAAACAGAAAGCATGGCCAAAACAGAACTTGAGAATTTCTCCAAGAAATTGGCACTCGCGAATCTTGTCGAGCTGAGAAGGTGAAATAGCGCACGAAATGGGCAGAATACTTCGAAGTGCATCCGAGTAGCAATATAATGCAGTCACACATCAAGGAGCGAACTCTGAAGGCCGGCAATTGTTGAAAATGAGCAAGAGATTGAAAGTGGCCATTCTTGGTACGGGCAACATCGGAACGGATCTGCTGGTCAAGGTGGTTCGTTCCCATGTGTTGGAGTGTCGGCTTTTTGCCGGACGCAATCTTTCATCGCCGGGCATGATCAAAGCCAACCTGCTTGGCATTCCGGTCTCGTCGCAGAGTATCCAGGCGATCGTGGATCACCGGGACGATCTGGATCTTGTGTTTGACGCCACGTCCGCGCTGGATCACTTGCGCCATGCCGTCGTTCTCGGCGAACTCGGCCTGCTGGCTGTGGACTTGACTCCCGCCAAGGTCGGTAAGCTCTGCGTTCCTGCCGTCAACCTCGAGGAATGCCTGAAGGAACCGAACGTCAACATGGTCAGTTGCGGCGGGCAGGCCTCGACCCCGATCGCGTTTGCCATCGCCCGCGTCAATCCCTTGGTTGATTATATCGAGACGATTTCCAGCATTGCCTCGCGCAGTGCCGGCCCCGCCACCCGCGTCAATCTGGACGAATACCTCGCGACGACAGAGGAGGGGCTCCACACGTTTTCCGGGTGCGCGTCGGTCAAGGCGATCATTAACCTCAACCCGGCACAACCCTGCGTCAACATGCAGACCACGGTGCTCGCAAAGATCCGGAATCCGGATCTGGAGAACACCCGGAAGGCAGTGGACGCGATCGTGAAGAAGATCCAGGCCTACGTGCCCGGCTACCAACTCATCCTGCCCCCGATGATCGAAGGCGACCGCCTGGCGGTCATGGTTCGCGTAGAGGGGCGGGGCGACTACCTCCCGAAGTATGCCGGAAATCTCGACATCATCAACTGCGCGGCCATCGCCATCGCCGAGGCCCATGCCGGAAAGCCGCGCAACAGCCCATGAAACACCCATGACAACCCAGCGCATCATTGTGACCGATCCGACCCTGCGCGACGGATCGCACGCGTGCAGCCACCAGATCAGCGTCGAGCAGATCCGGCGCTACGCGACGGCGGCCGAAGCCGCGCGCGTGGACTACCTCGAGGTGGGCCACGGCAACGGGCTTGGTGCCTCGTCTCTGCAGGTCGGCCTCTGTCTCGTGCCGGAGAAGGAGATGCTGCAGACGGCCAAAGCCTGCCTGAAGGAAACCGGTTTGAGCGTCCATGTCATGCCCGGCTTTGCGATCGACAAGCGCGAGATTGCCTCGGCCTTGGAAGCTGGCGTCGATCTGTTCCGTGTCGGCACCCATTGCACCGAGGCGGATCTCGCCCAGCGGCATATCAGCTACGTTCGCAATGCCGGCAAGGAGGCGTGGGGTATTCTGATGATGACCCACATGGCGTCGAAGGAAGTCCTGTTGGAAGAGAGCAAAAAGATGGAATCCTACGGTGCCCAGGGGCTGGTGCTCATGGATTCCGCCGGAGCTGCGGTGCCCGATGATGTCAGGCAGAAAATCGGGCTGCTGGCCGAGAAACTGGACATGCCGATCGGCTTTCACGCCCACAACAATCTGGGCTTGAGCGTCGCCAACTCACTCGCGGCACTGGAAGTGGGCGCGAGGATTCTCGATGGGACGGCCCGCGGATTCGGGGCTGGCGCGGGCAACGCCCCGCTGGAGCTCGTCGTGGCGGCCATGCAGCGCCTCGGCTACGAGTGCCGCGCCGATCTTTACAAGGTGCTCGATGCCGCCGATCTGGCCGCCGAGATCTTTGCCGAAAACCTCCCGGTTTCCAATTCGATCACGATCGTCAGCGGGCTGGCAGGCGTCTTTTCCGGGTTTGCCAAGCCGGTGCAGCGTGCAGCCAAGCAAATGGGAGTGGATCCCCGCGATGTGTTCTTCGAGCTGGGCCGGCGCAAGGTCGTTGGCGGCCAGGAGGATCTGATTCTGGAAGTCGCCAATGATCTGGCCAAAAAAAAGAAAGCTGCTTCACTTTCCGCCGAGGCCATTTAGATCCCAGCCATGATGACGAGAACCGAACAAGTCAGGAGCGACGCCGAAGCCGTTTTGGCGAAGCGAGTCGAGCTGCTGAAACCGCTTGCCAACGCGCACCTGTTTATCAGCGGCGGAACCGGTTTCCTCGGGACGTGGCTTCTGGAGCTGATCGCCGTCCTTAATTCCGAATATCAGTTTCAGACCCAGGTCACTGTTTTAAGCCGATCCGCTCCCGACTTTGCCCGCCGGCACAA
Organism: Verrucomicrobiia bacterium; assembly: GCA_037128135.1. GTDB lineage: Bacteria > Verrucomicrobiota > Verrucomicrobiia > Chthoniobacterales > Terrimicrobiaceae > QYQL01. Next base: position 8,450 of record JBAXXD010000085.1, read on the forward strand.
GCACCTCGGCCAATGCCGCGAATTCCGCTTTCTCGGAGGGGACATCCGCTACCTCACCGACCTGCCGCGCGACACGAATTTTGTGATCCACGCCGCCGCCCTCACCGACCGCCGGCTTTTTGCATCCAACCCGACCGCTGTAGGCGAAGTGAACGCGATCGGTGCCATCCGGCTCCTACGCGCCGTCCAGTTGCTGGAGGATGTGCAGCGCTTTGTGCTCGTCAGCTCAGGCCTCGTCTATGGCCCGCAGTCACTGGACATCGAAGGCATCGGCGAGGATTACGTCGCCGGGTTTGCTCCGGACAATGCCGGGGCGATCTACGCGGAGTCAAAGCGGTTTGCGGAGTCGATGGCCACCACCTTTGTCAGCGAGTCCAAGTTGCCGCTCGTCATCGTGCGGCCGTTCGCCTTTGTCGGGCCCTATCAATCCTTGGAGCTACCATGGGCTGTCACCGATTTCATGCGCGATTGCCTGGCCGGACGGCCGATCAAAATCATGGGCGACGGCTCGACCGTCCGCAGCCTGATGTATGCGAGCGACTACGCGTTCTGGACATTGGCTGCACTGGCCCGCGGGCAGGCTCGCGGCACATACAACATCGGCAGCCCCGAGCCCATCGACCTGCTTTCTCTCGCACGGATGATTACCCGACACTTCCCCGACCCGCCCGAGATCCTCACCCGCGTGGGGCAGTCGGGCCACGCCGCCACGCGTCTCGTGCCGGACGTCGCCCGCGCTCAAAAAGAACTCGGTGTCACAGTCACCGTGCCGCTCGCGCAGGCCATCGAAAAATCCATTGCATGGTACCGGACACCGGAGAATCTCTAAACTTATGAAGCGAAAAGTCAGCGATCTCCTTGCGGAGTTTTTAGTTCAAAAGGAAATGCATCATGTGTTCGGCATCATCGGTGCTGGCAACGCCCATATTTTCGACTCGATCTACGCGCAGCCCGGTGTGGAAATGGTCTGCGTCCACCATGAGCAGTCGGCCACGATGGCGATCCAGACCTATTACCGGACCTGCGGCACGGTCTCGGCCGCCGTGCTGACGACCGGTGCCGGATCCACGAATGGCGTGACCGGCGTCGTCAGCGCCTGGGCGGACTCGATCCCCGGCCTCATCATTTCCGGGAACGAAAACACAAAATACATCCGCCCGGACAATCATACGCGGATGTATGGGGTGCAGGGCTACGACTCCACGTTCATGGTGAGCAAAGTCACCAAATATGCGGCGCGGGTCATGGAGCCGGAAAAAATTCTTTACGAGCTCGAGAAAGCCCACTTTTTGTCCACGGCCGGCCGGCCGGGTCCGTGCTGGATCGATGTTCCGATGAACATCCAGTCGGCCTTTGTCGAGGAGGCGGATCTGGTGCATTTCGATCCTGCCGAGTTCGTCCATTCGCCGACCGCCGACAAGCTTCTAGCGGATGCGAAACAGGTCTTTGACGATTTGCGTGCAGCGAAGCGCCCGGTCATCTGGCTCGGGCACGGCATTCGCATGGCGGGCGGTGAGAGGCTTGTCCCCGAACTGCTCCGGCTCGTGCCCGCCGCCTACCTGGTCACATGGGCGGTGATCGATATGGTCGATTCCGATCACCCGCTTCTCTTTGGCCGCGCCGGTGTTTACGGCCAGCGCAGCGCCAACTTTGTCCTCCAGAATGCCGACTATGTCCTGACGCTTGGCACTCGGCTCCCGATCCAGCAGGTTGGCTACGACCTTTCCGAATTGGCCCGCGGTGCGAAGCTCGCCGTGGTGGACATCGATCCGGCTGAGCTGGCGAAATACCCCGAGCGTTTCAACCATCCGATCTGCGCCGACGCCCGCGATTTTCTTGTCGAGCTCCTGCGGCTTGCCGAGGCCGATCCGGTCGCGCGCCCGGAAGAATGGATCAGGAAGTGCCAGGCATACGGGAGGCAATTTCCCTGGGTGGGCGAGGAGCACAAAGACCAAGAGGGCTTCATCAACTCCTACGCATTCATGGAAAGGCTCAACGCCTTTTTCAAGCCCGACCAGATCGTCACCACAGACATGGGCACCGCGCTTCTCAGCGGACATCAGGTCCTGCGCTTCAAGCAGGGCCAGCGCTTGATGACCTCGCTGGGCCTGGGCGAGATGGGCTACGGACTGCCCGCCGCGATCGGCGCGTCGTTCGCACGCGACCGCGGCGAGGTGCTCTGCCTGAATTGCGACGGCGGCATGATGATGAACCTTCAGGAGCTCCAGACGGTCGCCCACCACCAGCTTCCCATCAAGATCATCATCTTCAACAACGACGGATACCTCATGATCAAGCACACGCAGAATGCTATGCTCGGCGGGCGGCATGTTGGAGTAAACAAAAAATCCGGCGTCAGCTGCCCGAACTTCAGCAAAGTGGCGGCGGCATTCGATATTCCCGCGTGGCAGATCCGCACCTGGGAAGATTTTGAGCGGGTAATTCCGGAGATACAACTCTGCGACGGGCCAGCGATCTGCGAAGTGCTCATGCATCCGGGGCAATTGTTTTCCCCGAAGCTTTCCCTCGCGACACAAAGCGATGGAACCCTGGTTTCCCCACCATTGGAAGACCTTTCGCCTTTGATCCCGCGGGCTGTCCTGCGAGAAGCGATGATCGTCGGAATGCACCAGAAATCCGCGGGCCTTGATGCCGATCCGCAGAAATTAAAAATCCCTTGAAAAAAAGCAGCATCGAAAGTCCTTTCTACAACGCGGAGGGGAACATCGAGGAGTTCGCGGCGCGCGTCAGCGCGGTGATGTGGCTAACCCGCCGACTTACGCCTCGATGCTGACCCGTAGGAATCCGGTGATCGAAGCCGATTTGGACTGGATTACTTCCGTTGGCTTGCCTTGGGAAGTTTTGTCCGGCAAGACGGTTCTCATCTCGGGTGCAAACGGTTTTTTGCCGACCTACCTTGTTGAGACCGTGTTGCGCCTGAATGAGCGTCAGAACAGGGGAAACCCATCCACCGTGATCGCTCTGGTGCGCAACGAGGAGCGGGCACGGGCGCGATTTGCAATCCACGAAGGCCGGCAGGATCTGAAGTTTTTCGTGCAGGATGTCTGCCAACCGGTGGCCGTTCGTGAAGATGTTCACTTCATCATCCATGCGGCCAGCCAAGCGAGCCCGAAATATTACAGCGTCGATCCGGTGGGAACGCTTTCCGCAAACGTCCTCGGAACCTTTCATCTATTGAATCTGGCAAAGGACAAGCGTGCGGAATCATTTCTTTTTTTCAGCAGCGGAGAGGTTTACGGGCAACTCGATTCCAGCCAAATTCCCACGCAGGAAACGACTTATGGGCAAGTCGATCCCACCGACCTGCGATCCTGCTATGCGGAAAGCAAACGGCTCGGGGAAACGATGTGCGTCGCATGGGCGCACCAGCACAATGTTCCGGCAAGGATTGTCCGCCCGTTCCATACCTATGGTCCGGGCATGCAGTTCGATGACGGGCGCGTCTTTGCCGACTTCGTCGCCGATGTGGTGCATCACCGGAACATCGTCATGAAGAGCGACGGATCCGCCAGGCGGGCGTTCTGCTACCTTGCCGACGCCACCGTTGGTTTTTTTACCGTTCTTTTCAAAGGAGAAGTCGGGCAGGCCTACAATGTCGGCAATGATCGCGGCGAGCTGAGCATCCTTGAGCTTGCCCGCCTCCTGGTCACCCTTCACCCCGGCCGCCAACTTGAAGTCATCCTCGACGAGGCGGCAAAGCCCCCTGATTACATGAAGAGCCCGATTGCGAGGAACTGCCCGGATATTTCTAAAATCCGCCGGCTTGGCTGGGAGCCAGTGATCCCGGTGGAAGAGGGATTCAAGCGCACAATTCAAAGCTACCTGTGAGCCTGTTGAAAGCGGCTACTCTTGGCGCGGTCAACATCGGAACGGATCTGCTGGCCTGATGATTAATGTAGGAAAAGCAGTTCTTCGGTTTCTCGGGGTTGACCGCGCGGTTTTTTTCGCCAATGCAGGGCAAGTCACCCGGCTGATCACCACGCCGATTTCCATGGCTTTGGTTCTCCGGTATCTCACCCCTGAGATTCAAGGCTACTTCTATGCATTCTCCGGTGTCGTCGCGATGCAGGTTTTTCTGGAGATGGGATTCTCGCAGAACATCCTCCAGTTCGCCTCGCACGAGTTCGCGAAACTCCGCTTTGCCCCCGACAGCACACTCGAGGGAGACCCCGAGGCGCTTTCCCGTCTCACCTCCCTCGCCCGTTTGGCGTTCTGCTATTATGCGGTCGCCGCCCTTGCCGTTCTGCTCTTGATCGGAGTGGGCGGCCATATCTTCTTCTCGATTTCGAGTCCCCACGGGGTTTCCTGGCAAGGGGCGTGGTGGATTATCGCTTCAGTCGCAGCCGCATCGCTCGCAATCAACCCGGCATGGGCCCTGCTGGAGGGGTGCAACCAAGTCGCGATCATCGCCCGGTTTCGATTTTGGGCCTCGATGGTCGCCTTCGGAACAAATGCGGGGTTCCTGATCGCCGGCACGGGGATCTACGCGTCGGCGTTGATGGCTCTGTGCAACCTGCTCTTCGCCCTCGGGTATCTCTGCATTTTCTGGCTCCCATTCTTCCGGCAATTTCTTCAGAAGCCCAAACTTGGCAACATCTCCTGGCGGAACGAGATCTGGCCCTTCCAGTGGCGGATTGCCGTGAGCTGGATGGCGGGCTACTTCATTTTTGATATTGTCAACCCGATCGCCTTCTATTTTTGCGGGCCCGTGGATGCCGGGCGCTTCGGGATGAGTTTCCAGATCATCCGGATCATATCGGGTATCGCCATGACATGGATCACAACAAAAGCCCCGCGGATCGGGATGTTGGTCGCCCGCCAGCAATGGGCGGAATTGGACGCCCTGTGGTGGCGCAGCACGATCCAGGCCTTCGCGATTTTTCTGGTCGGCCTCGCCGCGTTTTTCGCACTGCTGCCGTTCTCCGCATATTTTCTTCCACAACTGCCGACGCGGCTTGGACCGCCCGCAGTCGCGCTGTGGCTGGGAGCCGGGATGGCCGCCGCGATCTGGGTCACCGCGATGGCGGTTCAGTTGCGCGCCCACAAACGTGAACCGTACATGTGGATCTCTGTGGCCAACGCCCTGCTGAGCGTGGCATTCATACTCCCGCTCGTAAAGCACTGGGGAATCATCGGCGAGGCGGCCGGCTACACGCTGGGGATCTGGGCGATTCTGATTCCGGCGATAAGGATCTACAAGACCAAGAAGCGGGAATACCGGAGCGCCGCAAAGGCCAATTCCCCGGAGGGTTCCTCCCCGCAGTATCTATCAGAATCCGTCGCGAGCACGTGAGAACCGACAACCCTAAATCCGGCATTAGGAGTTCACCACGAAGCACACGAAGAACACGAAGTGAGGAACTTGCAAAGATTTATTGCCGCTTCTTTTTCTCACCCGCTGGGTGAACTCATAGCCGAAGCCAAACGCACACACAACCCCGTGATTACCAACCTGTTTTCTTCGTGTGCTTCGTGTTCTTCGTGGTACAACTGCCGTTTCTAAGATAACGGTCCCCGCACGTGCCCCTGCATCCCCTGAGATGAGCGAACCAATCCTAACCATCGCTATCCCGACATATAACCGGGCCGAAAAACTCGCCATCCAGTTGGGGTGCCTCGTTCCGCAACTGACACCGCAAGTCCGGTGCCTGGTTTACGACAACGCGAGCACCGACCATACCCGCGCAATCGCCGAAAAGTATAGTAGCGCGGGCGTCGCATACAGTTGCGCACCCTACAACGGAGGCGGAGAACGGAATTTCTTGCGCTGTTTTGAAGAATGTCAAACTGATTGGCTCTGGATTCTGAGCGACGATGATCCGGTTCTCCCTGATGCGGCGGCTAAAATACTGGCGCTGGTGGCTTCGTCCTCGTGCGATTTTATCCACACATCGTCCCCGCTTCGCCGCTACGCGACAGACGAGACCGTTTCGGACATTCCTCAGCTCTTGAAGAAAAGCGACCTCTCGGCGCTTCTGTTTATCTCTACCGGGATTTACAGGATGTCGGCATTCCGTCCGTTGATGCGGGTTTTCGTGTCCGCGATCTCTACCTGGGTTCCTCATCTCGTCACTGTCCTCGCGCTCATGGAAGGAAGCGCCGGGAAATTACTGTTGAGCACCGCGAGCCTTACCTCATCCCACCCCGGCGCGCCAAGGTGGTCCACCCTGGGGTTCATTCTTCGGTTCAGTCATCTGCCCGAGTATGTGAAGCAGGAGGATCATCGAAAAATCATCGCGCAGGGCGTCATCGGCTACATCTATTGGGCCATGATGACCGGGCTTCGCGAAATCAAAGATCAGGAATCGGTGTTTCAATGGAAACGTACTGCGAAAATGGCGTTGCATAACCTGGCGTGCTACGGCAGTCCCTCGCCCGCGCGGCTCCTCTTCGACTATTGTTTGAACTCAAGGAATCCCGTGAAATGGTATTTTGCAATCCGTGAGCCCGCCCAGTTTTTTATTCTGATGCAATCCCCAGGATGCATGTTTATCCGAATGGCGAAACGATGGATACGGAAGTGATGAAGGGTGCCCCCGAGTTTTCTATGAGAGAGAGTCAACAGCTTGGTCGATTGGTGAGATATCTCAAAAACACTTTGGTTTCTTGTCTGCATGTCCAATGGATCCGTTGGCAGTTGACAAACCGCGGGTTTCAACTCACTGGCCCGATTTCCGTGGAGGGATGGCGCAGAATCCACTGCACGGGAAACTGTAAGATTGGGAGCTTCGTTGTGTTTTGTTGTATGGACGATTCTCATGTTGCCAGCGGCACCGGAAAACTCATCGTCGGAAACAATGTCTATATCGGCGATCACACGAATATTCGCGCCGCCTCGGGAGCGATCTCAATCGGCGACAATTGTTTGATCGCTAACAACGTCACGATCGTCGCTTCAAACCACGGGACACAATTGGGCGAGTTAATTCGCGAGCAGAGATGGGTAGACGGGGAGAAGGGGATTTGCATTGGCCAGGATGTCTGGATCGGTGCAGGAGCAGTGGTTCTTCCGGGCGTCTCGATCGGAGATGGAGCCGTTGTCGCCGCTGGCGCGGTGGTCACGAAAAATGTGCCGCCAAACTCGGTCGTTGGAGGAATACCCGCCCGCTTCATCAGAATGCGGAAACTGCAGGACGGAACTCCTCCCGCCAACAGCACGAATTTACATATTCGATCATAGGCTGAGTGACAGAATGACGCACAATCAAAACAGCAACCAAAGCGGAGGGGGTGCATCAACACCGTCCGGAAAACGGACGGGGAAGCCGTATCACGCGCTCACGGTTGGGTTCAGTGTGCTGGTCTTCACTGCCAGCGTCTGGTATATCGGCAGGACCTTTCAGTGGGTGGAGCTCGCCCGTGTGCTCAGGGCAGTGAACCTGACGTGCCTGATTGTCGGCGGCGGTGCTTCGATCATTGCCTACTGGATGCTTCGAACCCTCCGCTGGCACATCCTGCTCCGGCAGACCGATACCCATGTGCCGATTGTGGATTTGTACCTTTGCACGGCCGTTTCGCTGAGCTTTTCCCTCTTCACTCCGCTCCAATCAGGAGAGATGATTAAAATCGAGCTGTTGAAAAAGTATGGCATGATTCGGCGTTCGCCAGGATACGGCTCGTTTTTGGTCGAGAGAGCCTTGGATCTGACGACTTTGCTGACGATTGCGTGCGTCAGCCTCCTGACAACCCTCAATATCCTGCCTAACCGGGCTTACGCCTACGGGATCCTTGGGGGTTTGGCTCTGGCGTGCATGGCGGGCTTGATCGCGTTGGAAAAGCTCCAACTCAAAGGCCGCCCGCAACAGTTGTTGGAGAACATGCGCCAGTGCGTTGGTGACATGCCGACATTGCTGCTGGTCATCGCAATCACGTGCGTTTCGTGGGCATCGGTCGCGTTCAGTTGGCAGGTGTTCCTCTACGCCGCCGGGATTCATC
>JBAXXD010000086.1:0-15932 GCA_037128135.1 Verrucomicrobiia bacterium
GCGGGTTCTGGAATGAGTATCAGACCGCCTACGAGGAGACGATCCGCGAGACGGCGACCAAGGACGCTCCTTGGTATGTGGTGCCGGCGGATAACAAGTGGTTCACGCGCCTGGTGGTGGCCGCGGCCGTCATAGACGCTCTGGACTCGCTGGATCTTCAATATCCGAAAGTCAACGACGCGAAGCTCGCGGATCTCGCCGTCGCGAAGAAGGCACTGCTCGCGGGCAAATGAGCGCGGCGGTCGCGGCCGGGCGTCGGCGCAGAAGCCTTCCCTCGCTGAGCTGGCTGCGGAGCTACGAGCCGGGCTGGTTTCGAGCGGACCTTGCGGCGGGCGTGACGCTTGCGGCCTATCTTCTGCCGGCGGCTCTCGGCGATTCGTCGCTGGCGGGGCTGCCGCCGGAGGCCGGACTTTACGCGTGTCTTTTCGGGGGGCTGGTGTTCTGGCTGTTTTGCAGTTCGAGGCAGACTTCGATTACCGTCACGTCGGCGATCTCGCTGCTCATCGGCTCGTCGCTCGGGAGTCTGGCTGGCGGGGATCCTGCACGTTTCGGCGCCATGGCCGCCTGCACCGCGCTTCTCACTGCGGCAATCGCCTTTATCGCGTGGCTGGCCCGCGCGGGCTCGGTTGTCAACTTCATCTCGGAAAGCGTGATGACCGGCTTCAAGGCGGGGGTCGCGCTGCACCTCGCCAGCACGCAGTTGCCGAAGCTTTTCGGCGTGAAAGGAGGGCACGGGGATTTTTGGGGCCGCATGGGCGAATTTCTCCGCCATGTCGGCGACACGAATGTCCCGTCACTCGCGCTCGGTGTCGTCGCGCTGGCTGTGCTGATCCTCGGAAAAAAGCTGCTGCCGAACAAGCCGGTCGCCTTGCTCGTGGTGATCGGCGGCATCGCTGTGGCGTCGCTTTTCGATTTCGGCGGTCATGGTGTGAAGCTGCTTGGCGAAGTGCCGCGCGGCATCCCGGCACCGTCGCTGCCCGCCGTTGATTGGAGCGATCTTCGCGATCTGCTGCCGCTCGCGCTGGCGTGTTTTCTCCTCGGTGCGGTCGAGACCGCCGCCATCGGACGCATGTTTGCCGCGAAGCACGGCTACCGGCTCGACAGCAACCAGGAGTTCCTCGCGCTCGCTGGCGCGAACCTTGCCTCGGGCCTCGGCCACGGCTTTCCGGTCAGCGGAGGCATGTCCCAATCGCTGGTCAATGAAAGCGGCGGAGCGCGGACTCCGCTCTCCGGCTTGATGGCCTCCGGCATCATCCTGCTTGTCGCCCTGTTTTTCACCGGCCTGCTGCGCAATCTGCCGCAGCCGGTGCTCGCCGCGGTCGTGCTCATGGCCGTCGCGAGCCTCGTGAAGGTCAAGCTCCTTCAGCGGCTCTGGCAGGTGCATCGCGGCGAGTTCCTCGTTGCCGCGACAGCGCTGCTCGGCGTTCTCTGTTTCGGCCTGCTCAAGGGGGTTCTCGTCGGCGCAATCATCTCGCTCGTGCTGCTTATCCGGCGCGCCTCGACTCCGCACGTCGCCTTCCTCGGACGCATCCCCGGCGCCCGCCGCTACTCCGATCTTTCCCGCCACGCCGACAACGAGCCAACGCCCGGCGTCATCGCCTTCCGCGTCGAGTCCGGCATCGTCTATTTCAACGCCGAGCACGTCTTCGACAGCGTGCTCGCCCGCATCGACGCCGTGCGCGCGCCGATCCGGTTCGTCATCTGCGATCTCTCGACCTCGCCCCTTCTCGACGTGGCCGGCGCGGAAATGCTCCGGACGCTGCACGCGGAACTGGCAAAGCGCGGCATGCCCTTCTGTCTCGTCGAAGCGCGCTCGTCCGTGCGCGACATGCTGCGCGTCGAAGGCGTCGAGGAAAAGGTCGGCCGCATTGACCGCTTCACGACGCTTGCCGACGCGATCGAGGGATTTCAAAGCTCCGGCCCGAGCAAGCCGTAAGCTCCGCATTCGTGGCCAACCAGGTCGGCGCAGTTCCCGGGCCATCCAGTATCGCGCTGCTGCTCATTGGACCCGTTGTGGGAGGAACGTCTTGGCGGCGAAATGAAGCCGCGCCTGCATGTCCAGCGCGTAGCCGGGACCTCTTCTTGTTCCTTCGAACCGGGATGGGTGAACCCTCCTCCGCGGCGAGGTGTTTCATTGAAAGAATTGACGCAAAAAAGCATAGCCCCCCCCGCGGAGGCGCTTGATACATTTGTTGGGATTACTTCTCTACGAGCCTCGACCCTATGGAACTCAAACAAGTCAGCGAAAGTTGTTACGCGGTCCTCAATGAAAAGAACCGCGTGTGTGATGCCAACTCGGGCCTGATCAACCGGGGGGGAGGTGTTGTGATCGACACGCAATCGGACTTGAGCCATGCGCAGAAGATGATCGAGATGTTTGGCACGGTGTGGGCCAAAAAAGCGGATCGCGTCATCAACACCCACGAGGACGCGGATCACGTCTGGGGGAATCAACTTTTCGAGGGAGCGGAGATTATCGCTCACCGATCGGTCCCCGAACGGATGAAGAAAGTCGCCGAACCGGAGGAGACTCAGAAGCTCCTGCACGGCGTCGCTCATGTGCTCACGCGTATGGTCTTGAACGCTGTGCATCCCGGTCTCGTGGCTGCGGGGCAGCAGTTGCTGGAAGATTACAACTTCGACGGGATCGACCTGGTGCTGCCGACGACTCTTTTCGACACCCGCTATGAACTGGATCTTGATGGCACGGAGGTCCACCTGATCTATGTGGGGCCGTGTCATCAAGTGGGAGACACAATCATCCACGTCCCGAAGGAGCGCGTGGTTTTTGCCGGTGACGCGCTTTTCAGGAATTGCACGCCGATGGGCTGGACGGGCTCGTATTCAAAGTGGTTTGATTGTCTGGATCTGATCGCTCAACTCGAACCGGAAGTCGTCGTTCCGGGGCACGGGCCGATCTGCGGGCTTGATGGAGTGATGGAGATGAAAGCCTACCTCCAGTATGTGCGTGACGAGTCGAAGAAATGCTTTGATGAGGGGCTCGATTCGTTGGATGCGGCCAAGAAAATAGAATTTGGTCCCTACAGCGAGTGGATTGCCCCCGCACGCCTTTATATGAACGTCGAACGGGCGTATCGCGAATTTCGCGGAGAACCGCCCGACACACCCTGGGACTCGCCAGGAACCTTCGACGCCATCTATAAAGTGGCGAAGGCCAAAGGGGTCGAGGTCGAATTCTAACGCTGTTCAAACACTTGAAACTGATTCGATTCCTCACTGCAGCCTCGCCGGATGTTTGCTTCGGCGTGGTCATCCAAAACCAGGCTGTTCCATTCGCCGTGCTGCAAAAAAAAGCAGGCAAGGCCACTCCTCATCTGGCCGACAGCCGGTCCTACCTTGCCAATCTTCCTGACAGCGAGCGAGTGGCGAAGGAATTGCTCGCCTGGGGGGATCTGCACTTGGGTGAGTTTGGAACGGGCGAATGTCATCCCCTCGAAATGGTTCGCCTGCTGGAACCGGTGGAGGTCGCCGCGCTATTCGACTTCGGCCTGACCCCGCGGCATCTCAAGAACTCGGCGGAAGTCCTCATGAAGTATGAGAAGGACAACCCGCAGACCGCTCCCCTGCTGCAGGCTTTCGCCAAGGCGGTGATGGCCCCGAAGCCCAAGGCTGCGCCCGGACGGCCGGAAGCCCTCTCGTATTACAAGTGCAACATGAATTCCATCGTCGGCGACGGGGAAACCGTGCCCTGGCCGCCCTACACGTCGCGACTCGACGTCGAGCCTGAACTGGCCGTGGTCTATGGCAACGAGAAGCAGCCGGTCGCGGGTTTCTGCATTTTCAACGACGTCTCTGCCCGCGATGTTCAGCCCACGGAATTCGTCGGCGGATTCTGCCTGACGAAAGACATGTCCAAGGGCAACCAGCTCGGACCGTATCTCGTCACGTCCGACGAGGTCGGCGATCCTTCTTGTGATGCTCGTCATAGCCGGAGCAGCCTTGACGATGGGGGCGGCCGCCCATGATCCGACGCCCGCTCCGCAACCCGCCAACGCCGGGGGCATCACGCAGATCAAGCTGGCCCATGACTGAAAAATATGCCCCTGATGCTCTCGAAACTATTCCTCGGATGGTCCACCTCCTGTTTTCACTGCTGTGAGCCGCAGGAACGATTCCTTTTGACAAGGCGACGCGTTGTGATATAATAAATATCATGAAAGTTGCATCCGTGGCAGATTTGCGAAACAACTTCGCGAGCGTTTCCCGTTGGATTTACGAGGGCGAAAACGTGACGATTCAAAAACGCGGGCAGGCGTTTGCCGTGCTCTCCCCGGCAGGGAAAAAGAAAAAGGCCGGCCTGGAATGGCCGGACTATGAGGCCCGGTTGAAACGGTATTGCCCGGCAGGATCGTTCAAGGGCGCGACAGCGGCGGAAATCATTGACGATATGCGCGGGAACTACTGACCATGAAAACCTATTTCGACACGTCGCTTTTGCTCCCGACCTATCTCGCGGAACCGGGCACGGAAACGGCCTTGGAGATCATCCGGGCGGGCTCTCCCCCGGCCCCGTTCACCCATTTGCTTGAACTGGAATTGAGGAACGCAATCCGGATGAAACACGGGCGCGGGGAATCGGGCGCGGCGACAATGCGCGGGGCTTTGCAAGCCTTGGAAAGCGATCTTGCAAAGGGCATTCTTGCCCGGCCCGATTACGACCTGGAAGCCGTTTACAGGCGGGCGGAAACCCTCTCCGCAAAGCACACGCCGACGACAATCGCACGGGCGGCGGACATCTGGCATGTTGCGGCGGCTTTGGATATCGGCTGCAAGGCCTTCGCCTCATTTGATGACCGGCAAAGAACGCTCGCGGCCCTTGCCGGGCTTGACCTCATGCCCGCGAAAATCGCCAAAAGGAAACCATGAACGCCCGCGCGCGTGATGTCCGGCGACTCGCCGGACAATGCGCATCGCTTCGGGAAAACATTTATATCCTGACGCGCAGAGTCGGGTCGGTTTCGCAGGTTGCGACAAGCTCGTTGTAGCGCTCCAGGAGTTTCATCCGGCCGCTAGCGACGAAGGGTGCATCGTTGGCCAGGAGCCGCGCAGGGACGGGAAATGGATTTGCAGCGAGGGGTTCGTCCGGATCCAGCCCGGTTCGCCATTTTCATCGACGAACGCGATGCCGATCGGCATGTCGAGTTGCTCGTCGAACAGCCGGTCAGCAGAAGTGCGGTGCTTAGGGAAAGAAATAAAACCTTCATCACACAGGGGTAAGATAGATTCGGATATGTTCCCGGTTTGTCAAAAGAGAATCGCGGGGCAAGGAAAAGACGGGTGCAGGACAAAAATCTTCCGGGAATCCCGGAAGGGGATCAATCCGACAGCCCAAGGTTGCGAAGAATGAGCTACCTTGGGTATCGACAGGAGAATAGAACCCACCCTGAATGGGTTGTGTCCCTCGCCCGAGGCAACCCATTCAGGGTTGGTATATGGTTTCCTATATACCCAGGGTAGCTTTGCAACCCTGGGCTGCGGGATGCAGCCACGTTGTGGCGCAAAAGCTTACATGTTCCCAAAAAACGCCGATCTGGAGATTCCTCAGAATTTTGTCCTGCACCCGGAAAAGACTGGATAAAAGCTTTCTCCCCATTGCCCGCCTCAGCTTTTGGAATGGGTGGTGCGCGGCCGGAAGAGGCGGGCGGCGACGAGGAGAAGGACGAACTGGCCGACAAGAAAAATGGCGATGGCGAGAAGGACTTTTTTCCATGCTTCATCAATCGTCTTCCGGACTTCCTGCGAGGTCGTGCGGAGGAGCTTTTCGAGGGGCGCGCCATCGGCAGATGAGAGGGTTTTTTCGGCGGCCTCAAGGGTGGAGCGAATTTCTCTCACTGCTGATTGTGTTTCGCGCAGGGCGGCGGCGGTGGATTCCGGTGTCCACGGACTGGGTGCGGGATCGCCCAACTTCTCGATGCGCTCGACAATTTCCATGATCGCGCGGGTATCGGCCAGGCTTGATTGGATGCCGGGAAGGAGCCCGCCGAGTGCTTCGGAATTCTTCGCAACCGCGACGGTAAGGTTGTCAGGCATGCGCTCGATGGCTTTGGAGATCTGCCGGGCGCTCTCAGTGAGGCTGAGCACGGCGGGTGAGGCTCCGGTTTGCGCGAGCGCGAGGGCGGTCTGCATTGTCGTGAGGCGGGGCAGGCGCTCGACGTAGAACATCAGCCGCTCGCCGTATTCCACCGCGGCGTCCAGCTCGCCGACCGCACGGCTCACATCGGCGAGGAGCGGAATGCCCCCGCCCGCCTGGCCGGCGGCGGTGCGGGCGGCGACGAGGTCGCGCAGGCGGATGTCGGCGACATAGACGCTGCCGGGGTTGGTTTTCCGGTAATCGGAAACCATGCGGTCCAGCTCCTGACGTTGCTCGCCGGTGAGCGTTTTCTTGAGGATGACGTCGAGATCGGCGCGGAGGTCGCGGTGCGCTTTCAGCAGCGGCTCCGCGCCGGAGCCGAAGACTTTGGGAATCCAGTAGTCACGCACGGCCCTCTGTGCGAGGTCGGTGAAAACCGCCATGTCCAGGAGGTTGCCGGCCGGATTGCGCCCGGCAGCGATCTCCATTGAGGCGGAGGAGAAAAGCACTTTTACGTGCTCGGCGGCGGAGCGCCTGATCGGGTCATTTTCGGACCGGCTGTATCCGTCGAGCGCCTGCCAGATTGCCATCGTGTAGCGGTCGGAAAAATCCATCATCTCCTGCTGGAGCTCGCGGGCGCGGGCCGAACCGTTTTTCCGTCCGGCCAGCGTGTTTGGATCCGAACTTTTCCGCTGGGAGAACAGGTCAAAGCCGCTTGCGGATGTGGATAGCACGCAAAAGACAGCGAGGATGAGACGGAGGTTTTTCATGGAAGCTTGTTGCGTTTGTGGGAAACAAGACGGGGCATGGCATCCTGCCCATGCGAAACCGTTCAATAAGACACGGGCAAGATGCCCATGCTACGGGAATTGGTCGATCAGAAGTCACTGAGCAACGGGTTTGTCGTTTCATTACAAACCCACACGTCCAGACTACCCGCCAAATTACCCCCGCACTGTCTCAGGTCTGGGAGGTCTTGCAGAGGCCTGTCGCCAGGGCCGGAACTGCGTTGAGCCGACAAAAAACAAGCAGCGCTACACTCGCGAGAGCGAGCAGTGCCCAAGTCGAAGGCTCAGGAACGGCGGTGGCGGTGATTGACATTCGCACAGGTGCCGATAGCACGCCACTATCAGTCCATGTCACCCCAAAATCAGTGCTTGTGAGCGATTGGGGCACAGCGGTGCCGATAGTCGAAAGCGACCAACTTCCGGATTGAACCGAAAAATATGGGCCGGGCGGATTCGCGAAATTGATATTTTCACGCCACTGGCCGCCGCCGTTATCGACTCCTGTCACGAGAAAATAACTGGTGTTGGCGCTCAGACTCACGCTGCCGGTGAAGACCTTGGGATAATTCGCATCAACAAGCGAAAGCCGCTGGATTATTGCCAACGGAGCGTAATTCGGGGATCCGCTCACGCTCCACACTTCCATGAACAGGGTTCCTGCAGGGTTGAAGTCCTCGATCTCTGCGCTCACTTCGGCCAAGGTGTAATCCGACCCATCGGTCGTGATGGGAGTGGCATACCACGAGGACGAACTCAGGATGCGATTATACACCACCATTCCCGGAGTGGGATCAGGAAAGAGGTTGTCGAGGACAACAGCGGCGCTAGCAGCGCACCAAGGGGCCATCAGGAGGGAGACAAGCAAAGCGCGTGCGCTTGTTATCATGGATGACATGATGTGACAAAACCGGCGCGTGTCAACGATTACTTGGGTTCATTTTTTGGATAGACGCTGCGGCCCGGAGGCTGCGCTTCAAGGTCGCGGAGGGAGGGGCCCCGAATTTATGATGTCGAATTTATGGTGGTGGTGGCCTTGGTTATGTTGCCCTGCACTTCGACATTTATCGGCGAGGGGCAGTCGGCAAAGCACAGGAACGAGCGGCCGAGCGGCACGCGGGAGATCGTGTGTAGTGGTGAGGCTCTGTGCGCTACCGGTCGATCGCCTTCTCCGCTTCGCTCATCGGGCGGATTTCAATCTGGTCTGTGACGTTTCCGGCACCGGCGGCGGCTGTGGCGTAGGAGAGAAGGCGTGCGCGGTTCGGGGCGCTGACTTCCCGTCCGCGGAGGGTGACCTTCCCATTGTTGGTCGCGACCTCGGTATTTTTCCCGAAAACGGAAAGGGTGGAATCCTCCACGATGAGATTGGTGATCTTGAGGGTGATGGCCTTGTCTTTAGGAGCTTCACCATGCGAGAGTGGCGGGGGAGGAACGCCCGGTATTGTTGGGTTCTCTTCCACGAACCGTCCGTTTCGGTACATATTAAAGGACGGGATGTCCTTGAATCCCTGAAGTTGGTCATTGAGCCGGAGCGCGTTGTGCTTGAGATTGTATCTCAGAGCCTGTGGCGGCACGATCTTCATTTGTTCTCTTATGACGCTCCCATACGGGCGGATCACCACCCCTTTGAGCTTGCCGGTGACCCGGTTGAGATCCCGGAGGCCGGCGACATAGCCCAGGGAAACCCCCAGCAAATTTTCGACCGGGAGGAATAGAATTGTGGATCCTTTCCGTATGTATCCGAGCGGCTCCAAAGCCACGCCGTTCAAAGTGGCTTTACCGCCCAGCGTGGCAAAGAAAGGAACCTGTCCGAAGTAGCGGAAAACTTCCGCAACCTTGGCCGTTTGTGGGGGACCGACCTCTTTGGAAAGTTCGAACGTTGGGGCATTGCGGAACGTCTTCTCGTCCATATTCAGAAAGAGCGTGCGTGGCGTTCCGTCGTCCCACAGAGCCCCCGGGGGGACGATCACAGTTTTTTCACCGAACCCGGCAAAACCTCCGAAGGAAACGAGCATCCCCACATACCGCCCGTGCTCAAGGTCAACAGCCGTGTCTTTCACGTATCCGAGCAGGACGCCCTGGCTGTTGCGGATATCTTTTCCCACCACCTCATCCCACTGCCCGGTGTTGAGCTGCGCCGCAGAGCTTTCCCCAGCCGCACACAGGAGCAGGATAAGGAGGGTCGAACGGATGAGACGAACAGTTCCGAAGGTGATCGAAGGATTCATATGCAGTGTGGGTTTGGGAAATGAAAATTTACCTGCTGCCAAATTACCTGCCGCAGACTTGCACGAAGGAAAGAAAAAGGAAAGAAAAAAGCCCCGACAGAAAAAAGCTCCGCTCCGACGGGTTCCCAAATGGAAGCAAGCAGACGTTGAGATGGTCCTGCTCGACAGCGCCGGGACCAGGGAATAGAAACGGAAACATACCGCACGGAAATGCTTTCCATTTTTTTCATCGGTGCAGCTCTGGTGGCTGCCACGGTTCTCCTGCACCTGGCAGGGTTCGCGCTGATCCTGCAGGCCTTTTTAACCCAGCGCGGCGCGCTGCCGGCACGGCCGTGGCCCATCGCCTGGCTGCTTGTCCGGCTGACATGGCTGCTCCTCCTGTTCCATGTTGCGGAGATCTCCCTGTGGGCGCTTTTTTATCTGTGGTGGGGATGCCTGCCGGACGCCGAGACCGCCTTCTACTTTTCTGGGACGACTTACGCGACGATCGGTTATGGCGATGTCGTATTGCCGCCGACATGGCGGATGCTCGGGCCGGTCGAGGGATTGACCGGGATCCTCATGTGCGGGCTCTCCACCGGGCTTTTCGTCGCCGTAATATCGAAAATCTTTTCCTCCCGCGCAGAACAAAAAACCACATGAACCCACTCCTCAAAGAAATCCGACACAACCCCCTGCTCTGGCTTATGGTCTTTGTGCCCGTCGTGCTTGCGGCCAGCAAGCTCCTGCCCGGCTCGCACACGCTGCTGTTCGTGCTGTCCGTCCTGGCCATTGTCCCGCTGGCGGCGCTGCTGAGTCACGCCACCGAGTCCGTGGCGGCCAAGACCGGAGATGCGGTGGGCGGACTGCTCAACGCCACGCTGGGAAACCTGACCGAGCTGATCATCGCGCTCGCCGCCCTGCGCGCCGGTGAATACATGCTCGTCAAGGCGTCCATCGCGGGTGCGATTGTCACCAACACCTTGTTTATGCTGGGAGCTTCCTTTCTTCTCGGCGGCTTCAAACATCATGTGCAGGAATTCAACCGGTCGGGCGCCCGCCTTCAGGCCGCCTTGCTCTTTTTGGCCACTGTCGCACTGCTGGTGCCCTCGGCGATCGCGGCGGCCGATTCCACCGCGGACACGGAGTTCACCGGGAAGCTGAGCGTCGCGTTGTCCATCCTGCTCATCTTCGCCTACGGGCTGGGTCTGCTGTTCACTCTCAAAACCCATCGGGAAATCTTCGCCGGCGCGGAACACGGGGAGTCCGGGGAGGAACCGTGGCCCATCGCCCTGGCCCTGGGCACGCTCGCCGGGGTCACGCTGCTGGTGGCGCTGGTCAGCGAGGTGTTCGTCGAATCGGTGCAGGTGGCTGCGGTGACTTTCGGGATGTCCGCTGCGTTTGTGGGCTTCATCGTCGTGGCGCTGGTCGGAGCGGCTGCGGAGATGGCTTCGGCGTTTTCGGCCGCGCGCAAAAACCGCCTCGACCTCAGTGTCGGCATCGCGCTGGGAAGCGCGTCGCAAATCGCGCTCTTCGTGGCGCCGGTGCTCGTGCTCCTGAGCTACCTGATCGGCCCGTCGCCGATGGACCTCAGCTTCTGGCCGGGCGCGGTGGTGATGATGCTCATCGCCGCCCTGACCGCCTCGCTGGTGACGAGCAGCGGGCGATCCGCCCGGTTCGTCGGCGTGCTCGTGCTGATGGTCTATCTGGTTTTTGCCATGACGCTTTACCTGCTGCCGCCTGCCCGCTAAGAAATCGCTGACATTGACATCAAATCAATGGCGCTATAGATTCTCCATCATGGTGAAGACTCAGATCCAAGTGCCGGAGGAACTCTATCGCGACGTGAAGTCCTTCGCCAACGCCCGGGAGTGGTCCCTGGCGGAAACCTTCCGTCGGGGAGCCGAGCTCTTGTTGGAGGTCTATGATGGAAGCCCCAAGGATTCGCACTGGGTTCCGCCTGTCTCGGCCAAGGTCGGCTGGAAGGGACTCAGCCCGGCACAATTGCGGGAATTGGCGTTCCAGGACGCGAACCCGAACCCTGCCGCTCCATGATCTCGGTGGATGCCAATATCCTGCTTTACAGCTTCTGCCCGGAGTCGCCCTGCCACGCGGGTGCCCGGACATTTTTGGAGAAGCTTTCCGGTCGCGATGACGTGGGGCTGAGCGAGTTTATTCTCACCGAGTTCTACCTCCATTTGCGCAATCCTGCGGTCCTGCAGAAACCCCTTACCGCGCTGCATGCGGCCGAAGTCATCGGAAGCTACCGAAAGCATCCGCGATGGAAAACCCTCGGGTTCCCGCCGCGCAGCCGCGAACTCCACGATGAGCTTTGGCAGCGTGCCGCCACCAGGGATTTCGCGCGTCGTCGCATCTACGACGCCCGGATCGCGCTCAGCCTCACTGCCTTTGGCGTGACGGATTTTGCGACGCTCAACCTGAAGGACTTTCAAGGGTTTGGATTCCGTCGCGTGTGGAACCCACTCGCGGACTGATCTCCGGAACTTTTCGAATCCCATGGCCGTCGAATCCAAACCGCTTTTTCATCCGGAGGTCATCCGCCAGCACTTGCGTTCGTTCTCGCTGCCGGAGCCGGTTGGGAACTCGCGCCTGCAACACTGGGCCGATCTCATCACCTCCGGGCGTGCGGACACGTTCAAGGAATCCGCGCTGCTGCCCGAGTTCCTCACCGACATCTTTTGCAATCTGCTCGGCTATTCCGGGCCCGCCGGTCCGGGCGACACGTTCACCTTGTCGCGCGAAACCCACGTCGAGGTGGACGGGCAGTTTGCGGATGCCGTGCTCGGGCGGTTCCGTGCGGAGGAGAAAAGCTTTGTTGTCGCGCTCGAAGGGAAGGGGACCCGCGATCCGCTCGACCGCCCGTTTGCCGGGCGGCGAATGTCGGCGGTTGACCAGGCTTATCGCTACGCCATCAATCTCCCGTGCGACTGGATCATCGTCACCTCGATGCGCGAGACGCGGCTTTATCACAAGGGATCGAACCAGCAAACCTACGAGCGCTTCGAGACCGCCCGGCTGGCCGGCGAGCCCGCGTGGCTCAAGCGCTTCGTCTTCCTCCTCGGCGCGGCCCGTGTCGTTCCCGAGCACGGCGGTTGCCATCTCAACACATTGCTCCGCGAGTCGGAATCCGTCGGGCGCGAGCTGACGAACCAGTTCTACGCGCTCTACGCCGACCTTCGGCAAAAAGCATTCGTCCGCCTGTGTGCCGGGAACTCCGCGATTGCCCCGCAGGAGCTCCTCCGTTGCACGCAGCGGTTGCTTGACCGCGTGCTCTTCTGCGCGTTTTGCGAAGACCGCAGCTTGCTCCCGCCCGACTCCGTGCGGAACGCGTTCATCCACCGCGATCCCTACAATCCCAAGCCGGTCTGGGAAAACTTCCGCGGTCTGTTCCGGGCGGTGGATGTCGGCAATCCCGGGCTCAAGATCCCCGCCTACAATGGCGGACTCTTTGCATTCGATGCCGTCCTCGACACGCTGCTGGTGCCCGACGATGTCTGCGCGTATTTCCGCGACCTCGGCGAATACGATTACCGTCCGGCCCGCGAGATCGCCGACGCGGACGAGACCGCGGAAGCCCGCCCGGTCATTGATGTGGACATCCTTGGCCACATCTTCGAGCAATCGATCACCGACCTTGAACGCCTGCGGCAGAATCTCGAAACCGGCGGCGTGCCGGGCGACGAAGCGCAGGCGAAGAGCCGGCGGAAAAAGGAGGGGGCCTTTTACACTCCGTCGTTCATCACGCGCTACTGTGTCGAACAGGCGCTCGGCGGCGTCCTGCGCGTCCGCTTCGACGCGTTGCGCCGGGCGCACGAGGCCGAAGCCACCGGCACCGCGCTCGCCGTGCTGGCCGATCCGAATGCCTATGACCTCGCCGCACTGAACGACCCGCAACGCAGGGTGCTCATCCGCTTCTGGGAAGCCTGGCAGGACGTGCTCAAGAGCCTCCGCATCCTCGATCCCGCGTGCGGCAGCGGCGCGTTTCTCATCGAGGCATTCGACCAACTCCACGCGCTTTACGAAATTTCCAACGCCCGGCTTGAGGAACTGCGCGGGCACCTCACGCTCTTCGACCTCGACCGCCAGATCCTCCAGCACAACCTCTACGGCGTGGACCTCAACGCCGAGGCCGTCCAAATCTGCCAGCTCAGCCTCTGGATCAAGACCGCCGCGCACGGCAAGGCGCTCACCAGCCTCGACCACACGATCCGCGAGGGCAACAGCGTCGTCGGTGATCCCGCCGCGCACCCCAAGGCCTTCGACTGGCAGACCGCGTTCCCCGAGGTCTTCGCCCAGGGCGGCTTCGATGTCGTCGTCGGCAACCCGCCGTATGTGCGGCAGGAACTCCTCACGCCCTTCAAGCCTTGGCTGGAAGCCCACTACGAAACCTTCCACGGCATGGCGGACCTCTATGTCTATTTCTACGAACTCGGCGTGCGGGTGCTGAAACCCGGCGGCCTGCTCTCGTTCATCGTCACCAACAAATGGATGAAGGCCGGCTACGGCGAACCGCTCCGCCGCTTCTTCTCAGAAAAAGCATGGGTCCGCTCGGTCGTGGATTTCGGCCACGCCAAACAAATCTTCGAGGAGGCGGATGTGTTCCCTTGCATCGTCGTCGTGGAGAAGCCGACGCCGGCACCCAAACCCAAGACCACAAGGCTTTGCACAATTCCCCGCGAGCAACTGCGGATCGGCGACCTTAGTGTGCAGATCGAGCGGGAGGGCGGAGATATGGATTTGGCTCAGCTTGGAGCGACTGGATGGCAACTGGAGCCAAGAGCGGTGTTCGCCTTGCTGAAAAAAGTTGAAAGTTGCGGCATCTCACTTCGAGAGTTAGCCACAGTTGAGCCGCTGAGTGGGATCAAGACGGGGCTTAATGAGGCGTATCTGATCGATCAAGACACATACAGGGAGATTGTTGCAACAGATCCCGGCAGCACCGCTTTGATGAAGCCATTTTTGAGAGGGCAAGACTTCAGCCGGTGGCGAGCAGAGTCACAAGGCTTGCGGATGATTACTTTGGCATCCAGCGAAAATAGAGATTGGCCGTGGTCTAATCTTGGAGTCGAAGCGGAAGCAATGTTTCGCAAAACATATCCGGCGATCTACGCTCATTTGAACAAGTTCAGAGACGATCTGCAAAAGCGTCAGGATCAAGGCCGATATTGGTGGGAACTTAGGTCATGCGCATATTGGGCTGCATTCGAGAAACCTAAGATCATGTTCCCGGAAATTACATGGCGGCCAGAGTGGTGCTTGGATGCCGCCGGGACTCTCTGCAACAACACTGCATATTTCCTTCCGACAGACGACCTGTGGCTATTGGCAGTTACGAACGCTCCGATTACTTGGTGGTTTGCATGGCGTCGGGCCATGCACGGAAAGGACGAGGCTCTCCGGTTCATAAAAGCTTTTGTTCAAGACCTTCCCATTCCACGACCGACCCAAGTTCAGCGAAACGAAGCCGACGAGAGTGTGCGCCGCCTCATCGAGATCACTGCTAGCCAGCAGCAGACCCAACGCACGGTGCTCGACTGGTTGCGCGTGGAATACGCCATCGAGAAGCCCGGCAACAAACTCCAATGCCTGACCGGCCTCGACTCCGACAGTTTCGTCGCCGAAGTGAAACGCATCCGGGGCAGGAAGCTTCCGCTCACCGCCGCCGGGCTGAGCGCCCTGCGGGAGGAATACACCCGCACCATCGAACCCGCGAGAGCCCTCGCCACCGAAGCGCTGAAGCTGGAGCGCACACTCGGCGACCTTGTGAACCAAGCCTACGGGCTCACCCCGGACGAGATTGGCCTCATGTGGGAAACCGCCCCGCCCCGCCTGCCAATCCCAAGACCGGAGTAAAATATTTGGGCTCACACGGCGGTTCGCCCTCCCGTTATCGGTGTTACGCTCTCTCTCCGTTTTCTAAAAAATCTCCAGGCAGGCCGCAGTCGAATCCCGCTCGAACGCAAAAATCGCCTCCGCGTGTTTTCGCAGGAGCGACTCAATTTCTTTGGTCGGCTGGTTTCCGCATCTCAGCCAGATCACTTTCGGAGGCGGGCCATAAAGCGCGGCCATGTCCGCGAAGTCGGAATCCTGGGAAACCATCACGAACCCGTTTGTTCCGGCCTTGTGCCAGATGGTCGGATCGTCGGTCTCCGCGAGCCCGTCGAGGCGCACTTGGGAAGATTCGGGAAAAACATCGGCCAGCAGCCGACAGAGCTTGAAACTCAGGTTCTGATCAAAAAGCAACTTCATGCGGCATGAACCAAGCGCCGCTCCCGGTCGGCCGCATAGGCGAGACAGGCCAGGATGTCGTCCTCGGTGAGTTCCGGGTAATCCTCAATAATTTCCCGGTGCGACATTCCTGCCGCAAGCCACCCCAGCACATCTTCCACGGCAATCCGCATGTGGCGGATGCACGGGCGACCGCCGCGTTTCCCCGGCTCAATGGTGATGACCTGACGGTAATTCATAACGGAGGCACCCATACCACCAACCCGACATATTTGCACGGAATTCTTCGGGAATGCACATGATGACGACCGGCGTCGGCGGGCCGGATGCAGAGAAGCGCACCGAACAATTCCGCCTCACGACCGCCCTTCAAGACGCCAAATCCGAATTGAACGACCGCGTCAACCGCCTCTTCGCCCTCCCCCCGAGGAAATCCAACTACTTCAAAAGGAGGTTGAGCATTGAACCTCCGCAGGGGGAAATCTCCGAAACTTGCAGCACACAGGAGCGCGGGCATCTTGCCCGCTTGCGGAAGAAGCGGGCAAGATGCCCGCGCTCGTGCGCTGCGAAGCTGCGCACTCCTCCGAGGTGGAAGACCTC